>JAYTVM010000419.1:0-14433 GCA_043743995.1 Pirellula sp. | reverse complement strand
CTGGGTACCGGCGATCAATTCGACTTTGCTCTGGAAGCCTTTGGACTTGCATACGCGGATCAAGTGGAATCGGACTTTCTAGAGTTTAAGAAGCTTGTGAGTTCCGGCACGATTCCAGTCGAGATTGCTTAAGTTGCAGCTCAACCTGACAAGTTTCGAGGCCACCACGGAAAATAATTCTTGATTCAGTGACTTTCGAGCACTTCGTTTCGCCAAAAGAGTCGCTTTGCGTTAGACTCGACATTGTTGTCGTTGGAGGGATGGCGGTAACAATGCTGCTACTGAATCTGATACCGGTGCGCCGCAATGTGGCGAACGGCTGCTCCTCTGAATTTTAGAAACGATTTCAAGATTGGTTTTGATACTGTACTTGACCGCCCATTTGAGGATGCCCCGGTTAGCGACCTATTTCTATTTGGGCGGCGTGAGGATCTAGCGTTTGAACAAGAGGTAGGTCATAGTCCAAGTCGCCGGCATCATATTCGACTATGGCGTACGGACGTGGCAGTAGATGACGGTCGCCCTTTTTGGATAGGGGCAGCGACCTACGACACGCGCGTCGGTTTCAGCCACGTTAGTGGCGCACTTACTCATCACACTGCATCCGATATTGATTCTGAACGCAAATTCATTTTTGATTGCATTGAGAAGGCAAATGAATTCACAACGACCTACAAAATCGATGGATTCCAAACGAATTTGTCCGGAAAGAATGGCGGAGGCGATCCCTGGCAAACAGATGGATCATTATGGGTTGGGGTTATCACCGGCAAGTGAGCGGCTGTTGATTTTCAAAGAAATAGTAGGATCACTCAATGTCGAGTTATTCCGAACTTAGTCGGTTTGGATGCCTGATGGTGTCCGCCGTATTTTTCGCTGTGTTCAAAGTGAATTCGCATATTCGCTTCATAGGCGGCATAGAGGTCTGGACGATCGTGAATGATCAACAGATTCTCTGCATTCGATTTCTCTGCGTTCGTCGTAAAGTTGAAGCTACCGGTAATCACTGTGCGGCCATCGACAAGAATGATTTTGTTGTGTGCGATCTGATGCTTTGCATCGATCACGGTAGGAATGCCTGAATTGAGCAGAAAATCAGCCGCTGAGTATTGCTCCGTTTCTTGGCTTTTGTCGAGAATAGCAATCACATTCACGCCTCGCTGATGAGCCGCAACACAGGCTGCAGCGATCGGTTCCGAGGTAAATGAGTATGCCTGTATTAAGAGTTCTCGTTGTGCCTGATTAATCTCTGCTACGATTGCTTCAGTACAACCTCCTTGCGGCGAGAAGAGAACGCGCATGTCGCCTTGGGAACTGAAGGAATTCGAAGGGACATTTCCGGGGCTCGGATAACCAATAGTCGGTTCATTGGTTGACCCCGGCATTACATCGCCGCTACGGTATGACGTTTGCGCGCCGGTAGGTCCGGCAGTGACTACTGCTGGACCTTTGATGAGCCCAAGAAGGCCATCTTCCGTGGCCATGTGATAGACGCTCAATAGAGTAGCTAGGATTCCAGCGCCAAGCAGGTGTGGACTTTGAATTGCTGACCTCATTGCCACGCGAGACTCCTGACATCGACAGATGTCGATAAAAAAACGTCTATCCCGAACGAACTGTGATCGGAGATACCTTTTCCAGGGAGTTGAGTGCAATAGTACTTGAATACCTCTTCGCAGAACTGCAATTCCTTGCACTGCTCATGCAGCCAATTGCACTACAGAGGCACGGAATACCCTTTTCCTGTAGAATTGACGAATGAGCGCAACCAAACTCCAAGATCGAAAATTCATTTAACTTCAGTCGTTTATGGCATATGCAACTAGCGTTCAGTGACTCTTTCATGAATTTGGAACGGGAACTGCGTACGCAGTTTTCACTTTTTGCAACACGTCACTTGGCCAATACGATAGTTAAGGTCTCCTCCCCGATGGATCATTCTGAGCAATTTGGCGTCCTGATCGTTGACGACGAACCGAACATTCGCTCTGGGCTTGCCAAAGGTCTTGCGGCGGAGGCAGATACGATTGAGACGGCGGCCGATGCCGACGAAGCATTGGTGAAATTCGACTTAGCGAAACATCCACTCGTCATTGTCGATGTGCGTCTGAACTGCAACATGACGGGGCTTGAGTTGCTCAGGCGGATTCTTCAGAGTCGCCCGCAAACGGCAGTGATCGTCATTACCGCTCACGGAACCGTTGAAACGGCGGTTGAATCGATGCGGGCAGGCGCCTTCGACTTCATACTCAAGCCCGTTGACCTTAATCTCGTTCGCCAGCAAGTTCGCAAGGCGCGTAACCACTACGAGCTTCAACAAGAAAACCTAACTCTGCGTCATCGACTCGCGGACTCCGGTGAAATGTCCAACATCATCGCGGGCGGAGCTGCGATGGAGGATATCTTTCTCCAAGTCCGTCAGGTTGCGGCTACTGAAGCTACCGTAATGATTCATGGCGAAAGCGGAACGGGAAAGGAGCTAATCGCGAGGGCTTTGCATGACATGAGCAACCGCAGCCGAGGGCCATTCATTGCTGTCAATCTCGGCGCGCTCCCAGAAACGTTGCTTGAGAGCGAACTGTTCGGACATGAAAAAGGTTCCTTTAGCGGTGCAACGCGTCAAAAACCTGGTTGCTTTGAACGAGCCGCTGGCGGCACGCTATTCTTGGACGAGGTCACCGAGATGTCTTCTAAAAGCCAAATCGATTTGTTGCGCGTATTGGAAACGGGCGAATACACTCGAGTTGGCGGTGAGGAACAATTGCTTTCCGATGCACGGATTGTTTCAGCTACCAATCGATCCACTCAGGATTTGATCGAAGAAGGGACGTTTCGCGAAGACCTCAACTACCGATTGAATGTAATCCCGATCGAACTCCCACCACTTCGAAGTCGTCGCGAAGACATACCGCTGCTGGTCGAACATTTTTTGGAATACTTTTGTACTCGTCACAAACGTAGTGCCAAGCAAACTTCCTCGGAGGCGATGAAGATCCTGGTAGCCGCCGGTTGGCCTGGTAATGTTCGCCAGCTTCGCAATGTCATCGAGCGGCTCGTAATTACTTGCGCCGGTGAAGTGATTCAGGAAGGCGAACTTCCGGCCGAGTTGCGAAAGGTCTCCAACTTGAATACGAAGATGCCAAGCTCTCTGTCCGAAGCGATGGATGAGTGCGAGAAGGCTACGATCCAAATGGCGTTGGAAGCCTGTAGTCTCCATCGCGAGAATACAGCTAAAGCGCTCGGTATCAGTGTTCGAACGCTCCATTACAAGATGGGCCGCTACGGGCTGCATTGAGCCCAAGCTTTCGCGTTGAGCAGACTATTGCACGTAGAGCCAACTTTTGCAGGTACAATCTCTCATGAGCACAAATTCAAATGCAGCCGCGTTTTGCAGGGAACCTGAATGAATGAAACCACTGACAGTCCGCGTTTCAAACAGTTCGCGTTCGCCCTAGGTCTCCTAAGCCTGTTTGCCTTGGTCGTAACGGCCTGGGTTTTGATGAATGTCCGAAATGAACAGGAAATTGTGACTCGTTTGATAAATCATTTGGATGGCAATGACTTGCAGGTCGCCAACGAACTGTCGAGCGAACTTGGGCTTCAGAAGAGTCTGTCGCTGGTCCTTGTATTAAACGTCGTGGCAGCTGCCGTTGCGTTTTCATTCGTGGTTCGCGGCTACTTTAGCAGCGAGCGAAACCTGGAGGATGTGAAGGTGTTGTCGGCGGACATTTTGGCTAGCATGGACGCGGGCGTGATAACGACGGACATGACGGGTCGCATCATCAGCAGCAACCCACGCGGGCGCGAGCTAGTCGGTTTGAGTTCTGATAACCCTGTGGAGACAATCATGCAACTTGGCCCGGAACATGCTCTGCTGGCAGCCATCTGTGAGGAAATGAGCAAAGTCCACCATCCGATTCGCGATCGTGATTACCGAACCCAACGAAATGGTCACCGCATAGCACTCCGAGCAGGCTGCACAATGCTCCGGAATCGAACCAAAGAGGAAATTGGTATGGTCCTACACGTCCGTGATGTATCGGAGAAAGTTTTGATGGAGGAGCGATTGCGGCGGATGGAACGCTACATGGGATTGGGTGCGCTCGCTGCAGGTTTGCAGCATGAAATTAAGAATCCGCTTAGTGCCCTGTCGCTCCATATTCAATTACTTTGCGAAAGATTGCAGAAAGAGACGGGTGATCAAGAAGTCAATGAGATCCTTGATGTCCTAAATACAGAGGTCAAAAGAATTAGCGGGGTACTGGATGGCTTTCGCAACTATGCATCCATCCACGAGATAGGGAGGGCGCCAGTTGATGTGTCGGTCATGATCGAGAAACTCGTCCGACTGCTTAGGCCAGATGCGGAACGGAAAAAGATCAAGCTCATCGTCGAACCACCAAGAAAAATCGCTGGCACGATCCAGGCCGACGCGGCTCAGTTGGAGCAAGTTCTGCTGAATTTAGCGCTCAATGCAATCGCCGCCATGCCCCATGGCGGCACACTCCGTTTCAGCGTCTCAGACCAGGAAGGAAAATTACGTATCGAGATCAGCGACACCGGCAATGGAATCCCTTCAGAAATACAATCTCGGATTTTCGATCCCTATTTCACAACCCGAAACGATGGGACGGGTATGGGACTAGCGCTTTGCGACAAAATCGTTCGTCAACATGATGGCAGTATCGACTTTGAAACTAGTCCCACTGGAACGACCTTTACGGTCATACTGCCAAACGAGACGACCCAAGGCGCTTGTCAGTGAGAAAATTGCCATCAATAGCAGCGAGAATATCTCATTTGCTGTTCACTTCGAGCAATGGCACGAGAAATATGCTTTCTGCTCACCTTAACAACATGCTCGTTCGTGCAAACAATTGCACGTTTCACGCAGGTTCTTGCAGGCAAGTAACGTTCACCTGCATATCCCGTTCGGCAACTGTAAAAGAATTCCGTCTTATTCTTCTCACGTCGTTGCAAGTTCCCACGGCATCCCCTGCAAAAATTGCTCGCCGTACAGTTGCCTTCAAGTATGGGTTAACGCGACCGAACTGTCCCGTAATCGAGATTAACTGCAAGAGTTAGCGTCGGCTTATAAGTCAGAGAACCGCGTTCTACCGCACTCGGACTTATCCTGAAATCTATTTGCACCCTTGGGCTGATAGGCGTTTTCAAATTTGGCTCGTCAGTTGCGTAGAGGACAAGGGAGGTCAGTTCTGTCGATCCTGGTTAACTAAGCCAACCCGCACCCCTAGACACCACGCAAAGAACAACAGCTCGATGAAATTATCGCTAATCCAACTCTTTTTCCTGCTCCTGGCATTCCTTCCGATATCGGCTTGCGACGCGCCGAAAGAGCAAGCCCATCACGAGCATCACAAGATCCTAGTTACCTGCCCTATGGTAAAGGAAGTGGTCAACACGCAGCAGTATGTCTGCCAAATCCACTCGTACCGCCACATCGAGGTCCGGGCAATGGAGAGCGGGTATCTTGAGGCGATTCAGGTCAAAGAAGGCCAAACAGTCAAGGAGGGGGATTCGTTGTTCAAGGTCGTTACAACGATTTACGAGGCAAGGTTGGACGCTGAGGTGGCAGAGGCACAGCTGGCGCAAATTGAGTTCAATAACACCGAGCGTTTGTTTCAACAAAAGGTGGTCTCGCAGCCGGAGGTAGCACTAGCACAGGCCAAACTACAGAAGGCCAAGGCCAAAGTGAAACTGTCGCAGGCCGAATTAAACTTCGCCAACATAAAGGCTCCTTTCGATGGCATCATTGACCACCAACGTCATCAGCAAGGAAGCCTGATCTCCGAGGGTGACATCCTCACGACCCTTTCCGACAATAGCGTCATGTGGGTCTACTTCAACGTGCCGGAGTCCCGTTACCTCGAGTATCAAGCAAGACCGGATAAGGACAATATTGCAGTCGAATTGAGGCTGGCTAACGGGGTAAAGTTCTCACAGATCGGTACGATCGCTGCGATCGAGGCTGATTTCAATAACGAGACAGGGAATATCGCCTTCCGCGCAGATTTTCCTAACCCGGGTCGAATTCTGCGTCATGGTCAGACCGGCACCATATTGCTCAGTCGCGTTGTCCAGAATGCCGTCGTTATTCCTCAGCGTGCGACCTTCGAGATTCTAGCTAAGAAATACGCTTTCGTTGTCGAACGCATAGCCGACGGCGAGAAGGTTGACGCGCTGCACGGCGAGGAGAATAAAGGAAACGAAACTGCGGAGCACGGCGGCGAGCATGAGTGCCACAAGAGCCTGGAGCGTGGAGTGATTCGGCAGCGAGAGATCGTCATATTGAACGAAATGGACGACATTTATCTGATCAAGAACGGGCTGGGGGCGAACGACAGGATTGTTCTTGAGGGGATTCGTCAGGTTCGCGACGGTGACGAGGTGGAATACGAGTTTGAGTCCGCCGAACAAGCGCTCAATCATCTCAAATACCACGCGGAATAGGCACCTTTCCATTCATGTTCGCAAAAATCCTTCATCGGCCAGCATTGGCCATTGTCATCTCGCTGATCATCCTCTTTTTGGGGGGACTGGCAATTGTGACGTTGCCGATTTCTCAGTTCCCCGACGTAGCGCCTCCAAGCGTTGTGGTCTCGGTGTCTTTTCCTGGTGCGAGTGCCAATGTTTTGATCGACTCGGTGCTTGTGATTCTGGAACAATCCATCAATGGCGTCCAGGACATGCGCTATATGATCTCCGATGCCACCAGTGCCGGTGAGGCAACGATTCAGATCGTTTTCGAGCCCGGCACGGATCCAAACGTGGCGGTCATGAACGTCAACAACCGGGTCCAAGCGGTGAAGAACAACCTCCCTCCCATCGTGGATCGCGAGGGGATTATCGTCATGCAGAACATGTCAAGCATGCTGATGTATGTGAACGTCTACAGTACGGATAAAAACGTCGATCAAAATTTTCTCTTCAACTTTGCGAACAATCAGGTCCTGCCTGAGATCAAGCGAATCCAGGGAGTTGCAAGGCCTACCATTCTCGGCAACCGCGCCTACGCCATGCGGATCGAACTGAATCTGGAACGCATGCGTGCTTACAAAGTTTCCGCCGAGGAAATCATGAAGGCGGTGGCTGAACAGAGCATCATCGGTTCGCCCGGACGACTTGGCCAAGCGACCGGAACGACGTCCCAAACCATCGAATACGTGTTGACTTGGGTGGGACGCTACGACAAACCGGAGCAATACGAGAATATCATCTTGAAAGCCAACCCGGAAGGCGAGATCCTGAGAATGAAGGATGTCGCCAAAGTCTCGTTGGGTTCCTCTTTCTACGATCTTTACTCAGACATCGACGGCAAACCTGCGGCTGCAATCGTCCTAAAACAAGCTCCCGGTTCCAACGCGAGCGAAGTCATCAAGAGGGTCAAAGAGAAGCTTGCGGAAATTAAGAAGCAGTCCTTTCCTCCCCTCATGGACTATGAGATCAATTATGACGTTTCAAGCTTTCTGGACGCGTCAATTGAGAAGGTTTTACACACCTTGGTCGAGGCGTTCATTCTCGTATCGTTAGTGGTCTATCTGTTCTTGGGGGACTTCCGCAGCACGGTAATCCCGGTCCTCGCGGTTCCAGTATCGCTCATCGGAGCCTTCTTTTTCATGCTGATGTTTGGTTTGTCGATCAATCTAATCACGCTGTTCGCGCTGGTGTTGGCGATCGGAGTCGTGGTGGACGATGCGATTGTGGTGGTGGAAGCGGTGCACGAAAAAATGCACACCAAACACCTCGGACCTTATCAGGCGACGCAGGAAGTCATGCATGAGATCAGTGGCGCGATCATCGCCATCACGATGACGATGACAGCCGTGTTTGTTCCGGTAACTTTCATGACCGGGCCTGTCGGTGTGTTCTATCGCCAGTTCGGACTGACGATGGCCATGTCAATCGTACTTTCGGGGTTGGTTGCATTGACACTGACTCCCGTTCTTTGTGCCATGATTCTCAGGCCCCTTACAAAACATCAAGAACAGGGCGCAGTATTAAGATTCTTGAACCGTTGCATTAAAGGCATCGCTTGCCATTACGCCAACTCTTTACGCACTTTACTGGCTGTGCTTTTGGGTGTGGGGGCAGGAATTGGAGTGTACTACTTGTTGAAGATAGAGATCGTCCACGAACTCGTTTCGGAACAAATTCCTCTAACGGACGAGTTAACCATGGGCATCGGGGGAGTCATGGCCGTGTTGTTCATGTTGACCTTCCGTTCAACCCTGTCGGGAAGCGAGCCAGGTGAGGAGAGAAAACGCGGACCGCTGGGTATGTTTTTGCACTTCTTCAATCAGTGCGTCGAGAAAGTTACAGGTGGTTACGCGGGCATCCTGCGTCTCTTGGTACCACGACGAGTCCTAACGATGCTCATCGTGGCAGGCTTCGGCTATGGTATATTCCTGGTGAACGGTTTGCTTCCGTCGGGTTTCATCCCGCTCGAAGACCAGGGCGTTATCTATGGGATCATCCAGACACCGCCCGGCTCGACACTCGAATACACCAACTCCAAGTCCCACGAGTTACAAGCGATCTGCCAAGAGTTTGACGAAGTCAAGACAGTCTCGTCGATTGCCGGTTACGAGATTCTGACTCAGGGTCGCGGGTCCAATGCAGGGACCTGTCTCATCAACTTGAAGCCCTGGGCCGAACGCAAGCTGACATCGAAGGAAATTATTCAGGAACTTGAGAGGAAAGGGAGCGAGATTGCCAACGTGAAGCTCGAGTTCTATGAGCCCCCTGCGGTTCCGGGGTTTGGTGCAGCCGGTGGATTCTCCTTGAACTTGCTGGATAAGACGAACAGCGGTAACTATGCGCAAATGGGAGAAGTAACGGACAAGTTCATGGCCGCGTTGTCCAAACGCGCGGAACTGAAAGGCCTCTTTACCTTCTTCGCCAGCGACTACCCACAGTACGAATTGGTTATCGACAATGACATGGCCATGCAGAAGGGGATATCGATCGCTGACGCCATGAACAATCTCTCCATTGTCGTCGGAAGCACTTGGGAGCAGGGCTTCGTCCGCTTCGGCCAGTTCTACAAGGTCTACGTCCAGGCCGCGCCAGAGTTCCGCCGCCTTCCTGACGATTTAGAAAACATGTTCGTCAAGAATGATAAAGGAGCCATGGTGCCCTACTCTGCATTTCTCACGATCAAAAAGAAGCAAGGCTTGAATGAGATCAGCCGCTACAACCTGTATACGACTGCGGCAATTCAAGGCGCACCGGCTGCTGGCTTCAGCACCGGTCAAGCGATTGCGGCGATTCAAAAAGTCGCAGCCGAGACGCTTCCTCGCGGATTCGACATCGACTGGCAGGGTCTCTCGTATGACGAGGCAAAAAAAGGGAACACGGCGATCTACATCTTTGTGATTGTCATTATCTTCGTTTATCTCGTTTTGGTAGGGCAATATGAGAGTTTTCTCTTACCGTTGGCCGTTATTATCTCGCTGCCGATCGGCCTTTTTGGGTCGTTTCTATTTCTCAAAGCGATGGGGTTGTCGAACGACGTCTACGCTCAGATCGGTCTTGTCATGCTGGTCGGTCTGCTTGGCAAGAATGCAATTTTGATTGTCGAATTCGCGGTGCAGCGTCGGCAGGAGGGAGTGAGCCTAATCGATGCTGCTATCGAGGGAGGAAAATTGCGTTTCCGGCCGATTCTGATGACATCGTTCGCATTCATTGCCGGGATGATTCCGCTGGTCCGCGCCTCGGGCCCTGGAGCGATCGGGAACCGTACCATCGGCACCACCGCCGTAGGCGGAATGCTCATGGGCACCTTGATCGGCGTCCTCGTGATTCCAGGTCTTTATTACATTTTTGCCAAGATGGCCGACGGTCGGAAACTTCTCAAGGACGAAACGAATCAACCCCTGAGTGAACGTTTCGAACAAGAAGCTTCCGCCTTGACTGAGCACTAATGCTTTCTGTGCGTGCAAGCTCTTTCTGGAAGTCTTATCGAAGTTGCTAAGGACCGTTCGATCAATAACTATCCGCGTTTCCCGTAGCGGAAGTCGCCAAGACTTTCGGAATGAGCGGGCGCTGAAACTCTTGGCGAGTTTCGCTACGACACTACTAATTGGTCGAGCGATTCTTAGGCTAGCTAAGCAGCACATGTGGGCTCAGCTCAGCAGTACAATTTAGCCAAGCATCATATTCGAGCTTCGCGTAATAACCGATAAAGTGCGAATTGCTGGTCGGACGAAGATTAGAAGAGCGAGCGACAAGCTTGGAACCCAGGAAGGGATGTTTCTGGATTAGTACGTCAAGGAATAGACCCATGAATCAATTGAATACGTATTCGACAAAAAAGCCGATGAAACGCGGTCTTGTAACCTTGATTCTTTCGGGAATCGTTTTTGGCAATTCGGGCTGTAACATTCCGGCGTTATGTCGACCGGATCAGGGAAAGCCACTACCGGATACCTTCAACGGCCAAGTGAGTTGGGAAAACTCCGCTTGCGTTGAGTTGCATGAGTTTTTTAGCGATCCGTTGCTCACTGGCTTGGTCGACCAAGCACTGGTCGATAACCAGGAGCTAAAAATACTGGCACAGGACATTCGGATTGCCAACAACGAGGTTTTAGCCCGTCGTGGTGCTTACTTTCCTTTCCTCTCGTTCGGCGCACGCGCCGGGGCAGAAAAATCCGGTGAATTCACTCGTGAGGGAGCAGTCGAGAGCAACCTGATGGCCAGCGGTAAATCGTTTCCCGATCCGCTTCCCGATTTCCTAGTCGGAACCAACGTCTCCTGGCAAATTGACATTTGGAAAAAGCTACGGAACGCGCGCAGCGCAGCAGCCTTACGCTACTTGGGCACTAACGATGGACGGAATTACGTTATAACCCGTTTAATAGCAGACATTGCAGAGGAATACTACGACCTTCTGGCGCTTGACAAACGGCTTCAGACTCTAGACAAAACCATCGAACTCCAAGAAAAGAGCCTTGAGTTGACCAAGGCCAAATTTGATGCGGGCCGCGGCACCGAGTTACCAGTCCAGCGTTTTCAGGCCGAAGTTCGCAAAAACCAAAGCGAAAAGCTGGTCATTGCCCAGGAAATCGTCGAGGCCGAAAACAGAATCAATTTCCTTGCCGGTCGCTTCCCGCAGCCCATCGAACGCCAGACAGTCGACTTCATCAATCTAAACTTACACTCGCTAAGCGCCGGAGTACCCGCGCAATTGCTTCAAAACCGTAATGACATCCGTCAAGCGGAGCGAGAACTAGCGGCTGCCGGACTCGAAGTGCAGGTCGCCCGAGCCAACTTCTATCCCTCGCTGAACATCAGCGCTGGCGTTGGCTATCGAGCCTTTAATGCCGGGTTTCTGTTCTCGACTCCGGCATCCTTGATTTACAACGCATTCGGTGACGTAGTAGCTCCGTTGGTCAATAGGGCCGCAATCAAGGCCGCGTACATGAATGCGAATGCCGAGCAATTGCAAGCTGTGTACAACTACCAACGCACTGTCTTGAACGCCTTCACTGAGGTCATGAATTACATGAGCAAGGTAGAGAAGTATGGCCAGAGCATCGAGATCAAGAAGCAGCAGTTGGAAGCACTCGAGGCCTCGGTCGATGTCGCCACAAAGCTTTTTCAAGGCGCACGGGTTGAATACGTAGAAGTACTCTTGGCTCAACGCGATCTCCAAGATGCAAAAGTGGTCATTATCGAAACCAAAAAACAACAACTAATGGCCATCGTAAACGCCTATCAAGCCCTCGGCGGCGGCATGGTGCGGAGCTTTAACTCCGCGTACTCTGCAAACCCAGTCGTCACATCCTCGCAAGACACGTTTTCGCAAGACGCAACCTCGCCGGACACAACCTCAGCCGATAAAGCAAATGCCGATAAAGCAAATGCAGATAAAGCTGATGGGGGCAAAGCTGATGGGGGCAAAGTTCCTCAGATCCCAGTTCCTCAGATCCCAGTTCCACCCGTCGCAGTTCCACCCTTAGCGTTCTCACAACGCGAAGCCCCGACATTCAAAGTTTCACCAGTCCCATTTTCGCCCCTTCCTGTCTCGCGATAGATCGAAATCAAACGCTCGTAATAGATCGACCGCCGCGAATTCCGTACACCAAAGTCGCGATTGCAACGTCGTACGTTACTCACTATCATTAAGAAGTTTGTTCCTGCAGCCGTTTTCACTGCGTGACTTGTGTTGGGCGTTGATACAAACAGGGTAGACGTGTTTTTTCGCACAGGTGGCATTTCGAGATGGTTTTATCCAAGTCCCAGTCGACGAGGTCAAAATTGGCACCTACACCACGCCCGGCCAAAAAAAACAAACCCGTCGACGATCCGACAACACAACCAGAAAAAGTCCGCTGGACGTTTCTGACCAATCACGCACACGTATTGATCCTGTTGTCGCAAGACTCTTCCCTGGTCTTGCGGGAAGTTGCTTTAAGAATCGGAATTACGGAGCGAGCGGTACAGAGAATTATCGCGGACCTGGAACATGATGGTTTTATCGAGCGCGAAAAAGTTGGCCGAAAGAACCAATATCGTATCCAGAGCAAGCGTGCGTTGCGACATCCAGTGGAATCGCATCGCTCCATCGGTGATCTTATCACATTGATTGGTAGCAAACGCTAAAACGATTGTGCCCATCGCGTATCAGGTATATTTGTCCTCGCGCACGACCTGGACATCGCTCATGAATGCAACGACCGCAAAGCGAGGGAAAAAATCCTTTTGAAGAATGGTCAAAATCTTGTCTGCGGTTTCCCGCTTCGCAATGACTTCGATCTTGATATTGTCACCGAGTAGCTCGCTTACTCGTCGCTGGCGAGAGCCTTCGCCAGAAACTTCCGTGATCGTGAAACCCTTAGCGCCGGCATGGCGAACCTCATGGATCAACCGATCCTTAAGAAGTGCCTCAGCCACAATCGTCAACAAAGTCAGCGTATACGTATTCATGGAGAGTCAATGTCCAGCCATGGCTAAAGCCATTCGAAAGTACAGGGGAATTCCGACAAGCAGATTGAAAGGGAAAGTAATCGCAAGAGCGGCTGTCAAGTAAAAGGTTGGGTTTGCATCGGGCAAGGTCATTCTCACGGCCGGTGGTGCGGCGATGTAGCTCGCACTGGCTGCCATGGCCCCCAATACGGTGCAACTCCCTGCGTCCAGTCCTGCTAATGAGCCCAGATAGACACCCAATGCACCATGAGCGATCGGAGCCGCAATTCCGAAAACGATCAAAAACGCACCAGCGTGCTTCAGGTCGGCCAATCGTGAACCGGCCACCAGCCCCATTTCAAGCAGGAACAACGTCAATGCGCCTTTGAACATCCATTCTCCTTTGTCGAAAAAAGGTTTTACAGAGGCATAGCCTTCGTACCCAATTAGGAAGCCTATGACCATGCCACCGACCAGCAAAACCATGGAACGGGCTGTCAGCAATTCATGCCAAACGGCCCCGAGCGAAGGGCCGGCGGCATCAACCGCTCGGGCTCCAGAAGCGGTCTCTTTATCCCGCTTGGACTTGGCCAAGCCAAGGACACCGATGGCTAAAGCGATTTGAATGCCCGGAATTTCCAAGAGAGTGAGCAGCGTCGGCATAAACGGGGCGACGGATCCATCCCCCAAATTCGCAAGCACGAACTTCTCCGCTGCAATAAAGGTGACTGCAGAAACAGAGCCATAGTGAGCGGCAATGCCCGCCGCATCGGCAATCGAGAATCGTCCCAAGTAACGTAGCGACAGGAAAGAACTGATAGGCGTAATAACACCTAAGGCGATCGTCACCACTGCTGGCAAAAGGAGCTGTTGCCATTGGCTATGGGAAAGCTCCACGCCACCCTTAAGCCCAAGCGCAAACAAGAGATAGATGGAGAGCGATGTGTAAAGATCACGTGGAATCGCCATTTCGCTCTTGATCAAGCGACAAACGATCCCGAAGGCGAATGCCAACACCATCGGAGAGCAAATGTTGGACTGAAACATTTGGAAGAGCGTCATGATTTCATTCCACTTTCAACTTGCGGAAGTTCGACGCGAGCGACCTTGCCTGTCGTCAGGTTATAAACACCGCCAGCAATGATCAGTTTTTTTTCGCGAACGAGTCTAGCAATCACTGGAGAGGACTCGGCCAGAGTCGTCGCTTGATTTCGCACGTTGACCTCCACCGCTCTAACGAGATCGCCCTTGGCCTCTTTTGCAGCCGGACGAATGTGTTGGAAGAGCCCGCTGATCTGTCCGGGCACTTCATCCGCCTTGATGGTTGCCACGACAGCTCCACAATTGGAATGCCCCAACACAAACAGAACCTTGGCTCCCAGCACCAAAGTACCGAACTCCAGGCTGCCGACATTCTCACTCGAAGCGATGTTGCCTGCGATGCGGGTAACGAAGAGATCACCAAACCCCTGATCAAACACGATTTCGATCGGTACGCGCGAGTCT
>JAYTVM010000418.1:0-14434 GCA_043743995.1 Pirellula sp. | reverse complement strand
TTCGCAGTTCAAAAACCCTTGGTTTCTGAGGCAACATCACGCGGAGCGTGATGGGTACTTTCTTCAGATTCGAAAAAATCACAGCCTCAGAGCGTGCCACCCGGTTTATAGGTAGATTTCAAACGGCCCCTCGCCTTAATGCACTTTTGCGGAGCAAAAGGCGACAATGTTTTGCACCCTGCGAATAAAATCACCGCCTCTCGGTTTGCTCGTGGTCAACTCGTGCCATGATTTTGGACACGGAGTCTTGTTATCGTTGCCTCGACGGCGGTGATTAAGGCTTTGGCTTTGTTGACCGTCTCTTGGTATTCGCTGGTGGGGTCACTGTCGGCGACCAAGCCTGCGCCTGCTTGGATATAGATTCTACCATCGCACATCACCATCGTGCGTAGTGTAATGCATGTGTCCATGTTTCCGCGGTAGTCAAAGTAGCCGACGGCACCCGCATATGGGCCGCGTCGCGTTGGCTCAAGTTCATCAATGATCTCCATCGCGCGAACTTTGGGAGCACCACTGACTGTCCCGGCGGGTAGGCAGGCTTTGAAGGCGTCCATGGCGTCCATGTCGTCACGCAGGATGCCGGTCACGTTGGATGAAATGTGCATAACATGCGAATAATGCTCCACTACCATCAAATCGCTCAATCGGACGGAGCCAAATTTTGCAACGCGGCCGATATCGTTTCGCCCAAGGTCAACCAACATCACATGCTCGGCTCGCTCCTTGGGGTCTGCCAACAATTCGCGAGCGAACTGTTCGTCTTCCTCCGTTGTCTTTCCTCTAGGGCGCGTGCCTGCCAACGGGCGAACCGTCACAACGCGGTCCACGACGCGTGACATGACCTCGGGACTACTGCCAACGAGCGTACAGGACGGAGTACGAACCAGGAACATAAAAGGGCTCGGGTTGATGACTCGCAAAGAGCGATACACCTCCAACGGCTCGCAGTCGCTTTCGATTTCAAAGCGTTGGCTCAACACAACTTGGAAAATGTCTCCGGCCTGGATGTACTCGCGACATTTGAGGACCGCGGATTCGAACTCAGCTTGCGTGAAATTGGATTTTGGCCGAATGGTCGGTGCGAGGCCGAGAACGATGTCCGCCGCTGGAATAGCCGGTATCGACTGACTGATTCGGTCGGTTACTTCGTGGATGCGTTGAACGGCAGCGTCGTACGCTCCCCTGTCGTCGCCGTTGGAGGACTTGGGCACTAGATTGAGCACCATGACGGTCTTATTGACGTTATCGAACACCACCATCAAATCATAGAAACCGAAATCTAAATCTGGCAAGTGTCTATCATCTGGAGGTGAGTTGGGAAGTTTTTCGACGTAACGAACGACATCGTAAGCGGCGTAGCCAATCGCACCGCCTACGAAAGGAGGCAAATCGGAAAGGCTCGCGACGGACAAATTGCCGAGTTTTTCTCGCAAGAATGCTAATGGGTCAGAAACCGACTGACGGATCGTTTCACCATTGTGATGCCATTCCACTTCGTTTCGAAAGGCAACCACGCGGGATCGTGGGCCGATTGCGATAAAGCTGTATCGACCGATTTTCTCGCCCCCAATGACACTTTCAAAAAGGCAAGCGGGGCTATGACCGTCGTCCAGCAAGCGAAAGGCGGAAACGGGGGTCAAATGATCGCTCAAAAGACGTCTGTAAACCGGAACCAAATCGAATTTGGAGGCCAACGTCCGATATTCTTCAAAACTAGGAAATGCACTCATCCTATCGAGTTAGCTTTCAATCGCGCGAGAATCATTGCCCTAACCGCATCGCCGGATCGGCCTAAGATGCCTATACTACCAGTGAAGTAGTTTACCGCGAACCAGCACGCAAGAGAATTCAAGATGAAGTGCCAACACTGCGAAAAACCAGCAACATTCCACATCACGGAACTTAGCGAGCCGAACGGCCCGAGTGTTCTGCATTTATGTGAGGAGCATGCGAGGACGTTTTTGTCCAATGAGGGGACCGCTACGCCGGCATCGGCTCTTTCAAGCATGCTGGCCAAACAACTCAAAATCGAAAAGGCGGCCGAGGAACTTGCCACCGCGGACAAGAAAACGTGCCCAATATGTGGTATTACTTTTGCCGACTTCCGCAAAGGTGGCAGGCTGGGTTGCGCCTATGATTATATAGCTTTTGAAGAGGATTTGGAACCATTGCTTGTCAATATCCACGGTGCTTTGCAACATATGGGCAAAGTGCCAACCAATCGAACCGGCTCTCCAGAGCGTCAGCATCGCTTAATGCAGCTTAAGATCGAGATGAAAGAAGCAGTCGAGAAGGAAGACTACGAAACGGCTAGCCGATTGCGCGATAAGATATCTACTGTAGAATCGGGGGACGAATCCTCCTGGAGCGAAGAAACGCTAAAGGATCTAGACGATGATTTTCAATCGGATCCGCCGATAGCGTGATTTACCCAACTCATCCGCTTACTTGTTTGCGATATACTTAAATCCGAACTCCGCTACTCCAACGAAAACATCGACCGTGAAACTTGAGGAACTAGCTAACCAAAGCAGCGAATGGATGCGTGGCCAAGGGCCGGAATCGGACATCGTAATGAGCAGCCGGATACGCTTGGCTCGTAACCTGTCTGAGTTTCCATTCATCCGCAAGTGCACGCCCAAGGACCGCATTGCCATCGCAGCGTCCGTTCACCGAGCGTTGGACTCTCTCCCTTTGTCTGCCGATTCGGAGTATGTCGACGTTGCCAAACTCGGCGACTTGGATCGCCAATTCTTGATGGAACGGCAATTGATCAGCCACGAGCTGAGCGAAAGTCAGGGAGCGAGAGCTGTTATTCTCGATCCAAACGAACGCTTTAGCATCATGGTCAACGAGGAAGATCACCTGCGTCTCCAAGTCATGCAAAGTGGTTTGGACCTTGAGGCGGCATGGCAACGCATGGATCAACTCGACAATCAACTCGAGAGCAAATTGACCTACTCGTTCAACAAACGACTCGGATACTTGACCGCATGTCCGACCAACGTTGGCACCGGCTTGCGAGTCAGCGTCATGTTGCATTTGCCGGCTTTGGTTGCCACCAAGCAAATCGACAAAGTCTTTCGGGCTCTGAACAAAATCAACGTAGCTGTGCGGGGCCTATTCGGCGAAGGCTCGCAATTCATGGGAGATTTCTACCAAATCAGCAATCAGACAACCCTAGGCAAAAATGAATTAGCACTTGTTGCCAAAGTGCGTGAAGTGGTCCCTAGGCTGATTGATTACGAGCGAAAAGCCAGGGAGTTCCTGGTTAGCGAAAACCGACAAGACTTGCACGACAATGTGAGCCGGGCTTTAGGGATTCTCTGTACCGCCAAGAAGATTAGCAGTGAAGAGACAATGCACTACTTGAGCAAGGTCCGCATGGGAGTCAACCTAGGTTTGATCGCAGACGTCAAAATTCCGACGGTGAATAAACTCTTCATTCACACCCAACCGGCTCATCTTCAAAAACTCTGCGGCCACAAACTGAGTGTCACAGATCGAAATATCGAACGGGCTAACTACCTCCAACTCCACTTGATCAAACGCCCCGAAAGTGAAATCAACTAAGCAAACGAGCAAGTCACCCTCCCCTCGGTAACGCTGTGAAGCACTTCCGTCCGATCGGAGCTTGCCTCCGACGGACGCCGTTTTGGCGTACTAATTCGCGGTCGAGGCAGGAGCGGAGGGCGTCAGGTTGCCTTCTAGATAGGACGCCAAAACAAGGTTGAGGGGAGGCAAGCTCCCACTCAACCTAAACAATCTTTGGCGAAAATGCTTCACAGCGTTTCTCCCTCGGGGAGGGTGACTAAACCGGACGATCGCCAGCGGGAGGGTGACTAAGCTGGACACACTCCAAAACGCATCTACTTCTTACCAATTCCCGTAAAGTAAAAAACTGCCCCAATCAGCGCAACGCAAATCAACAACGCGCGAAGCACGCCTGCCACGATCAAGCCTGAATACGCAGCCGGTAAATTAGGCAACTCCCGAAACAGATTGTCGATAGCCATCTCTTGTACGCCAACTCCTCCAGGTGTAAGCGGCAATGTAGCGGCAGCCATGGCCGGCGGAATGGTCATGAAGTGCTCTGCAATGGTGGGAGTTTCTGCGTACAGCGAGTTCGAAATCAGCGCACATGCGACGGTGAAGCTGAAATGTACCATCACGCTCAATCCCAACAGTTCCAGAACCAATCTTGACCTTCCCTGAAAGACCATGCAAGCGTGAGCTACTCGATGCAGAATGTGTCCAGCGAGCGGAATGCGATTGATCCATAGAATGGGGACTTGGTGGCCGAAAAGCACGATTGAAAAGAGGACTGCCACTCCAATGGAACTCAGAATAACGGCACCCACCCAGATCCAACGCATCGTTTGAGACAACGATGTCGCAATCGATAGCCCAATCCCGGCAACGATGACTAGTCCCAACAAACCAAGGGCGCGATCTACCAATACCGACGCGACCACTTCGGCTCTTTTCTTTTCCGCCTTGCGAGCTGCCTCAATTGCTTTAAAAACATCACCGCCCACGGAACCTACACTGACCATGTTCAGGAGCGTGCCAAGAAAACCTAGTCGAATAGCCTCGGCGAGGCTGAAGGGCACTCCCAACGATTGAACCAGGATTTTCCATCGCCAAAAACTAAACAAGTGCGCAATCAGGATAACGATAAATGCTTGGCCAAGCAGAAACCAATTCTTGTCCTGCTGAACCAATGTATCCCAATTCTTCTTGGGAAATGTGGCAATCAACCAAACAACGATGGCAGCAAGAATTGCAATCTTGATGAACGCAAGTATGCGAGCGGTGATGCTTGGTGGGCTTTGCATGTTGGCCAAAAGAAAAAACCCTCGGCGCAAGACCGAGGGCGAAGAAAAAGCCCCCGAGTTTTCTCTCGAGGGAATGGTTTAGCAATACACTAGCCACGAACTGCGGCCGCGAGTTTGGCAGCGTTCGAAGTGTTTTCCCAGGTGAATTCAGGTTCCGATCGCCCGAAGTGCCCGCCAGCCGCAGTCTTGCTGTAAATGGGTCGTCGAAGATCCAAGTACTCGATGATTCCGCGAGGTGTTAAATCGTAAAACGTTTGAACGACTTCACAAATGCGTTCATCGCTAACCTTGCCGGAATCCTGGGTGTCAACGCGGACGCTAACTGGTTTGCTGACGCCGATCGCATAAGCGAGCTGGATTTCGCAACGGTCGGCCAGGCCAGCAGCAACGATGTTCTTAGCTATGTGCCGGGCCATGTAGGCTGCAGATCGGTCCACCTTGGTTGGGTCCTTGCCGCTGAACGCTCCGCCACCGTGACGTCCCCATCCACCGTAAGTATCGACGATAATCTTTCGGCCTGTCAAACCACTGTCGCCGTGCGGTCCACCGACCACGAAGTTTCCAGTTGGATTGATGTGGTAGGTAATGTCGTCCTTGATCATGGCCGGTGGCAAGCACGGCTTGATGATCTTTTCGATGACGAATTCACGGATTTCTTTGTGTGTGACACTAGGAGCATGCTGGGTCGAGACGACCACATTGTTGATCCCGATCGGCTTGAAACCGTCGTATAGAACGGAAACTTGGCTCTTGGAATCCGGTCGAAGCCAGTTCACTTCCTTTTTGAAGCGAGCTTCTGTCAGCCGATTGGTAATTCGGTGTGCCAAAGCGATAGGCAGGGGCATGAGTTCGGGCGTATCGTTGCATGCATAGCCAAACATCAGCCCTTGGTCGCCCGCGCCGATGTCTTTGTTGTCAGCGGAGCTGTCGACACCCATAGCGATGTCAGGACTTTGACGATCCAACGCGACCATGACGTTGCAAGTTCTGCCCGAAATGCCGGTTTCGTCGTCGTCGTAGCCGACGTCGAGAATCGCCTGGCGAACGATATCCGAATAGTTCACGATCGCTTTGGTCGTGATTTCGCCAACGATTAACGCGAGACCTGTGGTTACAACGGTCTCACAAGCCACTCGGCTCATGGGATCTTGTGCCAGCAGAGCGTCCAACACGCTGTCGGAGATGCGGTCAGCCAGTTTGTCTGGATGACCCATGGAAACAGATTCGCTCGTAAATAGATATTTGCCCGAAGCCACCGAAACAACCTCCGCTCGAATGGGATATCGAGAATGAAGTACTGAAATGAAAAGTGTCAGCGGATAGTGTAACCACCCTTTTTGATTGTTAAAGCCAAACGAGCTCTAAAAGAGTCGGCATATTCGTCAAATCCCGCAATCTGAAGGTAATCCTTGAGTTTTAGGCGATCAAAACCGGTTGGTTTTATGGCTTGGACATAGGCCAGAGGTAAATTTGTTCAGCAAGTATTAACGAATCTAACCGTAGCTCGGCCCCTGAGCGTTGCTATTTTCGGGCCAAACCCAGGCTATACGTTCCGTCTTACAAGTCGAATCGAATGATGCAAAACTCGAATCCGTTGTCAATTGAACCCAGTTTTGGCTGTTCGGATGCTTGGCGAAGATGGTGGACGGATCCAGTGATTCGCTCCAGAGTTCTGGACACGTTCGAACGTGGAGCCATTCTCTTGCTATTTGGAAGCTTTTTGCAGGCGCTCGTTGTTTCCATCGGGACGTCCATCCGGTTTGGCCAAAGCGTTGTCATCGGCGACGTGATGCTGCTGATCACGGAAACCATGATGGTCCTCTTGGTTCTATTCCGACGCGGTGCCAAGAATCTATCCGTGCGCCCGGGGGATTGGGCCCTAGCCTTCTCCGCAACTTGCCTATCACTATTGGCTCGTCCCTTTCCTGGCCAGACACACTTATGGGATAAAGTCGCGATCGTTCTAACCATCATTGGACTACTGACTCAGCTCATTTCCAAATTCACACTCGGCCGTCGTTTCGGTGTGGTAGCAGCCAATCGAGGGCTATGCATGTCAGGCCCATATCGAATCGTCCGACACCCGATCTACATGGGTTATGTTCTTTTGCACGCTGGATTTTTCCTGCTCAATCCGACCGTTTGGAATCTGTGTGTATTCGCGACGCTCTATGCGATCCAGATCCCTCGCATCTTGGCGGAGGAACGACTCTTGGGACAAGATCCCGAGTATCAGGAGTACATGCAAAAAGTCCGTTCGCGATTGGTGCCGGGTTTGTTCTAATTCAGACCCACTAGTCCTACAGTAAAGGAAACAGGATCTGCTTTAATTTCGAAGCCATCCTGACTAACTCGATATTGTTGTGGCGCAATAGCTCATGTTCCCAAGTTACTCTCGTCTCGTTTTGGCACTCGAGAGCTAATTTGCTCCCAACGCTTTCGAGCGTACCAAGCCCCGCTTTTTTCAAATCCTCTGGCTCAGACCAAACGCCTAGAATAAAAACTCGTTCAGATAAATGCGGCGGGACGACTTTTGCAACCTCTTCCCGCCTATTTGCCATTTCGTCAAAGTCGAGTAGCAAGACTGTGTGTCGATTTTGGTTGCGTTCCATTGGGAAGATATGCTCTGTTTGGAACTGACTCTGAACTTTGATCCAACCACCGGCGCTGGGCAAAACCTGAATAGAGCGCTGAGATAGGTTTGGGTTTAGACGAAATCCATTCGCGAGGGCATGGTTTGCGTCATCCTCAGGCAAGACAAATATGTGTGGCCGATGTTTGTTCACGCTCATGGCTCAAGATCGTCTCGAATCAATGCATCGACTAGGTTTCCCTGAAGGCCAATATCCGCTACGGCACGCACCTGTGTCGGTTCAAGGTGGCTTCGCCGATAAAGCAACAATATATTTTCATTAGAAAACTGGGGAATTGCTTCCGAATTGTGCGACGTCACCAGTAATTGGCCACCCGCATTGAAACTACTTCGAAGCTGCATAACAAAATGGCCTACCTCAGAAAGCGATAGGTAATTGTCCGGCTCATCCCAAAAGCAGAAAACCGGGCCATAGGCGTCATTCGCAGCCATTAGCAGGGCGCAAATAAAGAAGCACTTTTCACCATCGGATAGCCCCATAAACGGCAGACTAATCGTCGCTTGGTCTTGATAAAACTGAACCGTCAGGCTTCGCGAGTCTTTACCAACTACGGGATTCTTGATATCTCTAAAGTCGGGCATAATTTGTCGAATGTACTTGTCCACATGCGAATAGGCTGCGGGAGAATGAGCGAGCAATCCCGAAAACCATTCGCCAAAGTTCGTGACCTCCAGATTTGGAAATAGACTGTCTCCCTTGGAATCACCCGTAATGAGACTTGGGATCGGCGCCAAAATAAGCATTCTGGCAAGCCAACCCTTGAAGATGCTCAATGGATCTTTTTCTGATTGTTCCTGGATCAGCGGGAGAGCAACAAGATGCCAGTCAACAAGGAATTTTGCCGCATTATTAGTAAAAGTCTTGTTGAGCGAGACTTCAGCCCTATTTCGTTCGTAAATTGCGATGCCGTTTTGGATCAAGGTCTCCTCGAATACGCGCATCTCCTTGAAGCCCGCAGGCAATTCTAATGCAAGCTTGTAGGCATAGTCGACTCCGCCGATCGACACTTCAATCTCAAAGCGAATCGGTGCATCAATCCGTCCCTGGGAAAAATCCTCGATCTTCAATAATTCGCCGACGCGATTTGTTCCTCTTGCCATGCTCTGAAATAGCTGCAGCGCCTTACCGAGTGTCGACTTGCCAGCACCATTTTTTCCAATAAGAAGCGTCGATGCCTTGCCAGAAATAGGCAAGTCAAAATTCTCTAAGCACCGATAGTTATGAATGTAAATACGTCGAAACATAAGCAGGAAGTTATGGAAGCAGCTATGAGGTTGGTTTTGAGGGTAAACGTAGTCGAAATTTTGGCTGAACCTGTAAAGGAATCATAACGCAAAGCAAGCTTGTTAGGTATCGCCGTCTTCAATCGCTTCGCGAATCTCCCTAACCACACCAACTCTAGAGATTTGCTGTTGGACGATGCGAGAAACATTCACTTTTAGCAAGTGACCGATCTTGCACGCCAGGTCCACGTCCCGGATTCCTTCAAATTGATTCACTACCTCGTTGCGATAGTAGATCGTCTGATCGACGGAGCCGAAGCCGCTTTCATAGGCGTCTTGAAGTTCGCTGATCCAGTCTTCAGGAATTTGTCGCTTGCGGCAATATTTGATCGACCAGATGTCATCACCTGTGCACTCCGTTAGCAGCCTTAACGCCTGACTTCGATTCACTTGCCATCGTCCTGGATCTAGATCTGTTTCAGCTTCATTTAGTCCTTCGCCATGATCGAGCTATCGATCATCCACTCTCGCAATCTCAAAGGCCACTCCCCCGCAGCACCGGTGCTGCCAGGTCGGTATCCAAACCCATGCCCTGCATTCGAATAGATGTGTAACTCAGCCGGAACTTCCGCGGCTTTGTATTTCAAATAAAGCTCTGCCATCCCTTTGGAAATGTCATCCCGATCCTTTGACCCCAAGGCAATGAAGACGGGTGGCATCCCTTTGCGAACGGTAAATCGGTTTGAACTGCCAGGATAGATGAGCACTTGAAAGTCGGGTCGGCTCCCCATCCGTTCTACAGGATCGGTGGCATCGCTCTTTCCATTGTCGGATTCCATTGCGGCCAGGGCCGCCAACTCGCCGCCAGCCGAAAATCCCAAGACCCCCAGCTTCGATGCATCAATGTTCCATTCCTTTGCCTTGCTTCGAATCTTTCTCAATGCCCGTCGAGTGTCCGCCATAGCATGTTCGTCCACCGTATAAGTGGAACCGGCTTCTCTTGCCAATCGATTTTTCAATACGAAAGCAGCGATACCGTGGTCTGCAAACCATTGGCCAAGATCGTACCCCTCATGCCCCAAGCAGAGCATCCGGTGCCCACCACCTGGGCAAATCAAAATCGCGGCGGTCGGAGTATTCGCGGGACTGGAAGCCTTTTTGGCAACCAAATACGGTGTGATGGAAGGGTTGTGGATATTGGTCACGTTGCATTTGCCGGGCCCAACGTCTTCTTTTTCTGCCTCGGTCATGCGCTCTACCGAACCGGGAGCACCACTGGCCCAAAGCGGAATTTGCGTAGGGTGCTCCGCAAAGCAAAGCGTACTTGATAAGCAAGCGAGGGCCGCTAACGAAAGCAAAACGTTTGGTCGCATTCGACTAATTTCCTTATGGAGAGGCTTTTCGATCAAAGCAAGCGTTTGTATGAAGTATCCCAACCCGAAGCGTTAGCGTAAGCGAGGGACCATTTCGCAGATCCCTCACTTACGAATCGCGTTACGATCGGACGTTTTCACTTCGCCGCTCGCCCAAAAATAGCATTGTAGCTGCCATCCCGAGTCACTACCACATCCGACCTTGAGCGAAGAACGAGAGCGAGAGCCTACCCCAAAAAAAGCTGCATCCCCATCGAGCCCACTTACTTGAGACCTTCTGCCCATTCCAGTAGTGCGTTGACAGTTGCGTCCATTTCATACTTACTTCCAAACGTTCAAACGCATTTTCAGGTATTGTACAGCAACCCGTCGAACCAAGGCAGTTTGTAGATCTTCACGAATTCCCTTGCGTAGGACTATCTATAGCGCAACGATCTGGGACACCACATATTTTTTGGGCAATCGGGTGGGGACGCCAGCAAATCTTGTCTTGTCGCTTGCTAGCAGAGTTTTTTTGGTAGGAAAATGGAGTTAGGAAAATTTCAGACTCGTATCTTCCTACCCCCATTTTCCTACCCGTTCCTCTCGCAGCGTGAGAAAAAGAATGGGAGGAGTTGGTCGTCCAATGGCTCCTAGGCTTTGTCACTGGTATTGTTGCATTGGAAGATCGCTTAGAGGAATGGCACACAGCGTGTCCAATGTTTCTCATCCTTGGTAGCGATTAAGTCAAACTCATGGTTCACCGCTGAATCGGGTAGCCATCATGCCGGAAGTCGCTATACTCTTGGGTTTTCCATTATTTGATGCTCGGTCCCTCGCTGACCGGCACCTTTGGCAACCTCATCAATGAATAATCGTTCGACCGGGACTTCGCGTCCCGATAAAAACACCAAAGCGCCCTCGGATCTGCTCAGTGAGCGCGTACTCGTGCTCGACTTTGGTGCACAATACGCACAACTCATCGCTCGCCGGGTTCGCGACCAGAATGTTTATTGCGAACTGATCCGCCATGACGTCTCAGCCGACGTGATAATGGCGAGAAAACCTTCCGCGATCATTCTCTCGGGTGGCCCAGCCAGCGTTTACGAAGAAAACGCCCCCAAGTGCGATCCTCGCATCTTCTCGCTCGGCATTCCGATTCTCGGTATTTGCTACGGGATGCAACTTGCATCGCAAGCCCTGGGGGGGGCCGTTGAAAAGTGCCCAGCTCGCGAATTCGGTCGTTCCCGGTTGGAAATCGCTTCCATGGAAAAGCTGTTCGCTGGCTTCCCACATGAGATCGATGTCTGGATGAGCCACGGCGATCAAGTGCATGCATTACCCGATGACTTCGAAACGCTCGCTTCCACGTCGACCTGCCCTTTCGCCGCGGTCAAGCACAAGACGAAACCCATCTACGGTTTGCAGTTCCATCCCGAAGTTTCGCACACCGCGCTCGGCGGAACCCTCATCCACAATTTCCTCTACAACATCGCCCATTGCGAAGGCAAATGGCACTTGAGCGATTTCGCCCAGCGTTCGATCGAACAGATTCGAAGCGTAGTGGGCAGCGACCGTGTCATATGCGGCCTTTCCGGTGGCGTCGATTCGGCCGTGACTGCGGCATTGATCACCAAAGCCATCGGATCGCAACTTACGTGCATTCTGATCGACAACGGTCTGCTTCGCAAAGATGAACAATCGGCCGTTATTTCGGAGTTCAGCAATCACTTCAAAGCCGATTTGCGAGTCGTCGATGCGAGTGATCGATTCCTGCAGAGTCTCGCCGGGATTCGGGACCCGCAGGAAAAGCGACGTCGTATCGGACATGCGTTCATCGATAGCTTCAAAGCAGAAGCCGAAAAGATTAACGGTGCCAAATTCCTAGCTCAGGGCACGCTGTACCCGGACGTGATCGAAAGCGGAGCCGCCGCCGACGGCCCATCTGCCACCATAAAATTGCATCACAACGTCGGCGGGCTACCCGAGGAACTCGGCTTTGAATTGATCGAGCCCCTTCGAGATTTGTTCAAAGACGAAGTCCGCAAGCTGGGAGTCGAACTTGGATTGCCCGAACACTTGGTCTGGCGACACCCGTTTCCAGGACCGGGGCTCGCAGTTCGATGCCTGGGCGATATTACGAAGGAGAAACTAGATGTTCTCCGTGAAGCCGACGCGATCGTCGTCAGCGAAATCAAGAACGCCAATTTGTATCGGCAAACTTCGCAAGCCTTCGCCGTGCTACTCGAATCGCAGACCGTCGGAGTGATGGGTGATGCCCGCACCTACGAAAATGTAGTGGCCGTGCGCTGCGTTAACACGGACGATTTCATGACGGCGGATTGGAGCCACCTGCCTTATGATTTGCTTGCTCGCATTTCCACTCGAATCATCAACGAAGTGCGGGGCGTCAACCGCGTCTGCTACGACATCAGCTCCAAACCACCAGCCACTATTGAATGGGAATAAGAATACGCCAATGAGTCGTTCGTACATTTTTCAAATTGAAAACCTGACCAAACGTCACGGCCAAAAAGAAGTTCTAAAGGATATCTTCCTGGCTTTCTATCCAGGAGCCAAAATCGGCGTCCTAGGTTCCAACGGGGCTGGTAAGAGCACGTTATTGCGAATCATGGCTGGGACGGATAAGAATTTTGACGGGACCGCAAGGCTCGCCAATGGCTTCACCGCCGGCTACCTTTCGCAAGAGCCGCAACTCAATCCGAACAAAGACGTTCAAGGCAACGTGGAAGAGGCCGTGGCCCCACGCCGCGCTATCATCGATCGATTCAACGAAATCTCCAATTTGCTCGGCGAAGTCACCGATGACAAAAAGATGGAAAAACTCTGCGACGAAATGGCCAAATTGCAAGATGTCATTGATGCCCAAAATCTTTGGGATCTTGATCGACAAGTGGAAATGTCCATGGCCGTAATGAACTTGCCGCCTGGAGATGCAAGCGTCGCGAAACTTTCCGGGGGAGAGCTTCGACGAGTTGCCCTATGCAAATTGCTGATCCAGCAACCCGACTTGCTCTTGCTCGACGAACCAACAAATCACCTGGATGCCGAAGCAGTTAACTGGCTCGAGCAACACTTGGCTCAGTACGCTGGCACCGTCGTTGCAGTCACTCACGATCGCTACTTCTTGGACAACGTGGCACAGTGGATTCTGGAATTGGATCGCGGCTCAGGCTATCCATTCGAAGGCAACTACACCTCATGGCTGGAACAAAAGCAAAAGCGGCTCGTGATCGAACAAAAATCCGCACAAGCTCGACAAAAGACCCTCGACAAGGAACTTGATTGGATCCGCATGTCACCGCGGGCCCGACAAGCGAAAAACAAAGCTCGAATCAGTTCCTATGAACAACTGGCTGCACAGCAGTTCGAGGAAAAACCTGACGAACTCGAGTTCCAGATTCCACCCGGAAAACACTTAGGTGAAGTTGTCGTGCACGCCGAAGGGGTTACCAAATCCTACAACGATCGCGTGCTGATCGAAAATTTGTCGTTCCGTCTGCCTGCCGGTGGTATCGTCGGCGTGATTGGCCCGAACGGTGCCGGTAAGACAACTCTGTTCCGAATGATAACAGGACAAGACAAACCGGATGCTGGTACTCTGCGAATCGGCGATACCGTCGAGTTGGGCTACGTGGATCAATCTCGCGATTCGCTCACCGATACTAACACCCTCTACCAAGAGATCTCCGGCGGGCACGATTGGATCGACCTGGGTGGCAAAAAGATGAACTCGCGCTCGTACGTGTCGAAGTTCAATTTCAAGGGTACCGACCAGGAAAAGAAGGTTGGGAATCTATCGGGTGGGGAGCGAAACCGAGTTCACTTGGCCAAGCTCTTGCGACGCGGCTGCAACGTTTTGCTGCTTGACGAACCGACGAACGATTTGGACATCGATACGCTGCGCGCACTTGAGGAAGCGATTCTCGGGTTCGTTGGTTGCGTAGTGGTTATCTCGCACGATCGATGGTTCCTAGACAGGATTGCGACGCATATATTGGCGTTCGAGGGGGACGGTTACGTTCACTGGTGCGAAGGGAATTTTCAAACTTACGAACAGCAACGCCGCGACCGAGTGGGCATGCAGGCCGACGAACCCCATCGCTTCCGCTATAAGAAACTTGCAACCTAGAACAACCACTTGGAAATGGCCAATGCCCCCGAGTTTTACTCGGGGATGCTTACCCTCGTTCTAGAACAGAAGGTCAAAACCCCCGTGAGGCGTGAGGCTTCAAGCCAAATGGCACTCACTTTGAGCCGCAACGCGTTAGCGTGCGGGCGGGAAGTCTAGTAATCACTTTGAGCCGCAACGCGTTAGCGTGCGGGCGGGAAGTCTAGTAATCACT
>JAYTVM010000417.1:0-4037 GCA_043743995.1 Pirellula sp. | reverse complement strand
GATGGCCATGATCGGGCCAAGGCCCATTGAAACGGTTGGATACTCCCAGAAGTCCGGCATTAGCCATGGGTGCGGATAGCTACAAAGGCCACCACCGGGTTGCAGTTCTTGACGAAAGTTCTCGAGTTTGACTTCGGGCAAGCGTCCTTCTAAAAATGCTCGTGAATACATGCCCGGCGAAGCATGCCCTTGAAAATAAATCAAATCTCCCGAGTAGCCCGATTCACCGCGACCACGGAAAAAGTGGTTGTATCCAACTTCGTAGAGAGTTGCACTGCTAGCAAATGTGCTGATATGCCCACCGACTTGCCCACCGATAAGTCCGCCATGATTATCTGTCTTCTTGTTGGCACGCACCACCATGGCCATAGCGTTCCAACGGACAATGCTCTTGATTCGACGTTCGGTTTCTCGGTTGCCTGGGTAGGCTGGTTGCTTGTCCGGTGGGATGGTGTTGACATAGGGCGTGTTGGTTTCCAGGGGGATCTCAACACCATCGCGTCTAGCACGATTCTCGAGGGCCTTGACCAGATAACGGACGCGATCGGCCCCTTTGCTCTTGTAGACGTAGTCGAGCGATCCAAGCCATTCGCTGGTTTCGGCGGGATCGACATCGACCTGTGCTTCGACTTGGCCGGATGCAGCCATCACCGCAGGGTCTACTTCGCCTAAGAGTTTCGCATCGGCCATAAGATTACGTTTCTTTCTCGATCAATTATTACAGGTTCGCCAACCAAACGCGGAGGATGTGCGCGTTGGCAGCATTGACGATAGTCGCAAAACCTAGCATTGTCGCGAAATTGGGAGGCTGCGTAAAGATGCAACCCTAAGGGACGCGGGATCCCATCGAGGGCATTTCGCGTTTTCCATCGACCGGAAAGAAAGTAACTTTTCCTTTAGGAGCCGACAGTGGGTGCAATGTGTCCGTTAGGTTGTAGCTAGATAAAAACTGACCGTAGCTGAATTCGTGAGAATTCAGCGTCTATCGGAATTCTCACGAATTCAGTAGCCAGATGGGCTGAAATGCCAAGAATTTCCGCGCAGCCGCGAAAGCCCGACGTCGGCTATACTCTGGGTACGAATTTCCAGAGGAAATCCGCATTCCGTTCTAAATTTGTTTTCATCTCACCCACCCAATTAGCTCATGACCGAGGCCGCTCCATCCAAATCGACTGACTTGCAGGTGATTCGCGAAACCGTCGAGAGCCTGGCTGTCGCTTTCATTTTGGCGCTGCTATTCAAAGCTTTTATCGCAGAAGCCTTCGTCATTCCGACTGGCTCCATGGCTCCTACCTTGATGGGTGCCCACAAGGATATCAAGTGCGAGGAGTGCGGCTACCAATACCAGTGTGGGGCCAGCGACGAATTTAACGATGTCGGTTCTCGAAGCGATGAATTGGTGTACGCGACTACATGTCCACTTTGCCGCAAGCCCCAAGTCGCGAATCCCAATGAATCCGCCAATCAGTCGACTTTTTCTGGGGATCGAATTCTGGTCAGCAAGTTGGCATACGCTTGGAACAAACCTCAACGTTGGGATGTCATCGTTTTCAAATTTATCCAAGATGCTCGTTTAAACTACATCAAAAGATGCATTGGTCGTCCGAACGAAACCATCCGAATTCGTGGCGGAAATATTTACGTCAAGCAGGATAAATCGGAAACGGAAAAAACGAACGCAAGCAACTCTTCCGCGTTTGAAATCGCTCGCAAGCCACCTCACGTCATGAATGCGATGCTTCAGATCCTCTATGATTCCAAATACGTACCGAAGAGCCTTGTTAAAGCTGGAAGGCCAAGCCAGTGGCAACCCTTCCCGGCGGAAGAATCAAAATGGCAAGTCACTCAAACGGAAAGTAAGTGGTCTGCGACCGTCGCGGACGTACCGGCTGGATCAACGCATTGGCTTCGTTACTATCACCATGTTGTCGACCCATTGGTATGGGGATCTCTTCGCGAGACTGGAGCACTTCCCAACGCGATACCGCCGCGATCATCGCGGCTAATCACGGACTTTACAGCGTACAACGCGCGCTTTTCAACATTCACAACAAAAATCAAGAAGGATGATTTTCGTCCGCTGGCGGAATCGTTCATTAGCACCGCAATCCTTAGCGGAATTAGCGGTCAAAAGAAATTCCAAACCGTTCCTCTTGAATATGATGGGATGCACTGGACTGGAGATCTTGCCGCCGATTTCGAAATCAAATCGGAACGGGATACCAAGTCGTTGGCTTTGCTCCTGGTCGAAGCTGGCGTGGAGCACGAATGCCGAATCGACCTAAAAACGGGACAAGCGATAGCCACAGTAAAAGTCGACGGACAGGTCGTTGGAGCGTTTCAACAAGACGGGCCGTCGCTCGCCGATAAAGCCACTGCGTCCACTAAGGTCAGAGCGGGTGGTAAACATCGTCTTCGATTCGCAAAGGTTGACGATACCCTCGTGTTGTGGGTCGACGGCACACCTGTGAAATGGTCGCCAAGTGGAAACCTCATGAGCGAAGCCTACCTACCGTTCGAAAATCGAATTCCAAAGAGCACAGCCAGTAACCCTTTTGACTCCGCACCGATCGCAGTTGGAGTGGAAGGTGGTGCCGCTGAAATTGTTCGTACCCAGGTATTTCGAGATATCTATTATATAGCCCATGGAGCGGGGTACCAATTGTCCGACTATTCCGATTTCTATAGTACTTTACGGCAATCAAACACTCCAGAAAACAACGAACGCTATGCGCGTGAGGTTCACAACGTCAGTGCCAATGAATTGACAAGAAGAATGTCGATAGAGGGATTGAACCGAAACGCGATCTTGTCCAACCCTAATTTGTGGGCGAGAAGTCTTATGGGGGAAAAACGACAAAAATTTGATTTTACATTGGAAAAGGATTGGTATTTCCCCATGGGTGACAATTCGGCTGCTAGCTCGGATGCTCGATCCTGGAGTCAGCACCACGCACCCGAGCGGTTGTTCATTGGACGGGCGGTTATGGTCTTTTGGCCACACTACTGGAATGCTCCAGTGCCGTTTTTACCGAATTTCCAACGCATGGGACTGATTCGTTAGTCCCCGCACCTTCTGTCCCCGAAAGAAATGGAACATGGATGTTCTCAATGTTGTTGGACTCGAAAAGACCTACGGCCGACGCAAAGTAGTTAGCGGCGTTAGCATGCGAGTCGGCGAAGCCGAGATTGTCGGCCTGCTAGGTCCCAATGGGGCTGGCAAGTCCACTAGCTTTCGAATGACCTGCGGTTTGGTCATGCCCGATCGCGGGCAAGTGTTTTTAGGTGGCGAAGAAGTCACTTACTGGCCCATGTTTCGACGCGCTCGCGATGGCGGAATGGGATACCTCGCCCAGGAATCTAGCGTTTTTCGAAGACTGACGGTCGAGCAAAATATCTCGGCCATGCTAGAACTGCTAGGGGTTGGATGGACGGAACGCAGAAAGAGAACGAACGAACTCTTAGCGCAGTTCAAGATCACGCACATCCGACGTTCGCGAGCATCGAAGCTGTCGGGCGGGGAAAGGCGACGATTGGAAATAGCGCGATGCTTGGTTTCCAATCCTCGAATCATCATGCTCGACGAACCCTTTGCTGGAATCGATCCAGTGACGGTCCAAAGCATTCAACAGACGATCTTTGACCTTCGGGATACAGGCATATCGATTCTGATTACCGACCACGCGGCGTTGGAAATCTTAGCAGCCGTTGATCGATGCTACGTGATCAACAAAGGATCGGTCCTTTGCGAAGGAACTCCTGAGCAAGTGAAACAGCACCCCGAAGTACGAAAGCAATACTTGGGCAACATCCAAGGGGATAACTAAGGCGAGGGGCAGTTTGAAATCTACCAATAAACTGGGTGGCACGTGTGGCACGTGTGCACGGTGCACGTGTGGCACGTCCCTGAGGTACGAAGGGCGTGGTGAATCGCTAGCGCTTTGTCAAGTTGATAACCGAGGGTAGCCACGGTCGCGGAGACCGTGGGGAGCGAGATCGTTTCTCGCAGTTCACCCACGCTTTGGCAAGCGTGGCTA
>JAYTVM010000416.1:0-14454 GCA_043743995.1 Pirellula sp. | reverse complement strand
TGCTTGGTCCGCCTTTGGCGGACCAAGCACTGGGGGGCGGGAGATAGGAGATTTGCTCACCCTTAGTACACCAAAACAGGGTTGCGGGGGGACGAGCCCCCACGCAACCCAACGATTTCGTTGCTTGAAATCCTTCACGGCGTTGACACGGACCCCACTCCCATCGCTTTCGGCGCGCCACACGCCTGGCCTGGCAGTCGTCTTCTGTCTGCTGTCTCTAGCGGCCCGCAATTTGCACTGTGTGTACTTGAGTTAATTCAGCCTGGCTGGCGTTCCTGTGGTTTTCGAAACGTTGCAGAATGACGACAGCTGGATTCAACTCGGTAACAGTGGAAAAAACAACAGAAAGTGTAGATGGGGACAAAGCCATGTTGAAGCAAAATATTTCGACTTTATTTAAATCCATCGCCACGGGCATGATTTGCGTGTTTGCGAATGTGGGTTCCGCACAAGAACCCGTGGAAGCAATTTTGCCGGCCGCGAACGGTTTTGAGGAAATCGCTGCCACTGTTTTTCAAGAGCCTGAATTGGATGACGTCGGTGTTGAAACCCTGACTCGTGGTCCGCTGCACGAGGCATTCGCGGAACCTCTCATCTCCGACCCGATCCCAGGTTTCAGTGTCAATCGGGAACCTCCCGCCGACATCAACGAAATGGCGCCCGAGTTTCGCCCGGAAGGGGAAGATGCCATTTGGATCTCGGGTTATTGGGGTTGGGACGAGCAGCGAGAAGACTTTATTTGGATTAGCGGTGTTTACCGCATTCCACCTGACGGACTTCAATGGGTTCCAGGCTATTGGCATCCGGTCAGCAATGGTTGGCAATGGGTACCAGGCCTGTGGGTAGACGATATTGCCGAGACTATTGTGTATTTGCCACCTCCTCCCGCCTCACTTGAGAATGGCCCGAGTAGTCCGTCGCCCGGCTTAGAGTATTTCTACATCCCAGGAAACTGGTCACAAAACTCTTCGCCCGATTATGTTTGGAATGCCGGCTATTGGCATCCATTGCAAGCGGACTTGATATGGGTTCCGGCACATACCGTTTGGACACCACGAGGATGCATCTATATCAACGGATATTGGGATCGACGTTTGCCATCACGCGGGCTGTGCTTCGCTCCGGTCATCATCCCGCGTGCGACCTATAGTCGTCCAGGCTGGTCTTGGCGTCCAAACATTGTTTTGAACACTCAAGTCGTGTTGCACAATTTGTTCGTTCAGCCTGGGTACAACCACTACCTGTTCGGCGATTACTATGGTTTGCCGTCGGGGAATCGCAATGTAGTCCCGGCATTCATGTATCACCAACGTCGCGGTTCTTTCGATCCATTGATCTCCTTTTACTCTGCGTACAACGCACGCCAAGGCCAAGATATGATGCGTTGGTACGGCAACCATTATGCGGATCTCAATAAAAACCCTGACAAGCGTCCACCTCAACAGTGGTCGCCGAACCATTCGCACGCGAGTGACAATGCATCCCATTCCAATAACGAGCCCTCGCGTATTGCGCAGACTCTCGACCAGCTTGGCAAAATGGACGGTGGGCTCCGCATTTCCCCTATTCCTGCCAATATTATGCAGGACTTGATGAAACACGATGTGGATCGCAAAAAATTGTCAAAAGATCGAGTAGCAATCGAGGGGAAAGCCGGTGCGATTGGTTTATCAACAAACGCTGGTATTGCCCCTCCAACGCTGACATTGCCCAAACTGGAGAACATCAACCGCAAAATCGATTCATCCTCGCGGGTTGGTAAAATGCCAGAACAGCCGCGCAATTTGAATCGAGACCGGGTGAATCCCAGTGACTTGCCGAACAAATTGCAAGGAAACTTGAACACTCGACAGGGGACGATTGCCTCCCCAAACACACGTCGACTCGATTCGATTCCTGGCGTCTCGATTCCTGGCATCGCGATTCCAGGCATCGCGATTCCAGGCATCGTTGATCCCAATCGTCAGTTGAAACCAAAAACGCAAAACGATTTGCTGCCACAGGCAGGTCGAACTCAATCGCTCGAACAACGAGGCTTGGATGCGTTGAGGCGTACCGACCAACCTGGTCGATTCGAAGCCAATGGTATTCCAAATCGCCTTGATTCCAATCGTATTCCAGAAAATCTAAAGCCGAAGGACGCGTTCAAAATCCAGGGTGGGAATCCCCAATCTCCGCAACTCAATCGAATGCCGCCAGCGGCCGAGTTTAGGCCACCGACCAACCGGGACTTAGGAATTCAGGGCAAGGAGCAGGACGAGTTAAAAAACAAGTTCCGGGGTCAACAACAGCAGCAACAACAACAGCAACAGTTTCAACAAAGGCAACAACAACAGCCACAACAGTTGGGACAACCCAACCAGTCACAGCCTTTCTTGCAGGGCAACGTGCCACCGCTCAATTCTACTCGCCAGCTCCTGCCTGATCGTCAACCTCGGCAAGAAAAACAATCCAAGGGTGATGGAAACGGTGACAAGGCGGACAAGGCGGACAAGGCGGACAAGAAGGATAACGGCAAAAAGAAGTGATGTGGCGAATTACGGTTGGTCGTGGTGCGAAAGTCGTCACGACTTTCGGTTATTGCCAAGCAGTCTGAAACTCTTGGCGAGTTTCGCTACCGGAAAATTGGTTCGCTACCTGACGATTGGGCTCTCACAAAGCACCAGGAAGACCCATTCGATGGTTGTGGGCCGTCGCTGCTTCTTTGTCGGACCAAATTCGCTCCCAGTTTTTCCACTCGGTATGCGTGGCAGAGAAAAGCACCGCATCCGATGCGATTGGCATAAGTCCAGCCTCAGCGGCTGGAATGGCTGGCAGGGGGCAAATCATACCGTCTGCTTTCAAATCAGCCACAATTTCGACTTCGAATCCTTGCGATGGCCACACCAACAAGCCTGCCGAGTCAATATCGTATGGATGTTTCTTAGTCAGGCTGCTTTCCAGTTGCTCGCGAACAAGGTCGATGCCAGATTTTCGATAGAAGCCTTCTAGGGCATTTAAGAATGAATTCCTTTGATCCTCCGAAACGGACTTAAGCCATCCGATCTGAGAGATGCTGGACAAGATCCAACCACTCTGTTCCTGCAAACAAAGCTTTACGGAGGATTCGCCAAGCGTTGAGCACGCAAGCTCAATTGAGAAACTATTGGAGGCCGCTTCAATGCGCGTGCACCTCAGAGGTAGGTTTGCCCAAACATGGCACTTCATTAACAAGGAAATGAGTTCGCGATCCACAAACGATTGGATCGATTGCTCGACATGGTGAAGCTGCTCCCGACTGGATCGCCGAATGGTAAATCGACGGAGGGAAGCGTCCTTTTGTTCCAGCTTTCGCAGTTTGCGAAAGATTTTCGGTAATGTCCCCGAATGAAATCCAGGCCGGAGCAGACGAGCCACCGTTTCGCCATGGCCTCCGACTGGGACTGGCTTCAGTCGATCCGTTCGATTCGCAAGATAGAGTTTCCAATTTTCCTTTAATTCCCAGACGGCAAAACCAAAGAAGCCGGGCAAGAAGAGCATGTTGAACCAGGTGATGGATCGGGCGAGTGGCGTCCCGACATATTGCCCTAAAAAATGAACCATGTTTCCTTCCAGCATGATGAGCGCTGGGAGAAAGATTTTGTGGGCCACGGTCACGACGGGAAAATGCTTGACTGGATGAAAAGTCGGCTCAATGAGAAGATTGACATAGATTCGAATCAAGAAGGAAATGAAGGACCAGATGACTCCGAGAATGGCTTTCGCTACGACCGAAAGCCAATTTTCGTCGCTGTGAAAGCGAAGCCATTCATCGACGGCATACAGTACTCTCTCCAAGGTGCTCAAAAGCAAACGGAAGAAGTCCACGACCCATCCGATGAATGCAAAGACCAGTCGTGCTTGAAGTTGATGCAGCGCGTTTTCGACCCAGTCTCGTGTCAACTCCTGTGCGTCGCGGCCAATCCTCGTGTTGAGAATGGCACTCGCTAAAACCGCAATCGCGATAACCCACCACCAATCCAGCGACTTCCATTGGAATAGCCATGGAAGCAATCGACCAAACACGATGGCTAAAACCGTTGGCGCAATCACATAACGCCTAATACGAACGAAAGACTCCGCATTCCAAAGGCTCTTGATGATTGGAAGCTTCAAAAGCAACATGGGCGTCTCAAAAAGGACGGTGCGCACGAATCGCAATACGCTTGCAATCAACCCGAATGCCAACTTACGAAACGAGGGAGCATGAATGAGGGCCATCAAAAGAAGCCCGAGTATCAACACTAAGGAAAATGTCTCCGTTCGCTGGGATAAGATTTTGCGGGCAGCCTCTTCCGTCGTTTTCGGCGTCACCGAAATCGTTTCTGCCGTGTCGCTTGGCAACCAATCCAATGGCAGAGCAGAATCCTCGAGGATTTCCGGTTTGATCTGCACTTCGGCCACAGAAGCTAGGTTGGGCTGAGCAATCGTCGCTTCTGCGTCGTTTGCCGACTCGTGAGCAACCGGTTTTTCCGCCCCGCTTTCAACGGATAACGAAGCCATCGATTCCGCAGCATGAGCTGGCCGTTGGAACATGTGCAGAACATGCAAAGTTCCTTCCACGATAACAACGGCCCCACCAAATGGAATGATGAGGTACAGGGTTGCGAATCGACCAAAGCGAGTCCCAAAGAAAAAGGAGCTGACGACTTGCAGCCAGCGCAGATAGAATTCGCCGCGGCGATAGACACCGTCCAATGCCAAATCCAATTGGTCATCCGCTCGCAAAAGCTGATCGCCATACCAGACCTCTCGCAACTCTTGGATATCCGGCAGCTTGAGATCGTTTCTGCTGATTGCGTCTCGAAGGTAACCCATCGTGAGGTACCCGCGTTCGGCGATACAATCCAAGGCTTCCTCGACTAATTTGTCCGAAGCAACTTGTTCGGGAACGCTGGTGGGCACCAGATGCACTGCAGTGAGTGTCCGCGCGAGAACCGGTCGCATTCTCTCCCGCATTTGGGATTCGGAGAGATGCGCAGCATGCTGAATCAGCTCAGTTAAGTGGTTGCGATCGTTGCCGCTCAAACGAACGTGGGTGAGGCGTGATGCAGCGCTTGCGAGATGCTTGGCCATCGCCACTTCGCGCAGATTGTTCAGCGGGCGTCGAAGCGGCCTCTTTCCGCGGCTAACCAACCATTTGACCAAATCGACTTTGTAAGTCAGACGCTCATGATCGAGGCACACCTTTTGAAGATCATAGAGCAAACGCTTCTCCGCGTTCCAGAAGCCGTGGACCGAGTTTTTCGCAAGTTCCCAGAGTGCATTTTGCCACTCGTCTTTGTCCTGTTTCGCAAACGCAATCGCGTTCCGCAATCGAGTCACCAGGCGCCGCACATCATCGCGAGCTTTCTTCTCGGAGGACAACCTCTTTCCGTCGGAGTTTGCCCGCTGTGTCGCTCGAATGGCACACGCAATCGCATAGACCGTATTGCCTCGTTCGTTCGCTCGATCTCGTTTGCGCAATTGACGCAAATACCCTCGATCGGACTGAGAAACGCCAATCGCCATCGACCAATTCCTGCGAGTGGTTAACAACCGATCTTCATCGCTATCGGCATGGGAGATCAACGTGGGGGACGGTGCTCCCTCCAGCCTCGATTCACGAAAGATTCTTTCGATATCCAAATTATCCGACAGAAGCTTTTGGATCGCTGGCGTATCTCGAAGCGATGGAAACCAAATGGACAACAAATCGGGTTCGAAGAATCGAAACTCAAAATAGACCGCCGCAAGCTCTCGCCAAGCTTCTTCTCGAGACTCTGGGAACATCAATCGAAATTCGGAACGCAGCACGTAATGTGCCTCGTCGAATTCGACCTGACCAAACGCCGCGATGTTGCCACGCAAAACGTTCGGATTCCCTGCCGAAGTCGAATGCCGAAAGGCACGATCTATTTTGGCATGGAAGAGTCGTCTCCAGACTTGCTGTTTCAACTCCTTAAGCGGCCAGTGATCCAGTTCTCCGTTTTCTGGTTCGCAAATCAATAGGCATTCATCTGGCAGCGAACCAAACGCTGCCAAGCCTAATTCGTCTGGATGTGCGAACTTGCGAATATCCTCAGCCCCTACGACTTGGCTTTGGGTATGCGGCAACGCCGCGGCCAAGTTGGCTATGCCATCCCGCTCCCGAATGACGCGCCGGATCACACGAGCCTCAACGAGATAAGCAGATGGATCGGCTGCCGACAACGCTCCACGCAAGGCTTGAATTCTGGAAATCTCTTCAGCCATCGAAACCGGTTCGTTTCGACAGGAATTCAGTTAAATAACACGGCTGCAAAATGATTCGATCCTAATCCTTTCCTGCCGTGACGCCTGGCCAATCGTCGGTCCGGAATGGCGTCAAAGGCAAACCGTTGTCTGCAAACATGTTGCAGATAGGATTCTGAGCCCATGCGTAGCGCACCGCAACTGGATTGGGCACACTCGCCGAAGCGACTTGAACGCGTCCGTCCTCCAAAATTTTGGCGTCTGCTTTGAAAAACTTCTTATCGTCACCAGCGATCGTAAAGCCGATAGGTTCATTAACATCGAAGGGACGCCATTTCTTTCCTCGGTGAGCGAATTTCACTACGATTCCGCTTCCCACCTTTTCCATCGACTCGTAGCGCGGACTTTGGTACTCGATCGGTTGGTTGTACTGTTTTGCCAAAGCCCAACGGGCGAGCCGCATTCCCACGTCCACTTTGTTCTTTGGGTGAATGTCTTTGCCTTCGCCAATGTCGATGATCACAGCTTGGCCGCTATTTGGAACGTTGTCCATTGCCATGGTTTGGGCCTCGCGAAGCTCGGACCAATCGCTTTCGCCTGGTTCCGTGCGTTCGGCTTGGTAGTCAGCCAGCTGAACCCAATAAAAAGGGAAGTCTCCTTGTCCCCATTCGTTGCGCCAATTGGAAATCATAGCTGGAAACAAATCGCGATACTGATATGCGCGACCGGCATTCGATTCCCCTTGGTACCAAATTGCACCTTTAATGCCGTAACCGATGTGCGACTTGAGAACACCGTTATAGATGTTGGCTGGCCTCGCATTGTTCTTCATCGTTCCTTGGAGTTTCGTGAATTCCGCCTTTTCTTCGTCCGTTCGATCTTGCTTGGCACCGAGACTCGCAAATCGTTCTTCCAGAACGTTCCATTTGGAAAGCAATCCCTCAAATTTAGAATTCGCCTTGAGCACATCGCGGTTGACCCATGCCTCACATGCTGACCCACCCCAAGCGTTGTTGATCATGCCGATCGGTACGTTGGTAGACTGATGGATCTGCCTGGCAAAGAAATATCCGACCGCGGAGAAACTGCTTACTGAGTCAGGTGAGCATACCATCCATTTCCTATCGTCATGACTCCATACCGGTTCTTGCGTCCCTAATTGTGGGAAGTTGATCATTCGGATGTTGGGGTATTTCGCAGCAAGTATCTCTAAATCGGCATTGTTGGACGAAGCCACATTCCACTGCATATTGGACTGACCGGAACAGATCCAAACTTCGCCTACTAGCACATCGGTTAGCTCGACGACACTCGAACCAGCTACACGTAGTTTGTGAGGACCACCTGCTGGCAACGACGGCAACTTGGCTGTCCAGTTGCCTTTGTCGTCGGCTTTTGCTTCCATCGACTTGTCAGCAATCGAAATGGAGACTTTTTCGCCAGCCGTGGCTGTTCCCCAAATCTTATTCTCTTGACCCTGTTGCAAAACCATGTGGTCTGAAAACACGTTGGGGAGTTTGACGTCCGCAAAGCAAGTTGACATGGCAGTCGAGCACAATGCCAGTGCGCCAATCGCAACCGAGCAAAACGACCATTGAAACAAACGCGTGTGCATATTAGGTGGGTCCTGTATGGGGAGAGAAACAGTATGAGATCTCATCTAACTGAGACCAAGGAGGTGAGCGATTTGAAACCAAAACGAATGGTGAACCAGTGCTACGATGATGAAGCACGCATTCAATCTAAGCGCTTGGTTCGCGAGTGTCGAGTTCGAGGTCCGTGAATGGTTCAAGCGGTAAGTTGTACGCGAAATTCCATAAACGCTCAAACTAACCACTACGATAGTCAATACGCTTTGCCAGCCAAGTACCGTTCCGACCAAAAAGCACTGAAGCGTCCAATGTCGAGCTACTATTGCTCCAAAACGTCTAGCAACCATCCAAGAAGAGAGCCAACCCACCAACCAACCAGCAGCCCCGCCAATCAAAACCGAAAACGCAGGATTTGCCAGCGGGCCGAGGTTCGAAAGCCCATGTTTAGAAAACGGCAGATGCCACGCGATGAGATCAAATGACGGATTCACGATTTTGGAGGACGCCAGACCCAACCCAATCAAGATCATCGCAAGAACCGGAAAAGGCTTCCTTCCACCATTTGCAGTGGCAAGCATGATCAGGACACCAAACATGGCGACGTGCACTAGATAAATACCGATCAGTGGCCATGGAGGATCAAGGACAATGTTCACTAACCCAGTCCTACCCACTCCATTCCAACTTGGTAGGTTGATACCACCGCGAACTAGCTGCCAAAGCGCTAACCACATGAAAACACCGCCGACCGCTATTTCAATCATCAGATATCGCGGTGCGATGGGGAGTCGACAGGTGCGGCATCTTCCTTGCAGTACGATCCATCCCAGTACGGGTGTATTGTCGATGAAGCTCAGGCGGGAATCGCAAAACGGACACTTTGAACCACCAAACACGATGGTTCGTCCCTCAGGCACACGCCAAGCCACCACATTAAGAAAGCTTCCGATGCTTGCCCCTAAGTAAAAAAACCATGCAAGGAACAGAAACTCACATGAGCGCAGCATGGTCCGATTGGACCACTTCATTTGAAGTTCGGATGGCAAGGATTTCTTGGTTGGATTCTGCAATCGAAAAACGCTACCTTCGATTAGAGGAAGCGCGAATACATAGAACGAAAATGCGATCAATAAACCAACCATCAAAGCCAACAACATCCAATTGGTCCGATAGCGCCTCTTTCGATTGCGAGGTTTCGGACTCTCGCGGTCCTCTCCAATCGCAGGATCACCCGTGTTGCCGGTGTTGCCGGTGTTGCCGGTGTGGCCAAAGGACTGGTCCTGCGTTTCCATCTCCGCCGCGCGAGACTGATTCCCTTGTTCTTCCCGTTCGGATGCTATCTCGCTCAAAAGGCCGCTCGTTGCTTTTGGAATTTATTTAGTAGATCTTTGAGTGGATCTGCCGCCGGTGCGGCATTCGCTTTTGGCAAGTCTCGCGGACTTAGCCGACGAACGGCCCCAGGGTTTTGTGAATCTTCGGCAATTCGATAGGCATCTATCACGGCTACCTCGGGCAATTCACCTCCCGGTGGTACAAGGAAGAAGCCGATGCTGCGAGGCTGGTAATTGATGTCTTCGATTGGATTGGGACTAGTCCCCGTTCGATCGATTGCAATCGATTGCAAGAACTCTTCGTAGACACTTATATCATACAACACGGTCGGAGGAATCGGTGTGTTGAATTGTTGCTGATTCCAATTTCCAAATGCGTCCATCGTTTCTACGGTCTCGACGATCGTTCCACCTGGATCGCGTTCCAACTGCACCAGTTCGCTGCCGCGTGCCGGAATTCGCAGCTTTTGAATAGATTGAGCATGCCTCCGATCGGCTACCAACACCATCAACGTATCGCTATGCGAATTCACAATCCTGGCCGATACGGGACGCAAGGGTGGATTGGCAATCACTTGATGTTGGACGGTCCGAAACTGGGGCTGAGGCAACGCGAATGTAGGCGTTTGAGGCCACCACATTTGCCAGGGATCGTAGGTGATGTTTTGCAACGATAGTCCTTGATTCGGAATCAACGTTAATCCCATTCCCGGATACAAAACACTTTCAAAGCAATAACCCGATATGCCTTGTACCGTTTGGATTCTCCACAATTGATCGGCCCCATTGTGGATAGGCTGCAACGTAATGGGAAACGGCGCGCTGGACCGTCGATTTCTCCCGGCACCCAATGCACCGCCACCCAATGCATCACCGGAAAAAACGCCTCCCCCGAATGCACCGGTTCGATGACCGAGGCGACTGCTGCGTGCGAATTCGTCCGGAGAGTTGCCAAGTCCAATGGCCAGCCAGTCGTTTTGATACCGTTGCTGCAATCGAACGATATTGTCGGAGACCGGAGTGATGTACCAAGCGGAGTCCGCCCCGGACACTTGATTGTTAAAACCGAACTGACTGCCACCTCGCATACTGAGGAATTGTCGGTCGTTAGGATTCCCCACCGACAAGTGCATGGCCGACATGCCAGGCAAATTTTGCAAGTTTCCAACTTGGCCACCCGATAACGCATTGTTGCGAACTCGACCCGAAAGGGGCGTTTCAAAACCGGGCGGCAACAGATCCGTTCCGGGTATACGTGAATCCGGTTGCTGCGAATCTGTTACCGTCATCTTGCTCCATGCGAACTGGATTTGGCCATTTTGCAATGTCCCGATTTGCATTCGGCCGGAATTGATGATCGGCCAACGAATGACCTGTTGGGCTTGTCGCGAACTGTAGCCGAGCAGTTGGTGATCGGCTGTGTCGTAACGAGGCGATCGCTGGTATCGCGTGACCTTGCCAACCGGATCTCTAACGGCAAGCTCGTTCGGAGTGACGGTCGCTATGGAGGGTTCCGCAAGCCCTTGTAACGAAAGTTCGAAAGTGCCGGAGGTTTGCGGATCTTGCGCAGCACAGCGCGATCGACCAGGGACCGCAATGAGCGACAACAAAAAAAATAGACAAGCGATGGTCGGTGAGTGGCGGGAACCGCTTGCACTGGACATGCAACTAATCAACATGATCCGTACTCCTGCGAGGAATGGGTTATCCCAAGTTCATGATCAATGACTCAAGAGCCAGCCGAGCGCGGTGATCGTTGCTGTGGCTCCCCTTCAATTTCAGTTCGAGATCGACGAGCCAAGCGAGCATTTCAATGGCGCGGGGTCGGCCGATTCGTTTGAGCCGCGTCTCCGCCTTGGCTACGTCAAATCGATTGAAACCAGCTCGCTCCAACGCGACCGACAATGCCATTCTACTGTCCACGCGTTCGGATTGCTCAATTAGTTTAGCGGCCAACCCAAAACGTCGAAGAGACCATGAGATTTGGGCCATTAGGCCGACTGCATTTTGCCCAGCCATCAAGAGTTTATCCAGTTGCTGGATCGCCACGGCCACTTGTCCGTCAGCTATCGCGTCCGAAAGCTCCCAAGCGGTTTGCGTTCGCCAACCCCCAACCAATTCCGCAACCCGCTTGTCCGGCACTTTGCCGTTGCTTTCCGCAAAAAGCGCGAGTTTAGCAATTTCGCAATCGATAAGTCCGCAAACACCACCGATACGATCGACAATCAAGGCGCCTTGCTTTTCGGTCAACGCCAAGGCATGTTTGGAGCTAGCCCAAGCGACGACCCACTTTTGAATGGCCTTTTCATCGGGCGGATTGCCCCAGGAAGATTTCTGGGGCGGTGTGCATTTGACTAGCATTCCACTTTTGGCAATCCGTTTGTAGAGCGTTGTGTTCGCAGCCAAGGTTTGGATCTCTAGAATGAGGCACGTGTCGACAGCCGATTGTTCCGTCCAACGTTCGAGCTGCTCGCGGCTCTTGCTGACAAATTTGTCTCCATTGCGAACGATTGCGATTTTGGTTCCGCCCTCGTCAAATAGCGACCGCGTCGCGAGCTCATCGTGAATATCCCGCCAAGCATCGGTTTCGCCGTCAAACGAACGGATCGTTTCGGAATCGATTCCCGAACCGGCAATAACGTGATGAATTGCGGTCCGTCGAAGGAAGTCGTCGGAACCGAAACACGCGATGACCGTCGGCAAGGGCAAAGCGATTTTGGATTCCAAAAACTCAAATGCCGGAACGACTGGAGTTGTTTTTTCCGCTGCCGTTTTAACTGCCATTTTTCGCTGTTTGAAGAGGTTTGACGCGGCCGATCAGCCACATCGAATGCTGGTACCTTCGTTTTACCAACCCATCGGTCGCGGGTCCATCACTTTGGGTCGCTAATTTGCATCGAACAGTCAGGATTTCAGTTTGTCAGAAAAAATCCAGTGGCTTGGTTTCCCCATTCGCCCATGCTTCGATACAATTTGTCAACTGTTTGAATCCTGACCATTCTCAATTTTCCAGACCAAGCTTCGAGCCATGTCCAATACAAAAATCCGTGGAACCGTCCATGTTATCGAAGATACCAAGTCCTTCGGCCAAAAAGGATTCCGAAAACGATTGGTGGTACTTGAGCAGCAAAATGGTCGTTTTGCCAACTATGTGCCATTGGAATTCACCAACGACGCTTGCGAAGCTGTTGACGAACTGAAACTCGGAGACGAGATCGACGTGACTTATCGCTTGAGCGGTCGCAAATGGCAAAAAGATCCCACCAGCGAAGTCAAGTATTTTCTAAGCGCCGAAGCGATGAGTTTCAATAAGGTCGGAGCAGGCAAGTCTAGCCCCAATGACGATGATTTGAACGATGTCTTCTCACAGGCCGCTGCCGATGACGAAGGTGATGCACCGTTCTAGGTCGCAATAGTTAAATGCTCCATCACCACGGGTGTCGTCCAACTTTCGGATCAGTCAAATCAAAGGAAATTGACATGTGTGGCACGCTCTGAGGAACGAAGGGCGTGGTGAGTCGCTAGCTAGAATCATTTGCCACACTTCCCACGCCCAACGCTAATCGCTCTGGGCGTGCCACACGTGCCACTTTACCTTGCCTCTAGTAATTACTTGCAAATCCGGCCCTCATGCTGCTTCGGCTCCTCGCGCAGCGTACAAAGCCATCCCGAATCCGAAACCGCCAAAGAGCAGTCCCACGGCTATGGCTATCGCCCATGCAAGCCCTTGATGGACATCCACTTTAAACATTTTCATGGTGCGTTTCTGGCACATGAATTGCAGAAAATAAATGCTGGAGAACATGAACATCGCGGCTCCGATCGCCTTGGGAGTCTCGCTGGTCCAATCCTTGGTGTTCATCATCTGGACGGCCACTCCGAAACCTCGATCAAAGAAAGCCCAACTCAAACCGACCACGCAAAGCCACCATCCCCAAAAGGTGCGTTTGATCAGCCCAATCCCTGAAATCAAATCAAAAACACCGAAGAAGAATAGGATTCCCGCAAACAATGCACCAAGTGCGGCTAATGGCAATACATCGGCAACGGTTCCCAGTACGCTGCTCAATATCAGGATGACCACACCCAACCCAATGTAGACGGTGGCACCAATGAAATTCAAAACGGCTAGGAAAGTGATATTTCCATTTGAGGTTTTGCTGGTCTGTTCCGCTTTTGATTTTACATCTTCGCCAACATATTTGCGTAGAACCGACGCATCGCTGTTAGAATTCGAAGGGGGCGGGTCGTATGGATTGGACGAGGGGCGAGAGAAATCCGTCTCAGTCAACTGATCTAAAAAAGAAGGCTGGTTGGCCGCGGGGGCTGGTGTCGGCGGTTTGCCGACAGGTCTTGCCTTAGCAACTTGGGTTCTATTTGTTGGAGAAGAAGGGGACGCTGTCGTCGGTTGTACTGGTCCTGAGGCAGGAGCAGTTGGAGCGCTTCCCGCCACCTTAAATACATTTCCACAGGGACATTTGACGGATCGGCCAGCATGGGCTGCGTCGATTCCCATTCTCTTTCCGCATTTATCGCATACGGCCAGAATCTTGGAACCTGCTTTTGGAGCTTCCACAGCTAGATTTCTCTATCTACCATTAAGTGAATTGGTTGCATCAAAGTAACGCGAGACCTAGATTCCTCTAGATTGACATCCAATTCTATTCGCACGATAGGGAGCACGCAAATGCATTTGGCGGATACAGAGCACTAGACGGTTTGCTAAAGCAATACGGTCTAGTGCTTGATCGACTTCTGCCACGACGAATTTACAGAGATGTCGCATTCAGGCTGAGTGTCGCACCTCGGCCGACAGCTCGCGTCCCTTGTCGGATCAGTCCCTGAGAAGCTCCGGTCGGCGATACTCCAACGATGGAAATGACGTGATCGCCCGACTTGACACTGAACGATGTGTTCCCGCCTGGGGTTAGGAACTTTCCGCCCGCATCGATAAACGCTTGCTCGGGATTTGCAGCAGCAGCGATCGCAGTAAGCTGAGCATTTGTTTGATCCAGGATGACACCAATCCTAGAGGAGGACGTGGAAGGGATATCATTGGTAACCTTGATCGTCGCGTCCTTTTTCGTACCGCCACCACCGCCTGCGAAGGCAGGAGCTGACAACATAGTTAAGGCACACAAAGCTAGGCAAATTCCTCTAAACATAGTTTTTTCTCAATTCTTGATGTGATATACAAATGGGTTTTACACAACTTTTCAACATTTGGATGCAAAAACATCCGCCAATACATGCAATCTGCATCCGTGCGATGTAGGAAACGGTTCTTCGTGCGAAAGTAG
>JAYTVM010000415.1:0-53837 GCA_043743995.1 Pirellula sp. | reverse complement strand
GGAAAGAGCCGTTGTCCAATCGGGAGTGCGAGGTTCCTACCGAGCTTTCGCAGTCCTTTTTCTCGGCAGGAGCCTCGTTCTCCCGATAAATCGCAACGAAAAAACCAATTTAGAACAGTCGAACTAGAGTCATTTGCCACACTTCCCACGCCCATCGCTAATCGCTTTGGGCGTGCCACACGGTGGCCAGGCCTGGTAGTCTTCTGTCTGCCGCTCGCCTAAATGCGTATCCAAAAATCCGAAATCCAAATGAATACTGTGTCATCCAAGTGATCGCGCGACCCTAAGTCAGAAAGGCAACTCGAATCCTAAAGGTTTCTGCATTTCGACCCAAAGTACGCATTTTCTCCCGCATTCTCCCTAATTAGCCCAATTGGCACGCTGTTTGTATTTCAGCTTAGTGTGATCAGCAACTGCGGATCGGCGGCAAGTCAGAATGGCAATCGAATTAGGTTTGGGAGTAGCAAGATGTTTTCTACGCTTTGTGTGTCCTTCTACAAGTGCCGAGCAATGCTGGCAGCCATTGGTTTCCTTTCGATGTTGTCGCCTAATTCCTTCGCAGGCGTCTGGTCGAGTGCGTTGGGTGATGCGAGATCGGTTCAACACAAAACCGAAGACATTGCCGAGAGACTCAACAAAGAATTTCCCTACAGTCAAGTAACCACGGTCGCACTTCATTTGGACAACGCAGCTTGCCAATTGGTCGAATCGATTAAGTGCGGAGCCTCATGGGAACACGTGCAATCGACTTTATCTAGTACCTGTGCGCTTGCGGGACAAGTGAACGAACTTGCGAACCTTGATTGCAACGTACGCAATGACCGTCGAATTCGGGATTACCTCAACGATTTGTCTAAGCGAGCGGAACGGTTGCACTGCAGTCTGGACAAAGCATACGCAAAGACCCAACCCAAGTTTTGCAGGCCCCAAGTGATAGCCCACAGGCCGCTTGTCACAGCACCTAGCGAGGGCTGGAACAGTAGTTTTCAATTGCGAGGCGTACCGTCCGAACCTTCGCACTACCCATACCGATCCATGCCGAACCAAGATCCACGGTTCAACGTACAACCGGACTATCCAAGGGACACCTATGAATTCGATTCCCCGCGTTACGATGCACAACCACCGCATTTTGAAACTGCACCGGAAGCGATACCCTCTGGCAGACCGATAGGCCCAATCGAATATCGAGTTGAGCGCACCGTTCCATCTCAAACCCCTCGGGCTGCAGCCTTGGTGCAACTTGGACTTCAAGCAATTCAAGTGATAGCCCAAAACAGATAAACAGGCGTGCACAGTATTTCGCAGTAATTAGCTTTTCGGGCGCTAGCCCCGGTTCGCTAAGGCGATCGGCGGATGGCATTATCCCAACCCGAAGCGTGAGTTTTGAAGTTGCACGCTTAGATGTATTTCGAGCCAAAGGCCCAATCATTTACCTAGCCCAGGCCAACGGCCTGGGTGACACGCAAACACGAGAGTAGTTAGGGCTGAAGGCCCGGCAATTTGACAAACGGACGGGCCTTCAGCCCTAACATCATTGCGTTTTGCCTGGTCCCAGGCCGTTGGCCTGGGCTAGGCAAACTACCGGGCCTTCGGCCCTAAACACCGATTGTCACCGTCGCCTCGGTCCACTTGCCATGCTTTGTGCGTTGCCAACTACGATTGCATCGCACGTCTTGTCTGAGCCCAAGCGTAGGGGCCAAAGATGAGAAGCGGCGCCCAAGCAGCAGTCGCCGGGGTAAGGATTGTTTCGTTCGCCCCCAAAGCCTGCAGTCCGATGCTGATGCCAAAAAACGCCGCAAAGCTGATCACGCAGGAGAGCATCATGCTGACCAAATTGCGATTGCGATTCGAGAGTATCATCGGAATTCCCAGCAGCAGTTGCGTGAAGTCCAAGAGCGGCTGTATCAAGCGGGTGTGAACGGCCACAGTCAAATCTGCTCCATAGTAATGTGACTGGTTTTGCATCCGCCAAATCAAGTCGCTGGTGGAGGAAAACTGCTTAGCCCCTCCGCCACGTAATAAATCGTATTCCAATTTACTCGGAATGAAGCACTCCTTGGGTTTCAGCCACGGCGTGTCGAGCGGCAGAAGTAGAAAGACACCTTGATCGGTGCGGACGGAAGTCTTTCCGGCCAATGGTTCCGTACCTTTCGCATTTTCGACCAAATAGCCTTGAGGGTGGTTTTCATCCGCAGCTAAGAACTTGGCGGATTGACCAGTGATCTGCGGGGTTAATGCTGCCGCCGGTCCTAAAAACCGAAATATGGGTTGTACAATAATCGAGTTAGCGGGCTGCAGATTGCGACCTGCGATGAGCACCCCCATTTCAATGTCTTCGGTGGGCCGTATAGGTCGGATACTTTCCCCGAGCAATTCCTGTGGGGTTTTGCTTAGCATCGACGAATAGCGCGGGATCAAAAGCTCGCGAGAGACTGCGGCAAACAAAATCAAAAAAGCCGACAGGATCATTATGGGACGTATAATTCTGCCCTTGCTGATACCGGCCGCCAGCAATGCGGTCATTTCATGAGTGCGAACCAACCATGCAACGACAAACATGGTTGCCAAAAGTGTTAGCAATCCGCACATCCGGTCGTAGATGCTGAGCATATACGGACTGAAGTATTCGGCTAATCCAAGTATAAAGCTTCCTCGGAATTTTCCATAGGCAATCATTTCATCTAGATTCGTAAAGACTTGAACCACGACGAGAAGCCCCGACAGCGTCAAAAAACAAATCAAGAACACTCGGGAATAGAGAAATAGCAAATAGCGATCGATCTTTGTCATGTTGCGCTTTTTGGCGAAAATCCCAGCACGGAGTGCCGTGCCACAAGAGTTAGGAACGCAATACAGTCCAAGGAGGCCCAATTTCGCCAGAATTTCGTTTAGCCGTTAGCCGTAGGCGTACGTTAATGGTATCGAGTACGCCTTCGGCTGACTGTTAAACAAATAATTGAACGGTGTTGGCTTCGGAACGTACCAAGAAAAGGATTCCGCCTGCAACGCTGATCCTCCTCGTGCACTTGGTTTTCACGGCTTTGGTCTAGCCAAATTGTTCGAGAAACGACCACAACAACGAACAGAGCACCGCCGAGCGAAATGCCATCATTCAGATTTTGATGCGAATGGTCTCTATCTTCCGTCGCAGGTTTACCGATATTCCTCTTGTCCGCAATTGCCAAGAGTTGCACAATCTGCGGCAGTGGTTGAAAGGTTTCGCGGGAAAGGAATCCCATGCTTCGTCGTGATTGGCTCAATAGTGTTTCGATGGTTACCCTGGCAGGCTTGATGGGGTGCCGTGGCTATCAGTACGGACATGTGGTCAAGCCCGAAGCGGCCAATATGGTCGGAAGCCACGAAGCAGGTGCCGAGGTTTTTGATCCGCTGGTCGAAGAAGCGGTCGCAAAGCTCTTGATGCGTCAACAGATCGCCACCGACGACTGTCCGATGGGTCCTGATGGGCGTCCGATGAAAAAGTTGATTTGCTTTGTCGGAATCGAAAACAAGAGTGCCGAAGACATCGGTGACTTCAAAGATAAACTCTATAACCAAATCGACTCGCAAATCCTGGAGTCCAATTCCTTTCAGTCTATTAGCACACGCATGGTGAACGCCGCGCTCCATGAAACGCGCATGCGGCCTGATGCGCTCATGTTGCCTGACAACATGCGATTGTTTACGGCGGTACTTCAACGCAGCGGTGCACCCGTGGACTACTTGCTCTACGCGACGCTGACCAGTGGAACAACAAAACGCAACAGTTCTACCCAACGCGACTACGAACTGACGCTCGAATTGACCAATGTGCATACCGGTCAATACGATAAACTTTCGTCCGAGGTGCGCAAGGGCTATCACAAGACGGCTGCTGGCAAAATCTGGAACTACAATCCACTCAAGCGATGACGCAATGCGCTAGGGACTGCTCTACGGCGAAGCAACTCTTTGCCAAACGACAATTCAAATTCGGCACCCTAGTCGCCTGTCTGTTCGTCTTGATTGCCTCTGGTTGTTCTACCCATTCCAAACGCATCTCGCAGCCACGGAACCTTTTTTACGATGGTCAATTGCAAGCCTGCCGCGAGAGCCTCGAAAAGCTCTCCAAGTCGAATCGTCACGACCGGGACGTTGTCAAACTAGATCTAGCTGTGGTCGACTTGCTAACCGGACAAGCCAAGCAGGCCGAGTCAAAACTGCGAGAGGTACGTGATCGATTCGATCATCTTGAACAGGATTCACTCGCCGAAAAAACTGTCTCGATGTGGACGGACGATCAAGTTCGCTCGTATGCTGGCGAAGACTATGAGAAGATCTTGATTCGCGTCTTTCTGTCTCTTTCAAGTCTAATGCAGGATGGCATCGACGCGGAAAGCTACACGCTTCAAATCCAGGACAAGAATGAACAACTAGGGCAATTGTTTGCCCAACGCAGTGGGAAAGACGCAATCGAGTATAAACCGCTGCCGTTGGGATTCTACATGCGTGGAATGTTGCGTGAAGCGACACATCGCGACTACGATGATGCCGTTCGCAATTATGAAGTTGCCTCCAATCTGTTGCCGAATTGCGAGCCCGTGCTTTGGGATCTTCACCGCGTTCGCGGCGGAGTGCATTCTCAACCAGGCCAAGGTGTCGTCTATGTATTTGCGATGGTCGGTCGAGGTCCTTACAAAATAGAGGTTGCCGAGCAACCCACCAGTGATGCTCTCCTCATCGCAGACCGCATCGTCTCTGCCGTGGGCCCTTACAAATTGCCTCCCACAGTCGCACCGATCAAAATACCCGACATTGTCGTGCCCGCGTCGGATGTCGATTCCGTAGGGATCCAAATCAACGGCAACAGGATCGGGCCAACTGCGTCGCTGGCAGACATCGAACAACTGGCCGTGTCAACGTACCGGGCAAATCGCAATTCGATCATCGCCAGGGCGGTTGCAAGACGCGTGATTAAGAAAGCGACCGTTGCGGCAGCCAAAACCAGTATGGGCAAGGACAGCGGCCTAGCTGGGATCGGCATGGACATCGCCGGGATCGCGTGGGAAGCCAGCGAAGCAGCCGATACGCGATGCTGGGGTTTGCTACCACGCGACATTCAATTTCTCAGAGTCGAAGCCCCGGCTGGGGATCATCAATTGCAACTGAATCCTCTTCTGGGAAATCGGCCCGTTGGCCCATCACAATCAACCCCCATTCGAGTGATCGATGGCCAGAACACTTACGTAATGTGTTGGTTTCCGGACGCAAGAAGTGTCAGTCAAGTCATGTGCAGCAACGCAACGAGGTGAAGGATTTTTTCGAGTCCGATTGTCCGGATCGGGCTTGTCCCGACCGGACACCGTTTTGGTGTCCTACGCACGCGGATCGAAACGATAGCACATCAGCCCCTTATAGCTTAGTCCGCCTTTGACGGACTAAGCTATAGGGAGCGGGAGCTACGGAACTTGCTCACTATTAGTACGCCAAAACAGGGTTGCGGGGGGCGAGCCCCCACGTAACCCAACGTTTTCGCTGCATAAAATCCTTCACGGCGTTGGGTTAAACGGGTTTCGACGGTTTGTAGAGAACGGAGGGGTGAGGGAAGCCCAGACGTTTATCGACGAGATTGTAGAGTGCTTCGCCCGCAAAATAGCGTCTCAAGTTTTCGCAAATCAATTTCGTTGTGTCGTCGGTTCTCGTTGCCGCTTGAGCACCGACATGCGGTGTAATAATCACATTGTTAAAGCCCCAAAGCGGGCTCGATTCAGGCAGCGGCTCAATATCCGTTACATCCAATCCTGCGCCCGCCAGATGGCCGCTCGCCAAAGCGGAACACAAGTCGGATTCGTTGACACATGAGCCTCTTGCAACATTGATCAGGTACGATCCTTTTGCCATCGCCGCAAAGATCTTTGCATTGATTACCCCTCGCGTCATCGCATTCAAGGGCAAGGTCAAAATCAAAATCTCAGACCACGCGGCAAGTCGCTCCAACTCCGTATGTGGCCAAAGCTGTTCCACGGTTGGCGGCTTATGTTCGGGAAAATAATCTGTGGCCCGGATGGTCACATCGAAGGGTTGCAAAATGTCCACCAAGCGGCGGCCGTTTCCACCGAGCCCTACAATGCCAACCCGCTTGCCGTGAAGATCGTCCGTTGGTCGTCGGATGAACTCTTTGTTTTGCCATTGACGGTAAAAGATCGGAAGTCCGCGTAAGAGCCCCAGCAACATGGCGAGTGTCTGTTCCGCGACTTGGTTCGCAAAAAGCCCGGATGCGCTGCAAACGACAATCTCAGAGTCGATAACTGCGGGATGCAGACAATGGTCTAGTCCAGCGGCGGACGATTGAATAAAAGTCAATCTGCCTTCCGCGACCACGTCAAGCCAGGGGACAGGTACTTTGGCGTGACCGACGAATACATCCGCATCGAAGATTCGTTCGGGGATCGTTTCTTGTGAGGCTTCGATCAAGTTTGCGTGAGGAGCAGCATTCTGCATCCACTCGCGGTGTCGGTCCAGTGTTGGAAAACAGTAGACAAGGTTTGTCACTTTTTAGGCAAGGTCCCGATCTTCGAACAGCAACAGGCCGATGAGGGTAGCTGCGATGCCGTAAATCGAAGTGTACACAAGCACGCTGGCGATGACCGACCATGGGATACTCACCTCCGCATCGATGGCCGCCTCCATCGAGAAATGGCTAAGGTTGGGGATGACGGCTGAGATCAACTGCGAGAAAAACTCCACAAGAGGCAAACCGCCGGCCGCCGAATCGACGATGGTTGGAGTCAAATGCCCGAGCAAGTAAATCGAGAAGCAAATCGTGAAGTTGGCCAGCAGTCCAAATCGCGTTCCTAGGGCTACCGAAAACGCCCCCAGCACGACCGACTGGAAAAATGCCAACGCCAAGCCCGGAATCGTTTGAATCATTTCCTGGTGACATTGCTGCCAGCCGGGTTGATCCAGTGAGTTTTCCCGTGCCTCGTAGATTGGCTTGTAAGCGACCGCTAGAAGTTCCACGCTCCCCAGTACCAAAAACATTAGCATTACGATCCAGACTACTCCTAGGATTTTGCCAATGATAAAGGATCGGCGATGAATCGGCTTGCTGAGCAAGGTGAGGGCCGTTCGTCCTTCGATTTCTTCATTGACTGAAGTACTAGCGGACCAAACGGCCTGAAACGTAGCGGCAATGAGGATGATGGTCACACCACAATCCTTGAGCAGCTTGATATCTTCACCGAGGGTATGGAAGGGCAAGAAGACGAAGAGAAGAATCCCCAAGGCGACGATGATCATCAAGATGATGGGGAGCGGCTGTGAAAGTTCGCTTTTAGCCGCTGACAATGCAATCGCGGCAACTTTTGGCGAGACAGCTTGCATGAGCATAAAAAGCAATCCGAAGATCGTGACAAAAATCGACGTAAGCATAATCGTCGACGACTCGCGAACGAGCGGATTGGAAACCAAACGGATTTTCAATGTGGAAGCATCGATTTCCTGGTTTTGAACATAGATTTCCGCACCGGTCGTCAACGGCAATGGACACTCGGCAATCCCCATTTTGGTATTCCAAATGAGGGGCAAATTAGCTTCAATGGTTTGGGGCTTGGATCGTGTTTCGCCGAGACTCGGTGCGTCGGTGAGGAGCAATCGTCTAGTGGAACTCATCTCGACCTGGCCCAAAATGGTTGGATCGTAGCGAAGGTCTACCTTTTGAAAGGCGGCTTCGGAATCGTTTTGGCGAATTCCTGCGATGGTGAAACTTTCCGTTTTGTCGTTTGCAGCGAAAAGCTGGGGAATGGATTTCAGCGCGACCATCGGTTTGTCGACCAAAAAAGTAGAGGCCGCGGCGATGAGCGAGAGTCCAGCCAGAGTTGAGAGCATGTAGAGCCCTATGCCTTCGAACAAAAGGGATCTCAATTCACCTAGAAATCGAGGAGAGGAGCAATACAGTAGCGACCAAACAACGACCCCAAAAATCATTGTCATTGCAATGGATATCATGGCCCATTCGTCATTCGCAAACGTTCCGCCCATGCTAAACAACTCTTGGCCTTCTTGACTGAATTTTGAATACGATGCATATAGCCCGCCCAATACAAGCGTCACAGCCAGAGCAATCCAATTGGCGGAGCCATCGCGGCGGAATTGCTCCAAAAGCTTAATCTTGGACAGACCGTAGAAAACCAATAGAAACACGCATAGCATTGCAAGTCCCAGAATTACCCCACCTCCAAGAAACCAAACAGGTGTTAACCACCTCGACATCCAGAAATCTACCGCCGCAAACATTGGAACTGGGAAATCGACAGGCATAGCGGATAAGCTCGGACAGAATCGAAAAGGTAATGGTTGTGCTTTCGCGTTTTGAACTCGATCCTCGCGAAAGATTCGTTAGGCTTTTACGCCAATCGCCGACCGCGGGTTCGTTTCAAATCCAAGAACTGACTTAAGATAAGCAAAAAAACCGAGAATGAAGAGAGGTAACCCGCAAAATTCCGTCCGGTCCGAATTCTTCATGGCTGGTGAGGGAGCCTTGGTTGGGTTATGATTTTGTCGAATGGATGATCCAACTTTCATACCCTTTCGGCTGAGGTAAGCTGCTTTGTTTCGTCAAGGAAATTCAGGATTTCTCGCTCTTGAAGATGGCACGGTTTTTGAGGGCATTTCGATTGGAGCCGATGGCGAAATGGATGGCGAGGTTGTCTTTAACACCTCCATCACAGGTTACCAGGAGATATTGACGGACCCTAGCTATCGCGGCCAAATCGTGACAATGACGTATCCGATGATTGGAAATGTTGGCGTCAACGAGGAGGATCTTGAGTCTGGTTTCCCGCGAATTGCTGGATTCGTGGTTCGTGAATGCAGTCGTCTCCACAGTAATTTTCGTTCCAACGGATCGTTGCCGGAATACCTAAAAAAGCATGGAATTGTCGCGATTTCGGGAGTCGACACTCGTGCCATCGTCCGAAACATCCGAAACAAAGGTGCGCTCAAGGGAATCATTTCAACCCTCGACTCCGACCACGCATCGCTTGTGAAAAAAGCCAAAGCCAGCCTGGGCCTAGTTGGCCGCGATCTCGTGAGCGAAGTGACGCCGGAAGAAGCTAGGCAGTGGAGTTTGCCGTTGCATCCTTTGGCGATCGACGGGAATGAATCGATGGCCGCTGAATCTCAGCCCCATGTGGTATGTCTCGATTACGGAATGAAATGGAATATCCCCCGTCACCTCGCTCAACGAGGCAATCGAGTCACCATTCTTCCGGGTACTGCAACTTTGGAAGAAGTTCTGGCCTGCAAACCAGACGGCGTCTTCCTGAGCAACGGTCCTGGCGATCCAGAACCGCTTAGTTATGCAATCCGGACGATCAAGGATCTGCTCGGAAAAAAACCTGTTTTCGGCATCTGTCTCGGGCATCAATTGCTTTCGTTGGCGGGTGGTGCCAAGACTTTCAAACTCAAATTCGGTCATCGAGGTGCCAATCAACCTGTCCTCAATTGCAAGACCGGACACGTGGAAATCACCTCGCAAAACCACGGCTTTGCGGTCGAAGAAGAAGGCTTACCCGATTGTTTTGAAATCACTCATCGCAATCTTAACGACAATACCATTGCCGGTGTTCGTCACAAGAAATTCGAAGCGTTTAGTGTTCAATACCACCCAGAGGCTTCGGCTGGGCCACACGACAGTAGCTACTTATTCAATGAGTTTCAGATGGCGTTGGACCGTGAAGTCCTTGTCCGGTCGGGAGCCTAGTCCGAAATGTTGGCAAAACGCGTTATTCCTTGCCTAGACGTTCACCAAGGACGAGTGGTCAAAGGGACCAATTTCGTGAATTTGAGGGACGCAGGCGATCCAGTCCAAATCGCGCAGCGATACGAGTCGGAGGGAGCTGACGAGTTGGTTTTCTTGGACATTACTGCGAGCCATGAAGACCGCGGAATCATCCTCGACGTTGTGCGCCGAACCGCAGAACAGGTCTTTATGCCACTTACGGTTGGAGGCGGGATCCGCACCTTGGAAGACATTCGAACGCTTCTTCAAGCCGGTTGCGATAAAGTCTCCATCAATTCGACCGCCTGCAAGAACCCCGAATTTGTGAAACAAGCAGCGGAACGATTCGGATCGCAATGCATTGTGGTTAATATCGATCCGAGACGTGTGCTGCGAGACGGCAAAGAGTTTTGGGAAGTGTATATCAATGGCGGTCGCACCCCAACCGGGCTCGAAGCCGTGGCTTGGGCGGAACGAGTCGAGGCCCTTGGGGCTGGCGAAATCGTGGTGACCAGCATGGATCGCGACGGAACCAAGGATGGATACGATTTGCCAATTACCTCCGCTGTCAGCCAGCGCGTTCAGATCCCAGTCGTTGCAAGTGGCGGCGCTGGAAAACCTGAGCATTTGGTGGAAGCGATCCTCGTGGGCAAAGCGGACGCGGTTTTAGCTGCTAGTATTTTCCATTTTGGTGAGTTTACTATATCGCAATCCAAACGCATGATGGCGGAAAGCGGAATTCCCGTTAGGTTGTGATTCCAATTCCCGTCCAATGAGTCAACATAGAACAGTGACGCAAGCTTTTCCTTTTCATCCTTCGGTCTAAGTATTGATTTATGTCACACTCACCAGCCAAAAAAAACCCTAATAAATCCGCTGTCGTTTCGAGCGCAGACGAACTGGCAGCCTCGTTGCTCCAGGAAAAACGCGAACTGGAAGTAGACAAGCTATTCAAAGCTTGCGTCAAATTAGAGGGTAGCGACTTGCATCTGAAGGTTGGTACGCCGCCGATCGTTCGCTGCAAAGGAGATCTCAAAACTCTCAACCGGCCACCCATCGAGGTCGATGAAATGGTTCGTCTTCTAATTCCGATGCTGGATGATCGAAACAGACGGATCTTTGAAGAAGAGGGGGGCGCCGACTTTTCATATACTATCAATGTTGACGGCGAGAACTGGCGATTCCGAGTCAACATGCTTAAGCAACTGGGGCGACCGGGACTGGTAGCAAGGCGAATTAATAATTTCATTCCTAATTTCGAAGGGCTCTTTCTGCCGCCGATTCTCGAGGATTTGTGCAAGTTCGATCAAGGGATGATTCTGCTGGCCGGCGTGACAGGTTCGGGAAAAAGTACGACGATTGCCTCCATGCTCAACTGGATCAATCGCAATTACCGAAAACATATTTTGACGCTCGAGGACCCCATTGAGTTTGTCTACAAAGAAGACAAATGCTTGATCAACCAGCGGGAAGTGGGCACGGACGTCTTGGATTTTAGCATCGCCATGAAGCATGCGGTCCGCGAGGACCCAGACATCATCCTCGTCGGAGAAATGCGAGATCAAGAGACGTTTATGACGGCCATCCATGCGGCCGAAACCGGGCACTTGGTTTTTGGAACCATTCACGCTTCCACAGCCCCCTCAACGATTGGCCGTATTCTCGACTTGTTTCCAGAAGCCATGCATACCGCTATTCGAAATGCCATGGCCTTCAACATGAAAGGCATCGTGGCACAGAAACTTTTGCCATCGATCAAGCAAGGCGTAAGCCGCGTACCAACCTGCGAGATCATGCTCTTTACTCCGATGATTCGAAAACTCATCTTAGAGAGCAAAGATCAAAAGTTATCCGACGCCATTCGAATTGGGCAACAGGACGGGATGCAGGACTTTACGATGAGTCTTAAGCAGTTAATCGACGACGGGTTGATCGATCGGCCAACAGCATTTGAGGTTGCACCGAATGTTGAGGCGCTGAAAATGACCCTCAAGGGCATCAACGTGAGCCAACCTGGTATCATTTAGGAACGTTCGATCAATAACTGTCCGATTTCCCCGTAGCGGAAGTCGCCAAGACTTTCGGAATGCGCGGGTGCCGAAACTCATGGCGAGTTTTGCTACCGCTCTAATTGATCGTTATACTAACCCGCGATGCGTTCCTGTTTCATTCGTTCCACCAACTCGTTCCGAAGTGAATGGTCGAGCAGTCAAAATGGTATTTGGAAAAAAGAAAGTAAAACCGACAAACGATCCACTTTCCATTGGTGGCGAGGAGGTGGTATTGCCACCCCTGGAAATCAAGACCTCTGGCATTCCAAAGGATGAAGCCCAGGGGATGATGATTGCGGCGCGACAATTGCCTGGCTACCCGGTCGCGCTGGTGCTTTTGGCCAATGCGATCTCAGCTAGGGCGGACCGAATCCTAATGGATTATTCCGCCCAGGGGGCAGTGGTTCGGTACCGTATCGATGGCGTGTGGGAAACGCTTCCCCCTTTGGATCGGCCAACGGGCGATGCAGCTTTGGTCGTTTACAAAAAAATGTTTGGCCTTAACCCAGCCGAGCGAAGAGCCAAACAGGATGCGAAGTTCGCGACCAATTTTAAAGAAATCGATTGGGTCATCCTGTTCACAAGCGCCGGCGTCCAGTCCGGGGAACGAGTCCTCTTTCAGATAGACACCAAGAAACCGACAATTAAGGCGTTGAACGATCTCGGCATGCGAGAAGCTATGCAGGAGTCGTTTCGCGGGTTGCTTAACGGTGACAAAGGAATTGTCCTCATCAGCGGACCCCCCGGCCAGGGGCTCCCAACCACCTGGCGTATTGCGCTGGAATCGGCGGACAAGTATGTTCGGGATTACGTGTCGCTGGAGAACAAGGCCGAGCCGGATCCAGAAATCATCAATGTTTTTCAAAATTTTTACGAACTTGGAGTCGGAGACACTCCCGAAGCTCAGTTCGAAAAAATGCTGCTTAGGCAACCGGATGTATTGGTCATGCCTTCCTTAGTCAATTCGTACATTGCGGACCGAGTGATCGATCTCATCACGAAATTGGGCAAGCACTCCATCACACGTATGGTTGCGACGGACGCAGCCGATGCGATTGTTAAATTGATCAGCACTTATAAGCCAGAGGCAAAAGAACTCATTAGACTGCTTTGCGGCGTCTCGAATCAACGCTTGGTGCGCCGCTTGTGCGATCGATGCAAGCAACCCTTTCAACCGACCCCTCAACTGCTTCAAAAACTTGGGATACCAGCCGGGCGTGTTCAGAAGCTCTTTCAGCCAACCATTCCGCCGCCGCCAGAACAACGGGTGGATGCCAAAGGAAATCCGATTGAAATCGAGATTTGCAAGAAGTGCAATGGGCGAGGCTATTTTGGTCGTATGGCCATCTTCGAGCTTCTAAAGGTGGACGATAAAATGCGACAAGCTATCTTGAAATCGGGAGGCAACGCCGATGCGATTCGGCAATTCGCAAAGCAGCAGGGCCATCTTGGTTTTCAAGAAGAGGGGATACTTGCGTGTGCACTTGGAATGACCTCGTTGCAAGAAATTCAAAAGATGATGGCTTCGAAATAACAAAATGCCACGCTGCAATTATTGGCCACCGAAACGCACATGCGTTTCGGTAACGATTACATCGCATCTATGCTTCGCGAGTCGCCGCAGCCTTGTGAGGTTCAAAGGTCGTTCTTGCAGCTTGCTCGGCTTTTTTGATAGCGGATACTGCAGACTCATACAGAAACCGCTGCGCTCGAAACTTGGCTTGGTTCTGTTCTGGATGAATACGCGTGTAGCGGCCATCGCTCCCCAAACGCCACGCGTTCTGATTATCGCGAAAATACGTATCGAGGATCTCCATCAATCGGCGGCGGGACCCCGTATCCTCAATCGGTACGAGCAACTCCACGCGTCGGTCGAACGAGCGGGGCATCCAATCCGCGCTGCTAATGAACACCGCATCATCACCCCCATGATAGAAATAAAAGACACGAGCATGCTCTAGGAATCGGTCGACGATACTGATGACCGATATGTTTTCGCTGAGGCCAGGTACTCCCGGACGCAAGCAACAAACACCACGTATGTTGAGCCGGATAATCACGCCGGCTTGACTGGCTTCGTACAGAGCTTTGATGATATCCGGATCGACAAGCGAATTCATTTTGCCAGCGATGTAAGCTTTTTGACCATTGCGTTTGTTGATGGTCTCGGCTTGGATGAGCGCGATGAGCTTCTTTCGAAGTCCCAACGGGGCGGAATCCAGTTTGTCGTACGGCTGTGGCTGACTGTAGCCTGTGATCGCGTTGATGAACGCACTGGCATCTCTGCCCAACGACTCGTTGCAGGTCATGTAGCTGATGTCGCTGTACATTCGAGCGGTCGTTTCGTTGTAATTTCCCGTTCCAAAGTGAACGTAGCGCACGATGCCAGAGGGTTCGCGTCGCACGACGACACAAATTTTTGCGTGTGTCTTTAGTCCGCGCACTCCGTAGATGACTTGGACCCCGGATCGCTCCAATTCGCGTGCCCACTCAATATTGCGAGCTTCATCGAATCTGGCCTTCAACTCGACAATCGCCGTGACATATTTCCCTCGCTCGGCTGCCTTCTTGAGGGAAGCCACAATCGGACTCTTGCGGCTCGTTCGATACAGCACTTGCTTGATGGCCAGAACGTCCGGATCGTCCGCAGCTTCCTCGACAAATCGCACAACCGGTTCAAAACTTTCATAGGGGTGGCAGAGGAGCAAATCGCGTTCTCCGATGGCCTTGAACATGCTTTGGGTCGGGTCAATGACCGGCGACCGCTGCGGAATCCAAGCCGTATCTCGCAAAGCCGGGAACCCCTCCATATCGGTGAGGTACATCATGCTGGCAAGATCCAATGGACCTGGGAACTTGAAAACGTCGCACGGGTTCAGCCCCAGTTGGTCTTGAAGGAAGTGGAGCGTTGACTCCGAGACCGTCTCGGCAATTTCAAGCCGAACAAAGCCGGCGGAACGTCGCGAATGCAGCACCTCCTGCATGCCCATCATCAAATCCGCAGCACTGTCTTCGCGCACGGAAACATCCGCATTCCGAGTGACTCGAAATGCAACGCACTCATCGATTCGCTTCCCAGGATAATACTGGTCGACCAATTCCGCCGTAACGTCCTCAAGCAACGCGTAGTTGTAGCCGCGATCGCTCGGCAAAGTGATGAAGCGAGAGAGCACCTTACCCAGGGGTATGAAGGCAAAGCGATGCGGTTTCTCGGAATCTCCGCTGGCCATTCTTACGCACAGATGCAGTCCCAGATTAGCCAGGATCGGAAATGGACTTTCCGGATCGATGTCCATCGGCGAGATGACCGGGTAGATTTCCTCGTGAAAAAAACGAGTGATGGCTTCGCGATGGCGAGCGGACGCATTTCGGACGGAGATGCGCTCTAGCCCCTCTGCGGTCAAGGTAGGCTCGACGGCCTTCAAAAAGCAATCGTATTGATCACGAATAATTGCATTGACGCGTTCATAAATAAGTTCGAGCTGCTCTGTCACCGTCTTCCCGCTTGGATCGGCTGTTTCGATCCCTCGCGCCTGTTGAAGCTGGAGCCCGCCAACTCTTACCATGAAGAACTCGTCCATATTACTAGCCGTAATGGCTAGAAACTTCAGGCGTTCGAGCACCGGCACCTTGGTGTAGAGGGCCTGATCGAGGACCCGTTGATTAAACTCTAGCCAACTGAGTTCGCGATTAATAAAAATTGGGTTTGATTGCGGCATGTTTACGTCGAAATACCATTTTTCGGACAAAAAATACTTTGTGCTCTTAGGCGAGCGGCAATGTTAAAACTACCAATCCTAACCCGATACGTAAGTGAGGGACCTGCTTAATTGTTCCTCGCTGACGCTTCGGGTTGGGATACCTTAACCTGCCGCTCGCCCTATGGTACACAGAAAACACAATTCGAGAACCGGCTCGCCAGTAGCATGCGCGTCCTAAGGCGAGCGGCAGCATTGTTTCTACCGGGAGGGAGAGGCCATCCCTGTAAACATGTCTTTATCGACTATGTCCAACCAATTCATTACTCGGGAGGGTGAGGCGGGTGAGGCTCCTGCCGAACCATGGCGGCGCCAGCTCGGCAGGAGCCTCGCTCTCCCATTGGAACCCTTGGCAGGTAGTTTTCACCCCGCCACTCGCCTAAAGACAAATCATTGAAAAAACGATAAGCTCAGGGACTCAACCCATCCGTATTGTCGTCTTTTGTAGCCTGCTCCATGTCGAATCCTGAAAAACCGCCAGCCTCGATGTGCTTTCCTACTTCTGAGGCTTTGCGGCAGACGGCGGAACATCAACGCCTAGTCGAGTCCAAGCGACGGCAGGCGAATTGGCAACGTTGGGGTGGTTATCTGTCGGAACGGCAATGGGGGACTGTCCGCGAGGACTATTCTCAAAACCAAGAGGCTTGGTACTTTCTGCCGCACGATCACGCCCGGTCTCGAGCTTACCGTTGGGGTGAAGACGGCTTGCTCGGGATTTGTGATCGACAGGGACGCCTTTGTTTTTCATTTGCCTTTTGGAACAATCGGGATCCGATTCTCAAGGAACGGCTTTTTGGATTGTCCGGCCCCGAGGGGAATCACGGCGAAGATGTAAAAGAGTGCTACTATTACCTAGACTCAACGCCGACCCACTCCTACATGAAGGGACTCTACAAGTACCCTCAATCTCGCTTTCCCTATGAACAGTTGGCCGACGTCAATCGCCGGCGCTCGCGAACCGAAAACGAATATGAGTTGCTCGACACCGAGGCCTTCGACAACGAAGCTTATTTCGATTGCCAAATGGAATACGCCAAGGCAGACGCCGACGACATCCTGATCCAACTGACGGTGCACAATCGTGGGCCTGCTCCTGCCGTTCTGCATGTCTTGCCCCAGTTGTGGTTTCATAACTCCTGGATATGGGGCTGCGAACACGATGGCTGCACAAGCAAGCCGCGTATGCGATTGCACAAGTCACCCAACGAGCCAAACGGAGTTGTACTCTGCGACCATGAAACCTTGGGCCACTTTGAGTTTCGAGTCGACGCCGGTTCAGCGGGGGAGAAGCCGATTTGGCTATTCACCGAAAATGAAACCAATCCCAACCGCCATCCTGGCGCTCCAACATCCGGTGCTTTCTTCAAGGATGCTTTCCACAATTGTGTTGTCAATGGCGAAGCCAACGGGGCTGACTTACGAACGTTTGGAACCAAATGCGCGGCCCATACCATTGCGATAATCAAGCCAGATGAACCACTGGTCATTCGTTGTCGGCTCTCGGGCATTTCGCTCGATTCCATGATGAACGATGAGACGTCCAAGGCTGCAATCCCCAAGCCGATCATGAACCCCATCTTTGGTGACAAACGATTCGGCGATGATTTCGAATCGATCCTTTCGCTGAGACAATCCGAATCGGATGACTTCTATGCGCATTGCATACCAACCCAACTCAGCATCGAGGAAAAGAACATTTCCCGCCAAGCGTATGCCGGCCTACTTTGGACAAAACAGTTCTATTACTACGTTGTCGATTCATGGATCCGTGGTGATCCGAACAGTCCGCCACCGCCCCCCGGTCGCGATGTCGGGCGCAATAGCGATTGGACGCATCTTTTCAATCGCGATGTGATTTCCATGCCTGACAAATGGGAGTATCCGTGGTACGCGGCGTGGGACGTTGCGTTTCATATGATCCCGATGGCACGGGTCGATATTGAATTCGCCAAGAATCAACTGATTCTCCTGCTTCGTGAATGGTACATGCACCCCAATGGCCAAATCCCAGCTTATGAATGGGCACTCAACGATGTGAATCCACCGGTCCATGCATGGGCCTGTTGGCACGTTTACAAACTGAGTGGCGACAAAGAGTTTTTAGCTCGGACGTTTCAAAAACTGTTGCTCAATTTCACATGGTGGGTAAATCGAAAAGACACGCGAGGGCAGCATGTTTTCAGCGGTGGTTTTTTGGGACTCGACAATATTGGCGTCTTTGATCGGAGCAAGCCGTTGCCTGGCGGTGGAACGCTGGATCAAGCAGACGCGACCGCATGGATGGCTTTCTTCTGTGGCAACATGTTGCAAATGGCGTTGGAGTTAGCGGAAGAGAACCAAGCGTACTCGGACATGGCAAGCAAATTTTTCGAACATTACGTCGCGATTGCCGAAGCCATGAACGCATTGCATGGAACCGGACTTTGGGAAAAAGAAGATGGTTTCTATTACGACCATTTACTTCGGGATGGAAAGAGCACTGCAATGCGAGTCCGTTCCCTCGTTGGACTTATTCCGCTGTGTTCCAACGTCATGATCCATGAGTCGACCCTCCTGCGTCTGCCAAGTTTCCAACGCCGAATGAACTGGTTTTTGAAAAATCGGCCGCAAATGGCCAAGCACATGGCTTACATGGAGAAATTTTGCCCCGCCGGTTCGACGATGGCGATGCGGCTATTGGCGATTCCCTCTACCGAACGATTTCGCAGTCTTTTGAAATACATGCTGGACGAAAAGGAGTTTTTCTCCCCTTTTGGCATTCGTTCTATGTCAGCCCACTACGGTGAAAAGCCGTTCCTGTTCGAACATTCGGGTGGCACCGAGTCGGTCGGTTACGTTCCTGGCGAAAGCAATACTGGTATGTTTGGCGGCAACAGCAACTGGCGGGGGCCAGTTTGGTTTCCACTGAACTACTTGATCGTGGAGTCGCTTCGTCAATACCACGAGTTCTACGGAGATACGTTTCAAGTGGAATGCCCAACGGGTTCTGGCAACTTCATGAATCTGAAACAAGTCGCCGACGAAATCGAGCGACGGCTGATTTTGCTGTTTAAGAAGAACGATCAAGGCGAAAAGCCGTGTCACGGAAAGGATGAACGATACGTCAAGGACCCCCATTGGAAAGACCTGATGCTTTTCCACGAGTACTTTCATGGCGACACGGGGCGAGGACTTGGCGCTAACCATCAAACTGGCTGGACGTCTCTCGTTGCAACGATGCTCGAGCATCAGGCTGCATGCAAGGCGCATCGAGATTATGCGACGTCGTTATTCGATAGTCGATCGACGTAGGCCAGTCCGCTCCGCGACTGGCGGTCAGGCGTATCGGAATCGCATTGGCATTCTCCTTCAAATCCACGAGCGACCAGCATGCGATTTGTTGATCTTCGAAAACAATGCAATCGACGCAAACGAGCGGCGTTAGTTCAAAATAAATTCTGCAATTCGATCAGCAGGCTCCGAGAGTTTTAAATCTCGCACGATTTCTTGCGCTACCTCAAGTCGAATAATGCCTTCGGATCGAAGAACGTCGAGAGAATTGAGTGCGGCCAGGGATTCGTAAGGGTTACCGGTTTGGAGCACTGCCTTAATGGTGGCAATGGCAGCCTCCGATTCGCCAAGTTGTCCTATCGCTTCGGCCGCGATCACGCGAACATCGGCCCAATCGTCATTTAGCCGTTCTGTTAGCTTGGCTTTGGCCAGCGATGCCTTGTTCTTAAGAATGAGACAACCCGTCGCGGCCCAGTACCGAGCGATCGGGTGTGGATCATCTAGAGACGAGCAAAGGGAAGGCAGGTTCCGCGGATCGCCGTCGCTTGCCAGATTGGCAATATTGATAATCTGTTCCAGCGGGTAAGCATCGCTATGCGCGTAGTCATATACAGTCTTGTTGCCAGCCAATTTCTGGAACATGCCCTCTGGAATAAAGCCCGTGTCGCGGGTCGAAAGGATATGAACTCGAAGCGCGGCCCGTAATTTAGCGATCGATTCCGCCCGATTCGGCTCTGAGATCAGGTTTCGCAATTCGAAAGTGTCGTCTACGATCGAATAAAACTCTTCGGCGGGTTTGGGTTTCCAATAGCTTGCTTGCACTTCATTGCAGCGGCCCGCGAGGAACTCGTCGTACCAAGATTTCATACTTGGCAGGACCTTGAAAGGATAGGAATATTGCTGGCCGTAAGGGCGATGCGGCGAATAATTGCGTATGTAGCGAAACTCGCTATCGCGGACGGCACGCACGGTGTCGTAACGTTCATCCATGCGGCCACGATATAGAAAGACGTGATCGGGTGGATCTGATTTTTTCTCGCCCAGGAAAGGAATTCCTTCGTAGTTTGCAGGAATCGGAATGTTGCAAAGACTTAGTAACGTTGCAGGGATATCCACGAAACTGACCAGGTCGTTCACCCACTCGCCAGGCTTGACTGGTGCTAAATGTGCCCACTTATTCGGAAATTTGATGATGAGCGGAACGCGGGTTCCCGAGTCGTGAATGTTGCGCTTGCCGCGAGGCAGTCCGCCCCCGTGATCGCTGTAGTAGAACACAATCGTGTCCTCAGCCAGTCCATCGCGATCGAGTTTGGCGAGGAGTTCGCCAACCTGCTGGTCCATGAGTGTCATCTGGTCATAGTAGTTGGCCCAATCGCGTCGAATAATGGAGGTGTCCGGGTGATACGGAGGCAAGACGATTTTTTCCGGGGCAATGCGGAAGTTGGATTTGCCGTTCTTGGGTGCAACCTGACTCTCGTGGCTGGTGGTCAAGTTGTAGACCGCAAAGAACGGCTGATTCGATTGCCGGTTATCGTAGCTCGCTTTAGCGCTGCTCTCACTCCAACTCTTTGGACCACCGGGGAAGTTGTAATCTGTTTTGGAATTGTTCGTACAGTAATAGCCCGCAGCGCGTAGGTATTCTGGATAGAGTTGAAACTGCTTCGGCATTGCAACGTTGCTTCGATGGTTTTGACCACCGACCGAGGAAGCATACATTCCAGTGATGAGTGTTGTACGTGCGACTGAACACACCGGGGCATTGGCAAACGCATTGCGATAGCGCACTCCTTGCTCGGCCAATCGATCTAAATTGGGCGTTTTTGCAAGCGGATCACCGTAGCAACCCAGATACGGACTATTGTCCTCGCTGGTGACCCACAAAACGTTTGGACGATCCGCAGCCAAGCTTGCAATACACGGCGTGAAAAGCAAGGTAAGGAGAAATAGCAAAAGTTGTTTCATCATTCGATTTAGGAAGTTAGAGGGCTGCTGACATCGTGGCGGATGCTGCCAGCATCCGTACTGACCTGAGATGCCAGCATCCGTACTGACCTGAAAAACCAGCATCCGTACCGACCTGAAACGAGAAACATAGAAAGCAATTTCATTTTGGTCGTGGGGCGAATCGGCCGTTGGGTTTCGAGGGATCAAATTTTACGTTGCGTGTCGGCAACTTCGCACCAACTTCCTTTTGCCAAGCAAGCAACGCGAGCTGAAGGGCTTGGGCACGTTCTGGCTCGGACTCAATCAAGTTGTTTTCTTCGCCCAAATCGTTTGCCAGATTGAACATCTCCAGTTGTTGATTTTCGAACGTCCAGATCAACTTCCAATCGCCTTGCCGGATGGCAGCCGCCGGTGCTCCACCTTGGTTTCCATAATGCGGATAATGCCAGAAGAGCGGTCGTTCAGGAAGCTCTCCACCCTTAAAGACCGGTACGAGGCTCAACCCATCGAGCGTTTGTCCCGACGTAGGCTTGGCGTTGGCCACGTCAAGCAGAGTTGGAAAAATATCAGGGCTACTGACCGGCGAACGAACAATGCGACCAGCGGTAATCACGGACGGCCAACGAACGAGGAAGGGTTCTCGGATACCTCCTTCGTACATCCAGCCTTTGCCACCTCGCAGCGGCAGATTCGAGGTTGGCCAGCCTTCGCTCGTCGACAGACCGCCGTTGTCGCTGGTGAAGAAAACGAGCGTGTTGTCACGCAGTCCAAGCTCGCCCAGTTTGTTGAGAACCTTGCCAACAGCGAGATCCATCGCTTCCACCATACCAGCATAGACGGCATGATCTTGATTGAGCCTAACGTCGCGTGTGTCCTCCTTGCCCCACTGAGCTTTCAGCCCGAGTCGTTTGCGTTTGTCCTCGTACTTCTTTTGCAAGTCCTCACGTGCCATCAACGGAGTATGCACGGAATAAAGTGCAAAGTAGGCGAAGAACGGTCGCGCTTGGTTAGCTTCAATAAATTTATTTGTCTCAGTTGCTAACCGATCAGGTAGATGTTCGCCATCCGGGCCATCGATCAGCCGAGGATTTCCGTAAGGCGAAAAGTACTTCTTGCCACCGTAAGGTCCGCCGCGATCATGGCCCCCCATGTTGATATCGAACCCTTGATTTTCAGGCCAATAGCCTTCTGGCCCCAGATGCCACTTGCCGGCGAAGAAAGTTGCGTAGCCTGCATCCTTCATGGCTTTCGCGAGTGTCGGTTTCTCCAGAGACAGAAGCTCGGTGTATGGGGCAGGTAGCATTTTCGTATTGCGATTCCAAGCCTCGGGTTTCGCAGGAGCACCAATGTAGTCGGTGATTCCTAGTCGCTGCGGCCATTGGCCAGTCATAAGGCTCGCTCGGGTAGGCGAACAAACTGGGCAAGCAGCGTAGGCATTTGTGAACAATGCTCCTTCCTTGGCCATCCGATCGAGATTCGGAGTCTCGTAAAACGTGCTTCCGTAGCAACCAAGATCTCGTTGACCTAAGTCGTCTGCTAGAATGAACACAATATTGGGCTTGGCCAGCGTTGACGAAGCATCGGCAGCCAAGCTTGAAACACATGGCATGAAAAGGAACGCGAGTAGAAATGGCAACAGGTATTTCATAATTCTCGTGGCGGATGCTGCTAGCATCCGAAACTCTCCATTATTCGAGACTCTACAGCATCCGAGACTCTCCATTTTTCGAACCGACGCTAGCAGCGTCGGCCACGGCCACGGCCACGGCCACTGCGACTATCGCTAAGGCATCTCAGGTTTTAGTGGCAATCCATCTTCGGTTCTGGGGTATACCGCATCATGGTTTGCTAAGGCTTCAATCAGGCTTTTCATCATACGTGCTAACTCATCCGGCGATTTTGACGCAAGGTTACTTTGCTCAAACGGATCCTCTAAGAGATTGAAAAGCTGGTAGTGCGACCCTTCGGAAACTGCGGACGGGAAGTAATGATAGACAACTTTCCAGGCACCATCACGATAGACGGTGAAATAGTCACTGCGATGAGGCGAATGAGGGTAATGCATCAAAAACGATTCGCTTCGTCCAGAATCAGGCTTGCCCGATAACAGGGTCGCCAGTGGCAGACCGTCTACCTTATGCCCACTTGGCGGTTCGATTCCAACTAAGTTCAAGAGGGTCGGAAACAAATCGCAGACGGAAGCTTGCTGAGACTGAATGGCTCCTGATGGAATTGGCAAACGCTTTTGGTTCGTTTGGTCCAATTTCGACTTGGCCCATGCCGCAAGAAAAGGAACTCGCATGCCACCCTCGTAGTGTGCTCCTTTCTTGCCCCGCAACGGGGCGGAACAAGCAACTTCATGTTGATTGCCGAGAGGCGCGTCGCTACCGTTGTCACCTAAAAAAATCACGAGCGTGTTGTCGGCAACACCAAGGGAGTCGAGGTGATCGAGAACGTCGCCAAGTGACTTGTCCATGCCTTCAATCAGCGCTGCAAACGCTTGGGCTAGTGGCGTTTTGCCAGACGCTTTGTAATTATCAGCGAATCGCGGATCGGAATTGAAGGGAGCATGGACGGCGTATTGTGGGAAGTATAGGAAAAACGGTTTTTTGTCTTGTACTGCTTGGGAGACTTTGGTATTGGCTTCGATCGTGAGGGCCTCGGTCAAGAAGGTGTGTGACCCGTGGTATTTATCCAAGTTCGGCACGGCCTTGTTGTCTCGTTTTCCGTTGAGACCGAAGTTCTGTTCGGCGAAGTAGCTTCCAGGTTGGCCAATCGACGTACCGCCGACGTTGACGTCGAAGCCCAGGTTGAGAGGGTTCTCGCCTTCGCTTGCGCTAGGTCCGAAATGGCCCTTACCAACGTGAATCGTTCGATAGTTGTTCGCTTGCAGCAATCGGGCGAGTGTAATGCTGTTCTTTTTCAACCCTTGCCAATTCCAATCGAGTGGCCCGTTTGGGCCTGAATTGTCCTTGTCGGGGTTTATCCAATTGGTGGTGCGATGTCGAGCCGCGTTCTGACCTGTCATGATCGAGATCCGCGTTGGCGAACAGACACTCATCGCGCAGAAGTTATTGAAACGGACCCCGCGGGCCGCGAGCCGTTCCATATTGGGCGTGCGGTAGAAATCGTTGAGCGGATACCGTTTTGGTTGACCCGTTTCATCCGTCAAAAAGGGTACCGATGTATCCATCACACCCATGTCGTCAACCAACATGACAACAATATTGGGAGGCTGGTCCGCGGCAAGACAGTCTGCCATGCCAACGATTAAGGCGAATGCAGCCACCATCAGGGCAAACCGGACGAGGTTGTCGATTGACTTCAAGCAACTTGGAGGATTCATGTTATGGCGCTCAAGGTTCCGTCAAAAGGGGCGCCCACAGGGCGGTTTTAACTTCAGGGGTCTCGCCAGATGGAGGGAACGTGGATTTGGCTGCAGAGCGTATTTGAACGGAAAGCTCGTCGACGGTTTTGGCGTACTCCGGTTTCATTGCCAAGTTGGTTTGTTCCAGCGGATCTTTGTCATGATCGTAGAGCTCACGACCTTGATTTCCCTCGTCCCATTCGGTGTACCGCCAACGTGGCTTGCGCAGACTGTATCCAAAGAAACTCTTGTCTTTCGCGTTTGGATTCTGTGCCGCACGAGGTCCAACCGCACCGCGGGTCACTTGCGTGATGGCCCAACCTCGGCCAACGACACTCGGATCCTTCAACATGGGGACAAGGCTTTGGCCTTGAATATTCGAAGGCGTTTTGACGCCGCAAAGCTCGGAAAGCGTCGGAAAAAGATCGATGTGCGAGACAGGCGATTTGGCAATGCCTCCTTTCGCACTAACACCCGGTGCGACGATTAGCATGGGCACGCGAGAGCTTTCTTCGAATAGACTCATTTTTTGCCACAGACCATGCTCGCCAGTATGATATCCATGGTCGCTTGTGAAGACGATGATGGTATTGTCAGCCAGCCCGAGTCGGTCGAGTGAATCAATGACCCGACCGACCTGAGCGTCCATGAAGCTGATACATGCATAATAAGCTTGTAGGCTCTGCCGACGAAGGTCGTCGGTCAACTTGTCCTGTTCCTTTTTATAACTAGCCAGCCCGGCAGCAGGAATGTCGGATTGATCCTCGTGAATGTTGCCAACGACACGCATTTCCTTTTCGGGGTACCAGCCAAAGTAGGGTTCCTTGGGGGCTACGTAGGGCGTGTGTGGACGAAAGAATCCGACAGCAAGGAAGAAGGGGCGGTCCGTTCGCTTGGCACACCTTTCCAATACCCAATTGGCATCCTCGGCCATAAGTCCATCGGTATGATACTGGTCGCTCTTCGGAGAAGCGAGCCAACTGAGCGTGCCACCGAATTGGCCGGGCGTGAGTGAGAAAATATCGGGATGATGCTCCATCCGGTCGACGCCGGCTGGATTCAACTCCAACTCCCAAGAGCCTGGATCATCATGGCCATTGGTACCGATCGAGTTTGGAACGTTGTAGTGATACAGTTTTCCAATTCTGGCGGCGAAATATCCGGACAAACGAAACGCTTGTGACAAACTATGTTGCGAGGGGATGGTCTGTCGAAAGATTTGAGAATTGGCCAGAATGCCGGTGCTGTTCGGATAGAGACCCGTCAACATGGAATTGCGGCTAGGACCGCACAAAGGAAACGTGCAATACGAGCGATCGAATCTGACACCTCGAGCAGCTAAGCGATCGATGTTCGGTGTCCTGGCCTTTGGATCGCCATAGCATCCGAGCATGTTATTCAAATCGTCAGAGATCAGGAACAAGACGTTTGGCTGCTTATCTGCGGCGGTGACTTTTTGTGTGAGACAATCAACTGCAATCAACAAGAACAGAGAGAGGAGGATTCGCATGGAAGTTTCCAGACAATGGGTAAATTGAATGAGTGTCAGGCGACACGCACCGGCGATGCAAACGGCACGGAGTACCGTTCTACACTACCAAATTGGCTGCCAGTCGGTCGATTCGGTACGAGCTGATTTCAAGTATTCGCCAATTTTGATCGCAATTTCGGGATGCTTATCAGCCACGTTTGTCTGTTCGGCGATATCGTTGGATTGGTCAAAGAGCTTTAAGGGGGCAGCGGGTCCGCCCTGTCGAATTCCCTTCCAACGACCTTGATAAAGGGCAGCTTGTTTAAAGCCCCCTTCGTGGAATTCCCAGTATAGAAACTCGTGCTGCGGTTGTTTTGCCTTGTCTGCAAGCAACGTAGGCACCAGACTTATGGAATCCAATCCTTCCGGTATTTTTGCGCAAGCTAACTCAGCAGCCGTTGCCATCCAATCACCAAAATAAGCTACGTGCTCCGACTCGGTGTGAGGCTTTATCTTGTTTGGCCACCATGCGATTAGCGGTACACGTATACCGCCGTCGGTCAAACTGCGTTTGATGCCGGTGTATGGCCCGGCAGGATTAAACCGCTTGAGGTTATGGTTGCTTTCGTTGTGCGGACCATTATCGCTCGTGAACAGGACAAGCGTGTTTTCAGCCAGCCCGATATCCTTTAAGGTCGCGAGCATCCGACCGACATAACCATCCAGACGGGAAATCATGGCTGCTTGCCCTTTGTCCGGCTCCGGCCAGTCCTTGCCGGCATAGGGCCCAAAGTCCGGCACTTGGGCGCCGTTCTTTAGTGCCCGCGTTCGCTCGTTGTTTGCGTGCGGAATGACCATACTCCAGTACAAATAGAATGGTCTTGATTTATTCTCTTTTACAAACTCGATCGCTTGATCGGCGAACAAGTCGTCTGCGAAGACTTTCGCTTCGGACGCATATCCGCCACCGCTATCGCCCACAGGAGTTACGACGTTAGGCAGAGAAACTTTCGTTTCGTTCTTCCATAAAAAACTGGGGAAGTGGTTGTGTGCATGGTTCTGATTGAGATAACCAAAGAACTCATCGAAGCCTTGTTTTCGAGGCAGACCGGTGTCTGCAGGCCCATCATCTCCCAATCCCCACTTGCCGATCAGAGCAGTGTAATAACCTGCCTTTTGGAGCACACTTGCAATGGTCAGATCATCGGGGCTCAAAGCCTGCGCTGTGGGGTTTTTTTGTCCTGCGTTGCCTCGAACACGAGTGTGCCCATGGTGCAGTCCAGTCATGAGCACGCTTCGCGAGGGAGCGCAAACCGTTGCGCCGGCGTAGAAATGCGTAAACCTCAATCCTTCGTTGGCCATTCGATCCAAGTTTGGCGTCGTAATGTCCTTTTGCCCATAACACCCCAGATCGCCATATCCCAAATCGTCAGCCATGATCCAAATGAGATTAGGTCTATTAGGTGGCTCGGCTGAAAAAAGTGTCGAAGAAAACACGATGCAACAAAGCATTGGAATTCTGAGCGTGAAGCGATTCAAAGTAAGGGTCAACTCGGAAAGAAGCCAAAAGGGAGGAAGGCCGTACTATATCTAACTGACTAACTGAGCTACTAGGGCATGAATGAAAACACTGTATCAGATGATCGATTTGACTTCCAGGGGTTTAGGCGTGCACTGTTTTGCGCACTGGGTTGCGCAGTCAGCTGACGCCCCCCATTGAGGAGGTCTGGCCGACTATCAACCGGAAACTGCGAGGACCCCCGAAGGACACTCGACACTTGGTGAGACACCACTTATTTTTGGGGATGGTTGCAAACAGGATTTTAAATTTTTATGCCAGACGTAGAAATCCTGGATTGGTTCGCACGCGACAGGGTAGCTGGGAAACGGCTACACCACTATCTGCACCGCCAGTCTTGGAACGACTTGGCATTGAGCCCACGCTTTGGTCAGCCTTGGTGAAGGATTTTGGAAGAGCGTTTAAGAACGTAGCCGGAACGGCGAAGAGTGTTTTGGAGGCGCGCAATCGCAAAACGCATCACAAATTCTACCGAGCGCGAGTCTAAGCAACTCTCGCGTTGCCCAATTCTTCAACCTGTCGCCTCGCAGAAATGTCGGCAGAGGTGGTTGTCTGCGCCTATTTCGAAGGAATGGAATCGAAATAGGGAAATCGGACCAATTTCACGAGCAGTCCAGGCCGATATTTTCTCAAGTCGAGGGTCATGAGATCGAGGCCGCACCTTGAAGTGTCGTGCCCCCAAGTTTCCGTGCATGCCCGGAACGTGAACCCGATCGGGCAGACTGCGACGTGGATGGGCGGCCGGGGCGTGCGGCTATTTGGTGCCTCGGTGTTTTCGAAGGGCGAGACGCTGGATGTGCAGGGGGCGTATACGGGGATCACCAGCGCCACGACGGCCAGTTCGGGAGTCCTTGTCGGTGACGGCGGGGCGATTTAAACGTGAGCATTCCTCTAAACTGGAGCTCCGATTTGTCGCCCGGTTCCACTGCGGCTGTGACCATCGACTACGGTACCTACAATTATTGTAGATCGTTCCAGCGGCAACAATCAAGGAAATTTGAGTCCTGGCAACAACCACCAGTCAGTTGCATGTACACTGTCTTGTTCGCAGGAACCAACGAATCGATAAATAATTTTGATCAGTTAATCGTCAATGAAAACGTGAGGTTGGCTGGTGCACTTATTGTTTTAACTTCGGATGGCACGATCTAGACAGTCTCCACGACGAGCGATGCGCGAGTAATGCGATCGGCAGGCTGTGAGATATTTGATTTGCAGCGAGACGCATTCGCGTCGTCCATGCCATTTATCGCGACTACAATTTTTCAATTCAATTCATTTTCGTAGTGTTCGCTGTTCACGCGGAGTACAAGCCATGCGTTTATTTGATTTAGCCAAGCGAACGCTTCGAAATCTTACTCGAAAAAGACAGTTATTTCAAAATCCTCTGCTCAATCTTTCTTCAAGAAGGACTTTCTTGCCAAGGTTTGAGGTCCTCGAATCGAGACGGGTGTTGGCGTTAGTCACGTGGGACGGCGGCGGTGGCGAGTTCGATTTGAATTGGAACAATGGCATGAATTGGTCCAATGATACGAAGCCAAGTTCATCCGATGACGTCTTCATTGGCAGCTTCGCCAACCCTAACCCGATCGTCATTTCTGGAGCCCCCGTAGAGGTTCAAAGCATCCGATCAAACCACTCCGTTACGGTTAACAGTTCACTTATACTCAGCGCTCCAACAGAGTTTCACGAAGCATTGAGTGTAGTAGGTAATCTGACCACTAATAGCGACGTGGACGTCACCGGAAAATTGGCACTCTATGGAACGCTAAATGGAGCCAACGGTCAGGGCAGCTTGTTAGCCGCTGGAGGCAGCGAGATCTACTTTGCGGCCACCTTGGCCAACGGATTCCACTTCACAAACCCGCTGGGCCAAGTTGCCGACGTTTTCGGTCAGATCAACATGCTCAACGATGGCACGCGGATCACCAACGCGGGAACGTTTAATGTGCGGAGCGACTCTGGTGTTGAGACCTTTGATGTTGCTCAAACATATTTCATCAACAGTGGTTCTATCGTCAAACTGGTTGGATCGACCGACCCCAATCTGGTCTACGGTAGTTTGTTCAATGTTCGAAACTTCGTCAGTCCTGGATTGATTGATATCCGGGTCGGAACGTTGGCCCTAGGCCCCCAAAACGTGACAACCACGATTGCGGGGCCAATAAGCGCGGCGCAGGGAACGACACTTTGGTTGTTGAACAACGTCAATGTCAGCGGAGCCATTGATGCCGATCGCGTGCGCTTCCATGTAGGAACCAAGAACATTTCCGGGGCCTACAAGGCGAACTACACGGAAATCTATGACGGTTCATCTACGGTCAAGTTCTCTGGACCCATTTCTAAACTGGGAGACTCTGTGGTCGTTGGAGTCAACAGTGGCGGATCGCTCGATCTAGTTGATGCCACTTTCGTGGGAAATGCGACAACGCTAGGCCAGTTAACGGTTCGCGGACGACTTGTCGCGGATATTGATCTGGTTGTCAGCGGCACGTTGGACTGGAATGGAGGCACTCTTCAAGGCGCGAATAGTCGTGGTAGCTTAACGATTCAAGGCGACAAAACGTTCAACGGCACTTACACGGTTCGTGATTTCGATCTGATCAATGCTGGCAACGCGACTTGGTCAAGTGGGACGGTGAATTTCTATGGTAACAGCCAATTTATCAATGCTCTTGGAGCGACCTTTACCAACTCGTTCGATGGCACTTTCGGTTCCGCTGATGGCGCATGCCAACAGTTCACCAATAACGGTACGTTTGTAAAATCTGGCCTCACAGGACAGTCATTGCTGCGAATGCAGCTTTATAACAGTGGCACCGTCGATGTCCAACAGGGTCAGTTGGCGTTGTCTTGTCGCTACATATCAACGGACTTCAATCCGCCCGATCCGGGGCTCGTGCTGCCGCCTGGCCCGCCGAACTACGAAGATCCAATCGTACGGCCATTGCCAGTTGACAATCCACCAGTCGTCGTTCCTGGAAACTATACGCAAACGGTATCCGGACGCTTGGTCGAGTTGATCAAGGGGCACACAGCTCCTGGACCATTTGGAATTCCAGGGACCGACTACGGTCAATTGGTAGTGACGGGCAATGTGGCCTTAAACGGTAACCTTGAAGTTCAGTTGATGAACGGATTTGTTCCATTGGAAGGAAAAAAATTCAAAGTCATTGACAACCGCGGCAGCACGCCAATCGCGGGTCACTTTACAGGGCTACTGGAAGGTGACACCGTTCATGCTGGAGGAGTGGATTTCACGATCAGCTACGTCGGTGGAGATCCCGTCGCGCCTGGTCAGCCTGGAAATGACGTCGTTCTGACAGCCTTGGCTCCACTGATCACGCAGTTCGACATCTCGGGCCGGATCTTTGATGACAAAAACAATGATGGAGCGTTCGGTGAACTGGACGCGGGGATCGCAAGTATAAGCCTGTCGCTTTATCGCAGCAGTATTGCCATTGCAACCGCTACGACGGACAGTGTAGGCCGGTATACGTTCAGTGGCTTGTTTGGTCCTGACAGCTATCGAATTGTGGCTGCCCAGCCCAGCGGGTTCTTGGATGGCAAAGAGACGGCAGGAACAGTCGGTGGCACAGTCAACAATACTCAAGATAGCTCTGAGATAAGTTTCGTTATTCCTGCGGGAGTGCACGCAGCCGATGGTTACAACTTTGCCGAGATCCGGCCTTCCCGAATCCAGGGCATGGTCTGGCTGGATCTCAACGACGACGGTGCTGTTGATTCTGGCGAACGACTGATCGCCGGGGTCGCCATCAGTCTGTCGGGCATCGACGATCGTGGCCTCGGCGTCGACCGCGCCACGACAACCAACGTCCAGGGACGCTATGAATTCCCAGACCTAAGGCCGGGCAACTACACGATCGCTGAGACACAAGCGGGTGGATACGCGGACGGCAGGGACACACTGGGCACTGTCAATGGCACGGTCATGGGCAACGCGACCGTGAGCGATCGGTTCAGCGACGTGATCCTGGCCTTCCCCGGTTCGGAAGCCGCCAACTACAACTTCGGCGAACGCAATGCAGTGGAAGTGGAGTTGGTCTCCGTGGCGGCGAGGCCGAGCGACACGGAACCTAGTGCGTCCGGCTTGACGAATATCCAGCCCGTCACCGCCAACCCAACCACTTCGATGTATCTCGGGAACCTTGGGACGTCCGTGAGCGCCGACGGCCGGTTCGTGACCTTCGTCAGCGCTGCCAGGCTCGCGACAAATGACACAAATGATCTTCAAGACGTCTACATCCGCGACGTGCAGTCTGGAATCACGATCTTGGTCAGCGTCGGAATCGGCGGGGCGAGTGCGAACGGCATTTCAGGGACTCCCGTCATCAATGCGGACGGCCGATATGTGGCGTTTGTGAGTTCAGCCACAAATCTGACAGGAAAAGATACGAACAACGCGGCGGACGTGTTCGTCTGGGATCGTCTCGACGGCCAACCGATTGCAATTAGCAAAAATCAGGACGACGTGATCGGCAACGGAGCAACGTCAAGTGCTCCGCGAATAAGCGCGGATGGCCAAATCGTTGCGTTTTCGAGCAATGCGACGAACTTGGTAGCCGGCCCCGATACTAACGGCGTTTCGGACGTGTTTGTCTGGGACTTGCACAATCCCGTAGCTCAGAGACTTACGCGACTAAGTAATACAACCGGCGGCTCAGACCCTTTCATGAGCGCCGATGGTCAGCGCATCGTTTTCACCAGCGGAGGTCTGGTTCTTTATGACCGGACTAAGACGATAAATCAACGAAGCGCCGTCGGAAACGGACAGTATCCAACTAGACCTGAGGCCGGCAGCGCGATCAGCGCGGATGGCAAGCATATCGCGTACGTGAAAGCCGTTCAGCCCAACCCAAGCTATTCGACCGTCTTCTACCAGGTCTATGTCTATCATGTCATAACAGGCGAGGATGAGTTAGTGAGTAGGAAGTTAGTCAGTCAGCCATTCACGGGTCCCTGGGGCACTGGCAGTTCATTTCGGCCGGTCATCAGCGCGGACGGCAGCAAGGTCGCATTTGAAAGCACCGCCACCGATCTGACATCAACTCCAACCCAGTATCTCGCCAGTAATGTGTATGTTTGGGATAGGAACGCTAACCCGAAAATAAGAATTGTCAGTCTCAGCAATCCGACTCAACCCTATCCATCGCAACCAGGCAATCGCTCGTTCGATCCAAGGATCAGCGCCGACGGCTACTTTGTTGCATTCGTGAGCACTTCAACGTACATCACCGCCGCCGATACCGGTCAACCGGCCGTGATGCTGCGTGACTTGCGGCCTGGCGGCTTGACGACCAGAATCAGCACCAGCCTGACGAGTCCTGGTTACAGCCCACTCGATTATTCGTATAGCCCAATAATGAGCTACGCTCGTGATCCGGCGGATACGGCTGTCAGTCACACTGCGGTTGCCTTCGTGAGCTATACCGGCGACCTGTCGACCGATGGCGACTTCAATGGTACGCAGGACGTGTTTCTGCGCGATCTGACCGCGCAGCCATTGTCGAACATCTTGATTTCCCGGCGCGACCCCACGTTGGCACATGGTGTCACCGGGATGGGGACCAGTTTCGCCCGTCCCGGATCAGTGAGCGCCGACGGTCGGTATGTAGTCTTCGTCAGCGATGCTCCGAATCTCACTTCGGACAACGCGAACAGGCGCCAGCACGTACTCGTGCGCGACGTGCAGAGCAACACCACGACGCTTGTCGACATCGGTATCAATGGTGCGATCGGCAATGGTGGAAGCCATGACCCAGTCATCAGTGCAAACGGCCGATTCGTGGCATTCGTCAGCCTAGCTACGAATCTTGTGCCCAACGAACGCAATAATGCTAATGGCTACCCATACTGGTACAAGACTGGGGACGTGTATGTGCGCGATTTGTGGAACGGGACAACCACCCTGGCTAGCTCGAGCGGAGCCGACAGTTCCGGCATTATGACCGGCAACAGCCAGTCGCGCAGCCCTGCGATTGGCGTTGATGCTAACGGCCAATGGCACGTTGCCTTCATGAGTCGCGCCACTAACCTGGATCCGGAACACACCGACAGCAATGGGGCTGAGGATGTGTTCGTGCGGCACCAGAACTCGAGCAGGCCAGAACTCGTCTCCCTCAGCACCACAGGCACAAGCGGAAACAACCTTTTAGCCCCTATTGGGAGCGACGATGATGGAGTTATAGATCCCCCGGTGATCAGCGCTGACGGTCGATATGTGGCATTTGTGAGCACGGCTAGTAACCTGAGCACGGACAGCAACCTGGCACCGAACGACACGAACACCTTCCAGGACGTGTTCTTGCGCGACGTGCAGACCAGGACGACGACGCTCGTCAGTGTTAGCACGATGGGCGTCAGCGGCAACAGCGCTTCTTCCAGCCCGGCGATCGCCGTCGATACCAATGGCCATTGGCACGTTGCGTTCGTGAGTTCCGCCAGCAACCTGACACTCGACAATGCGAACGTCAGAGGGAATGTGTTCGTCCGGGACCAGCTAGGTCCCACGACGCTCGCCAGCGTACGCATGGACGGCGCTTTTGGCTACGACAGTCTCTCGAGAGTGGTCATCAGCGCCGATGGCTCGCACGTGGCCTTTAAGAGTTCTGCAAATAACCTGTCGGGCAACATCGACACGATCGGTACGACGGACATTTTTGTCCGCGACTTGCGTCCGGGAGGCACCATGAGCCTCGTCAGTGTCGGCATGTCAGGTGCGGCTGGAAACAGCCATTCCTTTAGGCCGGTCATCAGCGCCGATGGCCGCTACGTCGCTTTCGCAAGCCTCGCCAGCAACCTGACGGCCAACGATGCGAACGGAACGATTGCCGACGTGTTCGTCCGCGACTTGCAGACGGCCAGTACGACCTTGATGAGCGCTTCTCAGAACGGCGCCGGCGGGAGCAGCCATTCCCAGGTTCCCGTCTTCATCGATGCTGATGGCCAGTCCGTAGTCTTCAATAGCTTTGCCAGTAACTTGGTGGGCCGGGACTACAACGGTGTGACTGATGTGTTCGTGGCCCGACGCGTGGGCCCAGCGGGACCGACCGAGGCAGGCGGGACAGTTACCGTTGAGATGCGGACGGACCCGACCGATTCGAACCTAACGGCCTTGTTCATAACTGGCAGCGATGGAAGCGACTCGATTCTCGTAACGAAAGGCACCGGTCCTGGCGACCTGACCGTTGCCGTCAATGGCACGACGGTGGGTACGACATTCCATCCCACCGGCCACGTTTATGTCGTCGGGCGGGGTGGTCAAGATGATCTTACGATCCGGGCCACCGCCCCCCTGGGAGCTGTTGTCGATGGTGAGGAAGGTGTCGACACCGTCACCGTCTTCCTGGGGGCGATCATTGGCGAGGTAACGGTGACGGACAGCGGCTCCGGCGGCTCGGATAGTCTGACCGTCAACGGCACGCCGCAGGACGACTTCATCCTTAAAACCGAGACCCTGGTCACCCTCGGCAGTCCGATCACAGAGACGATTGTCTATTCCAACATCGGCCACATCATTGTGGATGGCGGCGATGGAAACGACATTATCCAGGACCCGGGCAGCGGCGCATTGATCCTGGGCGGGGAAGGGGACGACACCCTGATCGTGGATGCGACGAGTGGCAGCGGCGTGTGGCTCGACGGTGGCGATGGCTCCGACACCTATATCGCTCAGTTCGGTAGCCTGTTCGGGCCAGTGACCGTCGCTGACAGTGGCAACGACGGTACCGACCAGTTAACCGTCCTCGGGACCGACGGCAACGACCTCATCGACGTCGTCGATGGCCGGGTTACCCTGGACCTGCAGACAGTCCGCATCCTGTCCCCGATCGCCACCCTGACCGTGAATGCTGAAGCAGGAGATGACCAGATCCTCGCACGGACCATAAACGCGTCCGTTCAGGAACTAATTCTGCATGGCGGGGCAGGGAACGATTTCTTCCTCAGCTCTGCTGAGGCCGCGAAGCTAATCGGCGGTTCTGGCGACGACACCTATGAGATCACGGGCACCGCAGGCAATGGTGTTCGGATCGAAGATCACGACGGCACTACGGGAGTGATCATCCACCTCGGTAATCTGGCTGGCCCAGTGACAGTTGACATGGGCGGTTCCACCGGAACGGTCAACCTCACGGTCATCGGCACTAACGGCGCGGACGTGATCGCCGTCTCGGAGGCCGGTATTACAACCGGCACGGACGAGGTCATCACCCTCATCGGCTTCGTACAACAACTGTCGATCGACTTCGGCACCGAGGGCGGCCAGTTGATTCTGGACGACCTCGGCTTGTCCCCGACTCGCTACAACATCGTCGCCGCTGACAATGGGGTAAATGTCGATGTGCAGGTGATCGGCGTACCGCCGCCGGACCTGACAGTCAACAATAATCACGCCCCCACGGCCTCTGCCGGCGGCCCGTACACGATCGGCGAAGGCGGTTCGTTGGTTCTCGACGCCTCGCTCAGTACCGACTCGGACGAAGCCGGCGATACGCTTACCTACGAATGGGATTTCGACGACGACGGTCATTACGACGACGCTGTCGGCGTAAACCCGATCTTCTCAGCGATCGATTTAGACGGCTTCCCCGGCGCTGCAATTCCGGTTCGCCTGCGGGTTACGGATTCGGCGGGTGCCACCAGCGTTAGTACTGCGACAATTACCATCACCAACGCGAACCCAGTTCCGTCGATCGTTTCGATCAGCAGTCCGCGCGTCGAGGGCAGGTCGATCACGGTGGTCGGATCGGCAACTGATCCCGCCGGTTCCAATGACACGCTTGCGTACGACTGGAAGGTTTACAAAGACGGCTCCAGCACCGCGTTCGCCATGGGCGGGAACAGTCCGTCGTTCAGCTTCACTCCAGTCGACAATGGCAGCTACACGATCGTTTTGAGTGTTAGCGACGAGGACGGCGGGACCGCCACCGACACCGCGATAATCACCGTCATAAACGCGGCCCCGACGGCCTCCATCAGCGGCCCCGTCACTGGCCAACAAGGCGTCGACATCGTGTTCCAAGCGACCGGAGTATTCGACCCCAGTGTGGCAGACACAACGTCCGGTTTCACCTATCTCTGGCAGGTAACATTGGCCGGTGCACCCGTCAACCTGAGCGGATTCGCGACAAACGAGACTGCGTTGAACTTCGTCCCGGCCGAGCCTGGGACGTACACCGTCACCCTGACCGTCGCGGATAAAGACGGCGGCGTGACGGCCGTTTACCGTACAGTCGTCGTCGGAGCGACGCCCGGCATGACTTTGTTGCCGGGCGGGCGACTGGTGATCGTCGGGACCTCTGGCAACGATGAGATCAAAGTCAACCCGGGCGGTGGGGCCTCGGAGATTAAGGTCAAGTTGAACGGAACCCAGCAAACCTTCGCGGGCGTCACGGAAATCGTGATCTACGCGAACGCCGGGAACGACGACGTCCAAATCGTCGGCGGGATCCAGTTGCTGGTGATTGTGTTCGGCGGGGCTGGCAACGACAGGATTCGGTCCGGCAGCGGCAACAGCATCTTGGTCGGCGGTGACGGCAACGACACGCTTCTCGGCGGGGGCGGACGGAACATTCTTATCGGAGGGGCCGGAGCTGATGTGATCGGTGGAAGCGGGGCCGACGACGTCTTGATCGCCGGGTCCACCGTATTCGACACCAACGTCGTCGCTCTAGGGCGCATCGGTGCCGAGTGGTGGTCCGAACGCAGTTTCGCTGACCGGGTGGCGAACCTGGCTGGGACCGCGCCTGTCGGAGCAACGCGTTTGAACGGGTCCGTCAAGCTTACGTCGAACGGCCCGAATCGGACGGTATTCGATGATGCTGCTGTGGACACTTTGTCCGGGGACGGCGGAAACGATTGGTTTCTCCTCAACAGCGTTGACGGCTTGTATGTCGACCTAGTCACCGACATGACCCTTTTCGAAGGACTGTTCGACACGGATCTGTGACCCTTAGAGGGACGTTCCGACAATAGAAGCTCAGATGGGCAAAGGGAGTTCGGGATGTCGGGATGTCGTAGCAACAAGTGGAGCTCGAAGCAGGAAGTTCGCTGCAAGTGAAAGAAAAAGGGGATGTGTGAAAGAAGAAGGGGTGAAAGAAGAAGGGGACGGGGGTAGTTTACGATGCATGGTCTATATATTACCCCCTTCCCCTTTTGTCCGTCCCCTTTTGTCCCGTCGGTCATCCACATCTTGAGCCCACCCTCAGTGGGAACCGCCAGCACGCCCCTCGTACCTCAGGGACTGGACCCAGGAATTACCGGGCAGGTCTGGGCGTGCTGACCCGACCCGGCTCTTCGATTATCCACAAAAACAAACACGAGTCATTAAGGTTTCGACCGTACGACCATGCCCAAGCCACGCCTCTTTGCGAGCAGGGTGTCTTCATTGGAGGACGCCAGATAGTCAACGAGTGCTGCATCGTAGACGGAAGCTGTCGCTGTCGATGTCGCTGTCGTTGTCGTTGTGACAGTCGCTGAACGCATTGCCGTCGGTGCAGGCACAACGGTCGTGTATCTTTGTGCGAAAACACCGTCGTCGTCACCGGTTCCTCGGCCACTCCAAGCAACAATGAAGCCACTGTCCGAAGCCGCAAGCGACGGAAACGCTTGTAGACCCTCGGTGGTGCTCGTAACCGCCTGCGTTTCGCTTAGAACACCAGCGGAGCTTAGTCGACGAACCAGAATCTCAGTAGATCCACCAAACATAATGCCGTTATGCGTCGAAAAACGATAAAAAGCGATCGTTGCGTTTCCAGACGAGTCCATGCCAAGCGCCGACTTGTAACTGTTGTAACCCCAACTGCTGAAAGTGACAGGGCCGCCGACGAGAGCACCATTTGCTTCAAAGACTTTGGCTAAACCCCTGGTTGTGGCGGAGTTGGAAATGTTCGTACTCCACGTGATCACAAAGCGGCCAGCTGCGTTCATCGCCACATTGGGTTTAATGTTTTCAACTTTGGATGAATCGACATTTGTAATCAAGGTGATCTTCGAGCCTACTAAGGAGCTCGATGCATTATATCGCTGAGCATAGATGCCGGTCATTTCGGCCCATGTAACAACTAAATTCCCTGCGGAATCCATGGCGATTGCTTGTCCTCCATTAATAAGCAGGCCGTTCAACCCGGTTGCCCTGGTTTGGATCGCACAGGCGACACTTTTTCCACTGGCGACACCTTGATTGGTATAACGCTGGAACTTATAGGAGATCGCATTAAAATCACCGATCAGAACGGCAAAGTCGCCGTCACCGTCCATGACCAACCCTTGCACTTCAAATGCCTGTTTCGAGCTGTAGGGAACGACTTGCTGGCGCGAGCCGATAGGATTGCCAGTTGCTGCGTTATATAACTGGGCAAAGGGTGCTCGCATTCCAGTCGCTTCAACGTAATTGTCCCAAGAGACTACGAACTTCGTACCATCTTGCGACATGGCTACGAGGGGCATTTTATTTCCAAGACTACTGCGCGTCGCGTCGGCAACCTTGATTTCCGACGTGCGTGCTGTGCCATCCGCGTTAAAAACGCGAACATAAACCTGGCCAGTCGTCGTGGTATCCGAGGCCAACCAAGCCACCGCATAGTTCCCATTCTTATCAGCAGCAATGGCATTCACATTGTGGGCACGATCGTCTAATCCCCCAGCTTGCTGTTGTCCCACCGTCGTTTGGTTGACAAGCGATTCACCACCGAGCGGTGCAAAAGTCGAAAACGGCACGAATTGGAAGCCAAAATTGAACGTTACGACTTTGTTCGCAGGATCGGACGAGCTGATGACTCCATAATCATAGTTGGTGTTTGTATTCAGCCAACGACCGCTCGTCTCCGCTACTGGCAGGAGGGCCCCAACACGGAACGAGGTCGTGGTGGCTGGGTCAGTCGGTGGCATCGTTGGCGTCGTTAGCTGATAGCTACCGTCGGCAAGCGTGACTGTTGTAGGCTCGTCGGCATCCGCAATGGTATTTCTGTTGCTATCAAGATAAACCGTCCAGCCAGAAATGGGGGTTTCTGCACCATTCTGAACACCGCTACCGTCGGTATCGTTAAACACCAGGCCACTAAAGGTCGCGAGCAAGTTTCGGTTTTCTAGGGTTTCGAAGCGAGGGTGTCGGCGGGTTGTCTTGCTTTGCTTCTTCATTGAAAATCCTGCGAAAATGGCACTGATCCAACCGACCAGTCGGGAACGGTGAGTCCGGCCGATGACCGACAACTCGTCAAAAAATCAAAGGCCTGAAGACCTCTCAACCATAGCCATGCGGAATCCCGCTCGAAACGGATCATAAAATCCCAAAAGTTTTTTGACTCATCGGGCGTTTCGGAGAAGTCTTCGACTGCGATTCGAATGCCTTTCGAGCTTGCAGGGTTGACTTCATCGAATTTTGCAACCGTACGGCTGGCCGTGACATAGCCGCTCATCTTTGTTGTTATCTCACTAACTAATCAGATAGCGTTGCGTGAACTATTCGAGCGAGTAAGCTTTAATCAGCCAGTCAGTGCCTCGGTTTTAAAACGGTGCGGAGCCAAGCGATTAACAATCACGCAATGTACCAGGTTACTCAAATCCTCAATCAAATCGCCGAGGGGGACCGGTTGGCAGTCGAGGAACTTTGGCGGCTGGTATACGATGAATTGCGAGGAATCGCTGCTGCGAAGCTCTCCCAGGAGAGTCCTGGGCACACGTTGCAACCGACGGCGTTGGTTCACGAATCGTATTTAAGGCTTCTCGGGCCTGAAGGCCGTCAAGCATCGTGGGAGAGTCGCGGGCACTTCTTCGCTGCGGCAGCGGAAGCGATGCGTCGGATCCATGACCGAGCCGGCGACTTCCTCAATTGGCCGTTGGCATCTGCCATGCCTCTTGACTGCGATGCCGAAGCGCCAGGCACCTGGATTGGATCCTACAAGCTGATCGAACAGATCGGTGAGGGGGGGATGGGAACCGTGTACTTGGCTGAGCAACGCCATCCGGTCCGGCGTCAAGTGGCTCTCAAAATCATCAAGCCGGGCATGGATAGCAAGCAGGTCATCGCCCGCTTCGAGGCGGAGCAGCAGGCCTTGGCCAGGATGGATCACCCGAATATTGCCAAAGTTTTTGACGGCGGCAATACACTCAAAAACCGTCCCTACTTCGTTATGGAACTGGTACGCGGCGTGCCGATCACGACCTACTGTGACAAACACAAGTTGAGTATCCGTGAGCGTCTCGAACTATTGATTACGGTTTGCCATGCGGTACAACATGCCCATCAAAAGGGGATTATTCACCGCGATCTCAAGCCAAACAATATTCTCGTTGAATTGCACGACGTTGTGTCGGTGCCCAAAGTGATCGACTTCGGAATCGCCAAGGCCACGGAGGGGCAGTTGTCGGAGAGTACGTTAGTCACCGGCTTCGCGCAGTTCGTCGGCACGCCGATGTACATGTCTCCCGAGCAGTTGGAGCTGTCCGGCCTGGATGTCGACACGCGCAGCGACGTGTATGCGCTGGGGGTGCTTTTGTACGAGCTGCTGGTGGGCCATACCCCATTTGACTGGTCGCGATTGCGGCAGCTGAATTACGATGAGATGCGGCGGATCCTTCGCGACGAGGAGCCACCTCGGCCTAGCCAGCGACTAAGCACGCTCGCGGCTGAGGCCCATTCGACCGTTTCCGAGCAACGAAAGCTGGACAAACGGCAGATGATTCACCATTTGCGTGGTGAACTGGATTGGATCGTGGTCCGCGCGTTGGAAAAGGACCGATCCCGCCGATACGGTTCGGCCGCCGACCTAGCCGAGGACATCGGGCGTTATTTGCGTCACGAACCGTTGGAGGCGGGGCCACCCTCGACAGTCTATCGCTTTAAAAAATATGCGCGACGGCATCGCGTCGCGCTGTTGACCTCGATCACACTCGGGATGGCATTGCTGCTGTTGCTGGTAGCTGCGTGTGTTTATTCCCTCGAATTACGAAATCACAATCGTGAGTTAGCTGGAGCGCTGAGCCGCCTCGAAACGAGTGAGCGCCGCGAGCATCTGGAGAACTATGCCGGGCAGATTCGGTTGTCCGAAGGCCTGCTAGAGAACCGCCAATTCGCGATCATGCATGAGTCTCTGGCGGCCCAAAAGCAATCCGCTGCCGTTGGAGACTTGTGCGGTTTTGAGTGGCGGTTTCTATGGGCGGAAGCGATTCGGGAGCCTCGCCCGCTGACAACTCACCACCCAAAATGGGCTGAAGTTCAATTTTCGGCAGATGGGACCTTCTTCTCGTCGATCGGACGCGACTTGGTCTTGAATACATGGGAAGCGACCAATGGACGACTCCGCAAGGCCCTGCCTCTAACTCTGGGACAATCGTTTCCCTATCTGCTGAACCCAAAGTTTACCAGAGACGGTACACATCTGCTTTGCATGGGCAGCAATCCCTCAGAGAACAGCGAGACGCGTGAGTTCACCTTGTGGGATGTCGCCACGGGGCGGCAGCGCAGTCGTCACGAAGCGCCTCGTACCGGAAATTACGAAATCATCAATATCGCCCCCGACGGCCGACGCGTGGCGTATGTCCCGTTGGATTTTGCCAACGAAATTCGACTGTGGAATACGGTCCAGGGGCAAGTGGATTCTTTTTCGCTCGGTGCTCCTTTGTATGCAGAATGCCTCGCACTCTCTGCGGACGGCAAGCTCGTGTCGGCCGCAATGAACCTTCGCGAAGCCCATCAGCCGCCGTCTTTTCGCGTGGAAACCTGGGATGTCCTCCGCGGATTCCGGGTTTCTCAGTCGGAAGAATTCGACGGAATTGCAAGAGACCTGGCTTTCAGCCCCGACAACCAGAGCTTGGTCGTCGCCCCATGGAAGGCGGGCTCCCCTATTGCGATTGTGCTCGACGCGCACTCCGGAGCGGTGCGTTATCGTTGCGAGGGGCTGGGGGGCGAAACAATTAAAATAGCACTTTCCGCCGACGGCAAGCTGATGGCGATCGGCAGTCATCCGCCGTCGCCGATCACGTTCTGGGACTTTGCCACGGGCAAACGACTGCCCAAGGTCCTAGAGGTAAAGGCTGGCGTAGCGAGCCTAACGATCTCGCCCGACAATCAGACCTTGGTTGTAGGCGGTAACGCCGAAGAAGGTCATCCAGATGCCGACCTCTATTGGTGCTCCTTGCGGGACGAACTTCGCAAACCGACAACGCTCCCGGGGCATCCCAAGCAAGAAGCGTGGTCAGTCGCATTCTCCCCCGACAGCCAGTCACTGGCCGTCGGGTACGACGATGAGGTGGGTAGGGATGCCGAGACGCTGAAGATCTGGAATGTTTCCACTGGTAAAGAACAAATCAACCTAAGTGGACATGGCGGCATGGTGAGCGAAGTTCAATTCCTTGGTGACGGCACATTAGCATCGGCAAGCTTCGACCAAACGGTTGCGTTGTGGGATATCCCCCGGCAAAAACAAAAGACGACGTTCCTGGGGCACACTGCGCCGATCAGGTGCCTAGCCGTTTCGTCCGACGGGTCGCTGGTAGCCTCGGCGGGTAAGGAAACTGTCATTCGGGTCTGGGACGTCCGGGCTAGAAAGGAGCGATTTGTCTTGAAGGGAGGCCAGGCGATGCACCATCGCCTGGCCTTCGACCCCCAGGGCAAGACATTAGCCTCCGCGGACAATGGCGGCGTGCTTTGCTTATGGGATATGGCAAGTGGAAAGGAAATCTATCGCATTATTCAGGACACGTCGATGATCATTGGCTTGGCGTTTCGGCCCGACGGCTCGCTGTTGGCGACTGGGAACTACGACGGGGAGGTCAAACTCTATGATCTCGGAGCATTGGGAAACGAGCCACAGACGCTGTTCGGTCACAAGGGCGAAGTCCGCTTTGTCGCATTCTCTCCCGACGGCAAGACATTGGCGAGTGGCGGAGACGACGGCACGGTTCGTCTTTGGCAGGTCGAGACGGGAAGAGAACTACTCGTCTTCCGCGATCTGCCTGAGAGAGTCAACTCGCTGGCATTTTCTCCGGATGGTCAACATCTGGCTGCGGCCATCCACGACGGCAGTGTCCGCATTTGGCACGCCCCACACCTAGACTAGCGGTTTGTTACCGGCCACCGGAGTGTGAATCGGTGTACTTACCGGGAAATGAAAAAGGGGACGGAGGTAGTTTACGACGGATGGTCTAAATATTACCCCCTTCCCCCGTTTGTTTGTCCAAAATCCGCCGCAAATTCAATGGCCAATAGCTCATGAATTGGGAGAGGAATTCGAGGTCGTTGTTCGTGATTGTTCCAGCCAGATTTCATCTGCTGGATGATTTTGGTTGGCCGCCAGCTCTTCGATGTTTTCTCGCTGATGCAAAATTAGCCTTGTCAATTGATTGCGAGCGTCATTTACCAAAGCCAGAAAGCCTTGAATCAGTCCCCCTCCCTCCAACTCACCCGCAGCAAACTTGCTGACAGCTTCTGACTTGAGGGCAGCTAATTCACGTTGCAATCGTATCAGCGAGCCCAGATCCAGTTGGGCGGCAAGTTCGTTCTGCATCGACTCGTTCTCGATGGCGATCACCCGCGTCATGTAATTCGCAAAGCTAGCTTCGCGACTCCTGCGAGTGGATCGAAGGTACCACTGCACAAGAAAGAAGGTCCCACCCGCCACGGTTGCAGCAATCGCTAGTACTTTTTCAAGGTAGTCAATTGCATCCCCTGCGATAATCGGTTTGTTCCGTTGTCGGTATAGTTCCGCTCCGAGGTGCAAGGGAAACTCAGGGGGCAAATCAAGCAGGCTTGCATCGCTCGTTGGCCGTCCGGCTTTTATTAAATTCGATCGGTAAAGGCATTCCAGTAGTCGCTTGATCTTTTCGCCGCTAACGCGCTCGTTTGCGACCAACAACAGCCTCGTACCAATGGTTTGCAGTGCATCCGGTGGTGATGCAGGTTCGACGCTGTAGGTGAACGCGGGAATCGTGGTCGTATAGATATGTTGTTTGTCGACGGAACCCGCGATTGGAATCGTTCCCAATTCCGAAAATGCCTCCAACGCAAGGGCTTCGCCGAACAAAAGTGGAACCAACCCAAACCCGTGCTTGTCGGTCAAGAAGTCCGCGACCGGGGAAGGCAAAGTCGACACCATGAAAACCGCATCGGGCAGGTCCCCCAAATCCGCCTTCAATAGTTCGGTGTAGGTCAAGTTGTTTGGCAGATAACTGGCAAGACCTTGCTGCTCCCCTTCCGGACGAAGTCCGGCGAATTGGAGGACTTCGGTGGCGAGCGAATGAGTGCCGCTCCCCAATGCACCCAAATTCACTTTATGACCTGCAAGCTGCGATAGGCCCTTCTCACGGATGGCGCGTTGAAGTTCCGACTTCACCAGTAAGTGCAATGGCTCAATATGCAAAGCACTAACCTGTCGAATGGGGGAATTCGAATCGGACTTAAGCCCACCTTGTACCAATGCGATATCGAATTCGCCGAGGCTCAACCTTTCTAACGCAGATTCCGAACCTTCCGTCGCTTCTACAATTATTTGAATCCCAGACTTGGACGCTTCGCGAGAAAACTCCGTTGCAAGCCGATGACGCAACCCCGAACCGTCGCCAGCCGTCAGTTTCATCGTGATTAGCGGTTGATCTGATGTGCCAAACCAATAAAAGATACCGAAAGCAATCAAACACAGTGCGATCGCGGTGAGGCCAAGGTCCTTCTGGAATCGACGCATGAGGTTAACCAAACAAATACCGGAAAAGAAGGAACAGAGTACCTGACATGGTCAGACAAACGGGCAATGTCAGCACCCAGGCAAGCAAAATTTTGGTGATCATGCTCTTCTCAAGGTTTTTGGTGCCACCCGTCGCAAACATGGCTCCGGCAATCCCGGACGAAAGTACATGCGTCGTGCTAACAGGCAGCCCCAGATACGTCGAGGCAGCGATCGTACTAGCAGCGACGATTTCTGCTGAAGCCCCTTGAGCATAGGTCAAGTGCGACTTGCCGATTTTTTCACCGATGGTGACAACGATTCGCTTCCATCCGATCATCGTCCCCACGCCGAGCGAGAGTGCGATCAACACGATGACCCAAGTAGGCGAGTAGTCCGTGAAGCGTTTTAGTTTCTCGATTCTATCGAAGAGCGATTTGGTAGTCGTCGACTTGAAATACTCTGGATGATCCTTGAGATGTTTCGTTTCGTTTCGAAGCAATAGAATGTTTTTGCGAATCTCAAACGCGTCTGTTTTCTCGCGGGAGCTTAGACTGGGATTGGCACTCGTTAAATCCACGAGGCGCATCAGCGGTTCACGCGCCTTGTCGAGAGTCGTTTGAAAGGGAGCAACGGCTGGATCCGACTGGGCTTTTTCAAAGCTTTCCTGCACCACCGCCTACAAATACGCCGATTCCATTTAGTACCCCTGACAACAAAACGGCACGCCAGGGTTTCAACGAATTCGTATAAATAACAGTTGCAACGGCGTTGGCTGTGTCGTGAAATCCATTAATAAACTCGAATGCACAGACACAGAAAAGGCATAACAAAAGAAGAATCGAGAAGCCAAAATCAAGTCCGAACACAGTTTTGTTTCCTCCAGTTGGCGACAACCTAAAACTTTATTACAGCATTTCTTACCAACTATGGCGGATAACCATAACCCGACAAGGCGGCGTTCGTGTTAAGGTTTGATGAAGCTTTCAGCATCTTTCACAGCCGTTCAAACAGTCGGCAATGACGCAATTCCCTCAACCAATTCGAGCGTTCTATTGATTTCGTCCATGGTGTTGTAGTGCATGCAGCCCAATCGGACCATTCCGTCTGGCTCTGTCCCCAGTGCTTGAGTCAACGGTAAGGCATAGTAGTTTCCATGCCAGGAAAACACACCTTGAGTGCCAAGGTATCGAGCGACATCAATCGATTTCTTTCCATGCACTTGAAGGCTAACGGTGGGAGCTCGCTCGCTCAGTCGATGGCTTTCTGTAATGCCGAAAAGTTTGATGCCAGCGATGGATGTCAGCCCCTCGATAAGTCGCGAAATCAGCTGCGACTCATAACTTGCAATCGCGGTCATCGAATCCTTAATTCGTAAACGTCGATTGGTACCGTTGTCTGCAATATCCGAAAGGGAAGCCAGGTATTCTACCGCAGCGGCCGCGCCCGCGATGCATGCGTGGTTTTGAGTTCCTGTCATCCATCGTCCAGGCAAGCTATCCGGTGCAGGTCGAAGTTTGTACGGCGTTAACTCCATCATTCGATCTCGCCGACCGTACAAAACACCGATGTGTGGGCCGAAGAATTTGTACGCAGAACAAACGAGGTAATCGCAATTAAGATCCACTACATCGATTTCTCGATGTGGGGCTAGGTGCACTGCATCGACAAACAGTTCAGCCCCCACAGCATGAACCCGTTTGGCAATCTCACGAATCGGCGTTAGCGAGCCCACTGCGTTGGAGGCTGCCGTAACAGCGACCAATCGCGTTCGTTCATTCAACAGTTCATCCAAGGAGTCCATATCGAGCGTAGCGTCGAAGGTATGGATTCCAATCGTCATTACCTCAACACCCGCATCCTTCGCTGCCAACACCCAAGGTGTGAAGTTGGCATCATGGTCTAAACTCGATACCAAAATCCGATCGCCAGGCTTCCACTGCTTCGATATGGCACGTGAGAACTGCAACGACAACGACGTCATATTGGGTCCGAAAGCAATCGAATCTGCCGATGGTGCGCCTAGAAATTCCGCGAACACCGCATGACTTTGGTCCATGATGAAATCGACTTCGCGGCTTGTCGCAAAACAGCCGGAACGGTTAGCGTTGTGGTTCAACATGCAATTCGCTATTCGATCCACTACCGACCGGGGAACTTGCGTTCCAGCCGGACCGTCGAGGTAAATGGCCGTTTTCCCAGCGATTATTCGCGAAAGTGACGGAAATTGAGAACGGATGGAATCGATCTTGGGTGCGATGTTTGTCATGGCTTTTGCTCCTGTTTTGGTGCGTATTCGCCGTCGCCTGCGGCTCCGGGTTTACGCAATACCTCTCAATTATTTGTTTAATAGTCAACCGAAGGTGTACTCGACACCATTCACGTACGCCTACGGCTAACGGTTAAACGAGTCACTCGACCGGGTCTGGCGTATCCGATCTGCTTATTTTTTTGTAACAGATTTGCTTAACCATTGCGTAGCTTGCGCTGTCCAGCCTGTGACAGGCATGCCATCGACATGTCGCATTCCATATCCGTGACCGCCGGTTGCGAAGAGGTGGAGCTCACAGGGTACTCCAACCTTCTTTAACTCCGTCGCCAAGCAAAGACTGCTCAAGGGCGTTACGGGATCATCCCAAGCGTGGACCATGAATGATTGCGGTGCGTCTGTAGCAGGCTTCAATTCCTCTAGCAAAGATTTTGTGTCGTTCACCAAGTATGCAGGGTAGATCAACATCGAAAAGTCGGGACGGCAGGACGCGTCGTCCGCGGCGTCTGTTTTTTCGTACTTTCGAGCGTTGTACTGGAGCGATGCCCTTGCAGCCACCTCACCCCCAGCCGAGAAACCCATGACCCCGATTTTGGCGGATTCGATGCCTAAGTCTTTGCTGCGTGTTCGGACAATGCTGATAGCACGCTGAGCATCTTGCAAAGCAGCCAGGCACTTAAAATCCGGATTTCGAAATGGCACACGGTACTTCAGGACGATACCCGTGATGCCGATGGTGTTGAGCCACTGGGCGATTTCCGTTCCCTCGAGGTCGTAGGCTAACAAACGATGCGCGCCACCTGGGCAAATGATAACCGCCGCACCTGTATTGATGGCAGGATCGGGACGATAGATGGTTAGTTCCGGCTTGGATACGTTCGTTACGAGGTAGATGGGCTTACCAGCAATGAATCTTGTTCCGCCTTCCGTGAATTCGCCTTCCGGTGGAATTTCCTTTGTCTCGCCCGGTGCTTTTTCAGGCCAAAGCGTAATGATTTCTGGGTCTCCGCCAAGACATGACGGAACATGGCCGGAGAAAAAACTGAAAATCGCAAGGAAAGCAAAGTTGAAGAAGAAACGGCTCATGGAAATACCTTCGATGTGGAATTTGGAAGGGAAGTAACGCGGGAGTGGTGTGACTGGCGGAATGTAACTGGCGGAATGTAAAGGCTAACCTCTCAAACCGCCGTTGTCGAATAGGGTTTCAACAAACCTTAGTCGTTCCGCGGGCTGTTATGTAAGGGTGACAACCAGTATGATCCATGGGTGAAACGCTTCTGCCTTCGCAGCAAGCGCCCGTCCTCACAATCCTTCCGTGGAGCTTTCAATGATGACTCGATCCATTCCGTTGTTCACATGTGTGTTGCTCGGCGCTTTCGCCATACTGGCACCCAATAAGGTACAAGCCCAAGACTCTAAATGGGTTTCTTTATTCGACGGAAAGACCATGGACGGATGGGAGAAAGTTGGCAAAGCGGATAGCAAATGGGAAGTCGCTGACGGTGCGTTGGCTGGATCGGGCGCAGCGTCTATGCTTGTATGCACCAAAGGACCATACAGGAACTTCAAATACCGAGCAGAGGTCAAGATCAACGATAAAGGGAATTCAGGGCTCTATTTTCGTTGCACGCGAAACCCCGGTTTTTCCGATGGATATGAGGCTCAAATCGACAGCACCCACTCCGACCCCATCCGAACCGGATCACTGTATGGCATGTGCCATGTCTACAAGCGACTGGTCGAACCCGATGCTTGGTTCAAGTACGAACTCGAAGTTCGCGATGACATTTGGCGAGGGAAAGCGATGACTCGCATCAAGATCAGCGTGAACGGTGACGAGCTATTCGAATACCTAGATTTTGCAACGACTTTCAAGGAAGGTCACTTCGCGTTCCAACAACACGACCCAGGCAGCAAAGTGCTGATTAGAAAAGTAGAAGTGATGAAGTTGCCTGAAGCAAAGAAGTAGAGCTGCCCAAAACCACCGCCAGCCAATTCTTAACCGTATTACTGTTCAAATATTTGTTTAACAGTCAGCCGAAGGCGTACTTCATGCAATGATCGTACGACTATGGCTAACGGTTAAACGCAATTGGACTTCATTTTAAAAGGACGTATAGTAAGGCGAAATCATGAGGTACACGATGACGCCGGTTATCGAAACGTAGAGCCAAATGGGATATGCGTATTTGGCAATTCGACGATGCCTAGCTATTTGATTGGTGAGAGCGAAAAGAAACGCTCTCAGGACCAAGGGGAGGACCACCAACGACAAAACTATGTGCGAAACGAGTAAGGCATAGTACACGGCACGCAATGCTCCACTCCCACCGAAATGGGTCGATGGGTTCGACAGGTGATACGTCACGTAACAAACCAAAAAAATCGCACCAAGTGAAAAAGCGGACGTCATGGCAAATCGGTGCAACCCTATCTTTCCAAACTTCTGTGCGACCAATCCAAGGATCAGAAGAACGGACGTTAGTGTATTTATTGCACCGATCGCATGGGGCAGCCATTTCGTCCAAGTCCCCAAATCTACCTTGGTCCGTACCCCCAAGAGGATTGCGACAACCAATGGGATTGCAACTGAGAGTATGTTCGCTACAAGCGTAGCTCGCTTCTCTTGAATAACTAAATGCGACATTGGATGACGACAAATCCGGTTTCTTAGAGATTGCTGGTTTGTTGTTCGAGAACGCAACAGTGTACTGGCTCGACAAGTTTATTCCCAGGCAGTCATGAAGCAATAAAAAAGGCCGATGGGGAAACCATCGGCCTTTGAATTTATTTCTTGCTGGCTACGCTTCCATTTAAAGCAGACTGCCCAAAATGTCGTCGATTGCAATCGAGAGTGCAAAGTTCGGATCTTTTTCCTCAACAGCTTCGTCTACGGGCAAAAAGGTTGACCAATCGAGTTGATCGACAGCCAGCGACGGGCCGATATCGGAAGAAACGTTTGCAAGATAAGAATCAAGAGACTGAATCGCCTGGGTGGCAGCATTTGCGTGTGGCAAAGGCGTTTCAACCGAACGACCAGCCGCAGATACGTCAGGAGCCGCTAGGCTCGATGCGGAAACCCATTGATCCGATGCAAATCCTTCGCCTTCGCCTTCACCACCCACTCCGCCACCGGTTGTTTGCGAGTTGATGAAATTGATCACAGTGATCACATCCAACGGACTAATGAATCCATTTCCATCGACATCCAAATAGGGCGGTGGGGTGAACGCAGTTGGGAATGGCAATAGACCAGTTCCATTGACATTGATGTAATTGACCAATTGGAGAACGTCCAACGGGGACACTCCGCCGTCACCATTTACGTCGAGTGGATTCGATGGATTGGTGTACGGATTGCGGTTGATGGTCAAGTAATAGTCTTCGACTTCACCGTCTGGTGCAGGTCCTGTAGGTCCAAGCAACTCTTGCGAACTCATCCGAACTCGCAGGGCCACAGGAGCAGTGGATTTGGAAGTTCCAGGAATAACGCTTCTAGAAATCGAAATGGCATTGTCACCATTTCCGACTCGACCGCTAACGGGAATCTTTTCCGTTGATTCAAAAATTCCGTTGCCGTTTGAGTCGAGCCAGGCATTGATAAACGCAGGCCTTGAAACCAAGATCCCTTGAACGTTGACGATAATGGAGCCACCGAAGGAGGCCGTCAATGGCAGAATCGTAACCCCATCATCCGTATCCAAGTCGATGACGCGGGCATCGGCATCGGAAGTCACAGTAGGTCCAAGAGAGAACCCACTGACGACAACGTGTGTAGGACCGCCGCTCGCCTTCTTGCTTGCATAGAGTGGATCTGCGGCATCACCGTAGTCGAGGCCTTCTCCTAAGAAAATGGTAATGAGCGTCTTGCCATCGATCTCCGTTGCTCGTATCGCATTGCCTGCCAAATCGCGGACTCCATTGACCGGGAATGCCCCGAGACCTGCAACACCACGGGCCCCCTCGATCAGAATCGTCGAAGCGAGTTGCGTCAACTGAACGCCTGGCAAATTGCTTGCCGCGATCTTGTCCAACAGGACTTTTGCAGCCTGCGAACTAGTAATCACTTGAGAGAGATCGATCATCACAGGGATAGTGGCTGGACGTCCAGGTACACCCACGACTAGCAGGACCGTGCTGGTCGCTTGGATTCGCATATCGGCCTGAGTTCCAACGGCGATCAATCCGCCAGCTGAAAAGGTGGCCGTAAGACCGAGATTCGCACCGTTGATCGCACTGACAATTCCAGCAGCCATGGTGTCCGTTGACGAGGTATTCAAGGGAACGCGGACATTATTCACACCAACGGACCCATTGTCATCCAGTTCAAAAACCAGCGTGGTATTACCGCGTTGTATAGAGAACGTCTGGCCGTCTGCAACTCCCACGGGCAAACCGTTGGCGGTTGGAATTTGCAAGCCGTAGGCTGGAGTTGTTCCGGCACGTCCCGAAACCGTTATCCTGCTGTCCACAGGCAAAACCGTAATCAGACTGCTACCGAGGATTTGCAATTCGCCACCCCCGATGACCTTGGCGGTTAGACTCAGGCCTGCACTACGAATCGCCGCAGCGACTTTCTCAGCCAGGATAAGTGGCGGATCCTGGGAATTGATCAGGATCGGAATACTACTTGTTCCGATGTTTGCATTGTCATCGAATTCGAACGTTACTCGACGGAAACCGTCATCCACGAGGAACGTTGTTCCGTCGACCGCAGTTGTTGTGAAACCATCCACCGAGGACGGAACCGTGAGGCGTAGCCCCGTATCGAGTTCGAACCGTGTATTTGCGCCTGTCGAATCCAAAACGGTGTAGACCGTACCATCGACGATATTCTTTGGATCAACCAAAGTAATCGCGGATTCGTTGGTATTAATGAATCGCACTTGGTAAACCGATTCGTTATCCCACACTCCAGCCAACGGTGTCAATCGAACGATATTGCTGGTTGAGTCAAATCCAAATCGGTAATCCAGGCTCTCGACCAAGATTCGCCCATTTTGATAAAGCAAGATGGAATCTCGGGTAACGGACCGAGGGTTGACCCCAGTTCCCTGCGACTTGTTTCCAATTTGCGAAGTATCTAGGATTTGGAAATCGAAATAGGTAAAACTCTTGTTGGCCAGTTCGACAATCCCTAAGGTCGGATTGGAGTCCTCACCTAATGCGTCATTATCAAAGGGGTGGATGGCGATGGCACTCGGACCGACGAAATCAGCCCGATCTGCGGCTCCCCGGTCTTTGAAAATTCCCTCGCCGAGACCTGGAGGAGTCTCGACACTTGGATCATCCACCCTGAGCAGACCGTTAATGTCTGAAGATGGAGCTATGATGGGTGACGCTGCCAATCCTAAAGGCTGTTTTACCGACAGCAGGGCAGACCGATCCACAAGCGTATCGATGGTTGCATCGATGGCTGGTGAGTTCGGAACCGGATAGAGATTTCCGCGAGAGGGATCTGTAAACAACGGAACTGCATTGCCTACGGTAATTGGGAACTGACCCAGTGTAGCCGAACCGGCAGAGTTCGCTGTGTTTCCTTGATATAGCGTCGCTCCGATGACGGTGGAAGTGCTGGAGGGATCCACGAAAACACCAGTTGTATGATTGGCTACGATGTTGTTGATGATCGTCGGGCTTGCGTTTACCCCCACTCGAATACCAGTTCCTCGCGGCGTAAAGATTTGACCTGGCCGACTAGAAATGGCTCCGACGGCATCAATATCAGCCCCTACGGAGTCTCCGCTGACGGACCCTTCATTGGCAACGTCTGTAAGACGAACATAGTAAAGCTGGCTCAACGAATTGAATCCGTACGCATCTAAGTCGATGTATCGGCTGTTGAAAGAAGCCGTACCGACCGAGGTGTAGTTCACACCGTCAGGACTTACTTCGACTCGTACTTGTTCGGGTGCCCCGACTTCGTACACCGCCAAGTCAGCGCGAGCGTCATCGGAACCAGTTAGGATGTTGTTTGTGAATTGAACAACCAGGCTTCCACCTCGGCCAAGCGACACCGCACCTTGGTTAATGATGGGTTCGCCGATTCCCGAGTAGTTTGGAGCGCCTATAGCATTGGTTGGATCCTGCAATCCAGCAATTGGTACTGGCCCGCCACCCGCACGAGGATTATAGCCACCACTGGGAACAGTGTCGGCAAAAGAAATCAATCCTAAGCCGTAGAAGTCATCGCCAAACGTTGCAGAGGGTGGTGCTGTCGCCGTTGTGACGGTACCTCCAAGGATGGTGTTATTGACGATTCGAGCAAAAGGTACCGAAGCGACCGGGACATTTCCAGTGGCTATGTCGCCAACAATGTTAATGCCACCTCCAAGGTTCGCTACCAATTCGTTGTTGACAACGACGGCACCGGGCAGCAAGCGTTGATTGTTGAGGGTAATGGTGTTGCGAACCGAGCCAGGATTCGGAGCATTCGAAACGGCATCCCTTGGGTCTGCCTGCAACGTGATTCCAAAACCAAGGGAGTTCGAAATTCGCGAATTCTCAATGACGATCTGTCCTTGTTCCCGAAGAGTATTGCGATCACCTTCGAGCAGCAATGACTTTGCGACGCCAATCGAACTCGGCAAAGTCACAGTGACGGTCCCAATGATCGAGATCTCATTTGTGTTTTGCCCAACCAGACTTCCATCTATCGATATCGCCGAAATGCTGAGCAGGCTTTGGACG
>JAYTVM010000414.1:0-14550 GCA_043743995.1 Pirellula sp. | reverse complement strand
AATCACGCTCCGCGTGATTTTCGCAGTTCAAAAACCTTTGGTTTCTGAGGCAACATCACGCGGAGCGTGATGGGTACTTTCTTCAGATTCGAAAAAATTACAGCCTCAGAGCGTGCCACACGGTTTATGGGTAGATTTCAAACTGCCTCGCCAAACGTTTAGCCGTAGACATACTCTACTTGATCCGACGCTCTTTCAGTCGAACAGCCTTGCCGCTTCGCTCACGCAAGAAGTACAGTTTGGCACGACGAATAACCGATCGTCGTTTGACTTCGATCTTGTCAATTCGAGGTGAGTGCAAGGGAAACTTTCGCTCAACCCCTTCGCCAGCCACAATGCGACGAACGACAAACATCTCGCGGGTGCCCGAACCACTCTTGGCGATTACGATACCGCTGAAGATCTGAATGCGCTCTTTTGCACCTTCCTGGATCTTGGTGTGTACGTCGACCGTGTCGCCAATGCCAAAGACATCGACTTTCTCCTTGAGGGAGGACTGCTCAACCAATTGGAGAATCTGCTGGCTCATGATCGGATCGACACGTTATTGGAGATAAAGGAAAGTAATGGTGCGAGGGGCCAATATGGTGACGGATTACGGCCGAATTGGGAAGGCCAAAACCACCGAAAATTGTGGCTAGAGCTTCTTCCATGCTTAATTTGGGGTAGCGGAACTCGCCAAGAGTTTCGGTGGTTAGGACGAATCCACCAGGATTTACTTCTTAAAGTCGCCGAAAGCCTACGCGGCTTCCGCTACACAAGAAGCTTCCGCTACGCAAGGATCCCCACTCTTAAGCACCGACGAATCGCCTGCACCAGGCATCCGTGATCTCAGCTACCATTACGCAATCCGCACCGTTGGTCGTCAGTAAATGGTTGCAATTAGGCAGGCTAATCAAGGATCTTCCAGATGCAAATGTGCCTTTGGTCTGCGAATCCAGCCCGCAATTCACCAACGCATTTCGAAAATCAACGGTTTCGTCGGTCGGTGAATGGAAAGCCAGTATCGGCTTGGTAATCAATCGCACGGCTGTCGGGAGATCGTAAGTTCTGAAGTTTTCAAGCATCTGAAGTTCAACATGATGATTATGCCCGCCAATCGTAACGGAGCCCTCGCCCCGAGAAGCGATGTCTGGATTCAACTTCTCCAAAAGGGTGGCTAAATGGAGCGTATCGCTCGGGGATGCAACGACGATCACCCCCCGAACCGCCTGCAACTCCATCGCTATCGATAAGCTCGTTGCGCCGCCAAAACTGTGACCTATTAAAAACGCTGGTGGCTGGTACTCGCGGGCCAAAAAGGCCACGGCCGCACGTAGATCTTCTCGGTTCGTTGTGAAGTTGGAGGTATGAAAAACCCCCTGACTATTCCCTAGACCGGAGAAATCGTAACGCAAGACTCCCCATCCTTTGTCGGCCAAGCCTCGGCTGATCCGGACAATTGCCTTGAGGTCTTTGTTGCAGGTAAAGCAATGTGAAAACAGCAAAAAACCTTGCGGCGTCTCAGATGGCAATTCCAGGATTCCGGCCAACAAATTGTCTGCATGTCCTGGGAATTGCACGCGTTGCGTTGTGCGAACCATAGATAATTAGCGAACCCGATTCATCTGAATCGAGCCGTTGTCGCCTGCTGCTTGGAAGTTGCCATTCAGGCCGAATGCGTTGGCCTGAGCTGTCATCTGATAGCTTCCTAAGATCGGCCCGAGTGGCTTGCTGGCGGTTAGAATGGTGTTTCCAAATCCATCTTGAGTGGGTTGAAGTGTGACTTTGTAGGCAAACGGAATGACCAATGCAAATCGGCCGGTAAACCTAGCTTGAACCGTTCCATCGCTCTTCGGATTTAAGACGGCACGCATTGGACCATGATGCCCATTCGAGTTGCTTCTCCATTCTCCGCGATAAACGCCGGCTGGGCTTTCTGCGAAAGTCTGCTGCGACGTTACCAAGCAAATCGCCACCAATACAAATGCAAATTGTCGAACTACTTGTCGGACCATGGAAGTTGGCAATGTTCAAGAACAATGGAATGGAATTTCAGAAACGCCGTGTCTCCAGATTGTATTGAATCGAACTTTTTGTCAACAATGCAAACCGCGAATGCCGGTTTAGTACGCCAAAACAAGGTTGGCGTTGGGTCAAGCCCCCGACCAACCGGAGGAGAACATTTGCGATGGCCAACGCTCTTCGGATCGGTAAAAATGCTGGCCGCTTTAGCTTTCCCCGATTCCGCCACCTTAAGTTTTTAATAGGTATTTCATGAGTTTGATCGAAAACATCCGCGGCCGACAGATTTTTGACTCACGAGGAAACCCCACCGTCGAGGTGGATGTGACGCTTGTCGACGGTTCCATGGGACGGGCTGCCGTTCCAAGCGGTGCGAGCACGGGAGCTCACGAAGCCTGGGAACTCCGCGACGGCGACAAGACCATGTACATGGGCAAAGGGGTTCTGCAAGCGGTTGACAACATCAACTCCAAAATCGCCGATAGCATGATCGGCGCCGATGCCCTCGATCAACGCGGCATCGATCGTATGCTCTGCGATATCGACGGCACACCCAACAAAAAGAACTTGGGTGCCAATGCTATTTTGGGCATCTCGCTCGCTACCGCCAAAGCTGCAGCCGTTTTCACCAACCAGCCACTTTATCGATACCTCGGAGGCGCTGGTGCTCACTTGCTGCCTGCCCCGATGATGAACATCGTCAACGGTGGTCAACATGCAGACAACTCGGTCGACGTGCAAGAGTTTATGGTGATGCCATTGGGCTTCGAAACGTTTACTGATGGGTTGCGAGCTGGCACCGAAATCTTCCACCATCTAAAGAAAGTCTTAAGCGAAAAGAAACTCAACACAGCCGTTGGCGATGAAGGTGGTTTCGCACCAGACCTTGGCAGCAACCGAGAAGCCCTCGACTTGATCATGGACGCCATCAAACGCGCTGGCTACGAAGCAGGCAAGCAAATCTTCATCGCTCTCGACGTGGCTGCTACCGAGTTCTACGATAAGAAGACCGAGAAGTACACGATTGATGGCAAGCAACTTTCTGGCGATCAAATGGTTGACTTCCTGGCCGACTGGGTCGACAACTACCCAATCTGCTCCATCGAAGACGGTTGCTCCGAAGACGACTGGGCATCCTGGAAAAAACTGACGGACAAAGTTGGCAACAAAGTCCAACTCGTGGGAGACGATTTGTTCGTGACCAACACAGACCGACTGCAACGCGGTATCGACCAAGGGATTGCCAACAGCATTCTCATCAAGGTCAACCAAATTGGCACGTTAACGGAAACCATCGAAGCGATTCAGTTGGCTCACCGCAATGGTTACACGAGCATCTCGAGCCACCGAAGCGGTGAGACCGAGGACTCTACGATCGCCGACCTAGCTGTCGCGTTGTCGTGCGGGCAGATCAAGACGGGTTCGGCTTCGCGATCCGATCGAATGGCGAAATACAATCAATTGCTTCGCATTGAAGAAGAACTGGGTGACGGTGCACGCTACGCCGGACCATTGTTCAAACGTCGGTAACGTAGGTCCGTAGGTCCGTCGCTCCCGTAGGTCCGTCGCTCCGTCGACGGACGGTCAGCGATCACCGCCCGCACCCGCTGCCCCCAATCCAATAGTCCGTTTGCGCTCTCAAGCCAGTCCTCCAAGGGCGCATTTGGTTGTTCACTATTACGGTCAAGTCTCAACCAATGGGAAAGCAGACATGGATTTGCATTTGAAAGATCACACCGCCGTTGTTGTCGGTGGAGCCAGTGGTATCGGTCTAGCAACCGCGGAGTGTTTTGCGGCCGAAGGCGTGCAGATTGCGCTTTGGGACAATGCTGTCAACACCGTGCAAGTTGCCGAAGACATCGCAACGCGTTTTCAGGTGCGTAGTCTGGGTATTCGAGTCGATGTCACCAACGAGCGATCAGTCAAAGAGGCGATTCCAAGGACGACAGAGGCACTGGGCCCAATCGACCATCTGGTACATGGTGCAGCCATTGGTTCTGGGAAGTTTGGCTTCCCATTTACGAATCTTGCGCCCGTTGACTGGTTGCGGACCTTGGAGGTGAATGTGATGGGAATGGTTCACGTTGCACATGCCGTCGCGCCGCACATGGTCGAGAATCGTAGAGGATCCTTAATTTTCTTGGCATCGGTGGCTGGCCAAATTGGATCGCAAACGGACCCGCCCTATAGCGCTAGCAAGGCCGCCAATATCAATTTTTCACAGTGCCTAGCCAAGGATCTTGCGCCGTACGGCATTCGAGTCAATACGATCTGCCCGGGCATGGTCCGAACACCTTTGAATCGGTCTGTTTGGCAAGCTTGGTTTGACCAGACGCTCGAACCCAATCGTCTCAGTTACGAAGAATGGTCGGATCAAAAAATCCGCTCTGTCGTACCATTGAGAACATGGCAAACGCCTGCGGACATCGCCAACATGATTGTCTTCTTATCCTCCGACCGGGCAGCCCATGTGACCGGACAAACCATCAATGTCGATGGCGGATTTGTCATGCATTGGTAGCAAGTACAAAATCAACTTCTAAACGGCAGTCCAAAACTGCATTCTGCTACGTTGCGCTGGCCTACTGCTGCTTGGGCCTGTTCGCATTCACAGCCATGATTATCCCAACGACAACTAGCGGAACACCTATAAGTAAGATGCCTACCACAAGAATTATTAACAGTTCCATGCCTCCTAAACCAAACATCTCTTTTCTCCTCAATTTGAGTTGTGATCGAATGCGTGTTATGGCTAATATAATACCAACTTTTCATGGCCGTTGCGTATCGTCGCTTTTCGCGGACGGCTGTAAATTTATAGTACCAATCACGCTCCGCGTGATTTTCGCAGTTCAAAAACCTTTGGTTTCTGAGGCAACATCACGCGGAGCGTGATGGGTACTTTCAGCTTGATTGAAACGGCGACTTAGGTTCTTGCTGAGCAGCGGGCTCCACATTGGACCACGGGGAGGTTGGTTCCTTGCGAACATTGCGAAAGTATTCGGCAATCGTTGCCAAAGCATAAAATCGGTCCTGCGATTTGAAAAGCAATCCGCCAACCGCTTCGATGTGCTGACCAAACTCGCGAGTGGATTTCACTGGTAACAACTTGGCTCGACCGAAAATAGGAAAGGCCGCGAGCAAGACCAACATTCCAAGAAAAACCGCGTGCAACGAGATCACGTTGAGCGGCCAAATCGTAAGCATTTCGAAACCCTTTTGTTGGTCCGAATTGTCGTCTTTGCGAACTCTGGGATCGTTGCTACCTGTCAAGAAACCGATGTTTTGCTTCGGAAGCTCCCGAACGAGCATCTTGGCCAACGCAAGATTCTCGTAGTTCGTGAGGGAAAGGTTCGAGATCAACGAGGCGTTCGATAGAACAATCACTCGCGAACTTCCCCAACTCGGCTTAGAGACCTCCGCAATCAGCGGTCTGTCATCGAGCGTGCAGAGCAGACTCTCCATTTCCGGCAAATCCGTTGCAGTCAGTGACTTCACGATCCCCTTCATGGCTGCATCCGACGTCTGCCATTTGAACTCGTATTCAACGGTGGTAGCTGTGGTAGCTGTGGTAGCTGTGTTGACTGTGTTGACAGGTTTGCCCGACGTATCCTCGGATTCCCAATCGAACTCTTTTTGAATGGTCGTCAGATTCGCTTCCGAGTAACCCATCGGGGTGCTGCGAAGGAACAACCTGGCTTTCGCTCCGTCTATTTCGTTTGACCAAGGTCCCTTCGATTCCGTGATGTGTTCCTCGTTCCGTTGCGAATGATCGAATAGACACCAAGGAGTAGCGGTCATGGCTCGAACACCCGACCGCATACGGTCTAGCTCGGCCAATTCGATGGCTTGTTTCTCATGTGCCGAGAGTGCATCCTGATCGGAACCCCCGCTGATTGCGAATTTGTCGGCGGATTGGGACCAGTAATCTGCCGTCGGTGAAAAGTCGCGACCGACATAAATAAGCGTACGACCGCCCGACGATAGCCAGCGTTCAAACCATGCCACGGTTTCCGGCTGATGCGGTTCGAATGAATCGGCTGACCACACAATCGCATTTAGTTTCTTCATGGCTCGTGGCGACAAAGATCGCACCATCAGCGTCGAACGACCGTCCTCACTGCACAGGTTCCGAAAGAGAGATACGGAAGCAGGGCTACATCGAGCGTCGATACCTTCGCTCAAGCCGTAATAAGTACTCAGTGAGTTGCGGCAGCCAGAAAAAGCTAGGGCAAGACAACACCAGGCAAACAGTACCGACATGTTCTGGCGTATTGGCATCATGAGAATCTCGCTGATGTTAGGCTATCGTTGGTGCTTGGCTTGGAAACGATTTGCTTCAAGGAGGCATCAAAGGTCGGGACCTGTTGCCATATGCGTTCGAATGCCTCTTGGCTCAAGACATGTTTTCCGAAAAACGCATATTCAAAGGCCAAAACAAGTTGATTGGTAAAGCCTCTCAGATTGTCCTGTCCATTCAGTTCTCTAAGGTAAGCACGATTGGTCTTTCCGCGTTCCAATCGAATGCAACGGGCACCATCCATTTCGACCAGCGCATGACTGAAAAGATAGATAATAGCCTTCGAAAAATCTCCGGCTGCTCGATACCGTTCGGCTTGAGCCAATAGTCCGAACATGGTCTGCTCAAGCTCGAACGGAAGGTCTTGAAGTTTTGCTTTCTCCCTTTCACGAATGGAGAGATCCGACATTTTCGCGTTGCGTACTTGAAAGCTCAATCCGTATTGGAAAACAAGGAAGCCGACGATCACCAGTAGACTGAGCAAGCAAACGAGAAGTATGATTTGCCAGCTTTGAAAAATCCACGAAAACCAATCGCCCAGCGATTGTCGAAAGGTTCGCCACCAACTCCACGAAGTGGGTTGGACGGTACCGGCAACGGAACGATGTCGATCGTCTACATCGATGCTCTTGCTTGCGCGTGTGGGATGTACGGACTGATCACTTGAGTCGAACCAAACGGAGTGCGTCGAGCGATGGATCGTAGCCCAGTCTTTGTCGTCGACCTTGGCTCGCAGTGGGGCGTACTCCTCGGAGGCTGGCAGAATCGTCGCCATGAAAGTTACTAGAAGCCAAGCCACGGCCATAGGATAGACCCGTAAGGATTTCCTCATTGTGTCAACTCCTCGAGTCGTTGTGCTTCCGCTTTCAAACGCAGTTCGATTTCCCAACCCTCAGTTCGAATCCTGGAATTCATGTACAGTAGGAATCGAATGACCGTAGTCCACGTTGAGACAATCCAAAGGGTTAACGGATACAGAAAAAGATCCATCCAGATCCCCCAACTCCAAATCCCTGTCAAGACACCGATGAGAAATACGATGCTCATCGATACGGAAAGTGCGGTCAGGAGGGCTACGATGGTCACCCCCATATGAACGCCAAACAACTCGTTGTAGAGACTTGAATGAAGCCACCGGGAGCGCTGTCCATAAGCCAATTGATCGGGCCGCTTTTTGGACTTCAGAACAGGACAACGTTCCAACAATAGGATTTCGGCCGCGAAAGGCCGAAAGCCACGCACAAAGTAAACCACGCTGCAAAAACACAGTAGATAGAGAGGAATTTCAATCTCTGGACGAAAGACAGGGGCCAAATACAAAAGGCAAGCAGGCACAAAGGAAAGGAGCGACATTCGCAGCAGCCCCAGGATAAAGATCATTGAACCACAGCGTTTCCAGACGGCAGAAAACACTTGCCGCGACGAAGGCCTCTCGATGAATACTGCCTGCCCGATAAAGTAGGTAACAGCACTCAGTGCAAGCGGCGACTGAATCAAAATCAGCCCCGTGATGACACTCAAATAGCGAAAATGATAGACTTCGGTGCTACTGAAATCGCGTGAGGCAATCAAAAGCAATTCGTACTGCGTCAATGGCCAAACCAAGAACAAATCGGCAATCGCAAAGGGAAGGATTCCGAGGAGTGCAAAGAATGCAATGGGTTGCCAATAACGACGCAAAACGAGCAAACTCAGATCGATCAATTCGACGGCGGATCGCTGCGAAATGACGATGGCAGTTTTATCGAGCTGCATGGTCAACTCCAATGGTTCGCCATGGATTGTCGTCGCTGTTGGCGATTTCCCTTTCGATATCTGGGCGTGGATAGCCAAGCACCACAAAATAGTACATGAGCAAACCGGAACTGAAGATGGCCACACATGCCTTAACGAAATAGGGCAAAGGCGACGGCGAGACAAACCCTTCAGTAAAGGCAGCCATGAAAAACAGAGCGACCGACGCCAAAATGATCGGCAGGGCGCGCTCGGCATTCAAACGGAACGATTCGGAACGTCGCAAGCCTGATGTGGCAAAAAGCCCCAGTCCCAAGCGTAGACCAGAGGCAGCCGCAAGTGCGATTGCGGTCAATTCGAAAACGCCGTGAGCGGTAACAAACTGAAAGAAAACATCACCCTCTTCTACATCCGCCCTGGCCATGTAACCAAACGATGCGCCTAGCACGACGCCGTTGTAGGCCAAAGCGCATAGCGAGGGTAGTACCAGCGGTCCTAGTGCGAAACATTGAAGCCCGATGCTGGTGTTTTTTTTGATATACACGCCAGACATAAAAATGTACTGATTTAGATTCCCATCCAAAGGTTTACTAAAGCTATCTTCCATGGTTTTAATCTGTTCGGGTCCGAGAATACGTTCCGCAAAACCAGGGAAAGCGACTTCGGACTTTGCGAGCATGGCCGAAAGTGTGAATAGGCCAAAGAACACCACGAAGGCCACTTTCACGCACGGATCTCGAAAAATGCTTTGTGGAACCACCTTGGACATGTAGTGCAACCATTTGTTTTTCGCGAACTGCCGCGAACGATACAATTGACTGTGGGCTCGCCCTACCAGACGATGCAAATACTCCACGGTTGCTGGAGGTAACTGATACTGCTCGGCCATCGACAGATCGGTGCAAGCCGCCCGATACAACGCTGAGAATCGCGTTACAAGACTCCCTTTGTTGGCGAAAGGATATTGGACGGATCGAAAGGAATCGCACATACGCTCCAGTTCAAGCCAGCCTTGTCGCCTCTTTTCAAGAAGTTCAGCAATTCTCATAGCGGTGTTTTCATTATGGGCGGAAGGGACTCAATGGAGGCAGGTAACGTATTCACAAGCAAGCTCACGCTGGAATCCTTGGTGGGTGGCGGAGCAAAACGCTTCGCATCGGAGAAGGCTTCCTTGGAAACAAACTCGCGATAATAAAGAGCGCACAAAAGCAGGTCCGGACTCGTATCGTCGCGGAAGTTAAAAAGCTTTAAGAGTGGTCTAGCCAAATGCGAGGCAAGCTCCGTTCGCCGCCCAATCGAGATCCGACTTCGGCGTTCCGCGTACAAGGCTATTGCCTTTGCAAGCGTAGAACTCATCCGAAAATTAGGCGGTACGTGCTCACTGAGCGACACAACTCGGGCATCCTCCAATTTGACATTGGTAGGCACCCAAGAGCGTTCATTGACAACGACCATGGTGCCGGCGGCCAAGTCCCCTAAGCGTTGAAACCGTGATGTCAAGGTCATGCAAATCAAAGAAACCAGGAAGGTTGGAATGACATAGGCTGGAGGAGCATCTGCCGCAAACATCTCCAAAGATACCATCGGCGCGAAGTCCGCGAGTCGAAGGAAATTGCGAACCGTGGCTTGGAAAGCATTGATCGGTCGACCATCCACCGAAAGAACTCGGATCTTGGTAAGCCATTTTCCAGGAGTCTGACCATTCCAAAAGGTTTCGAAGAAAATCCCGTAAAACCAGTCGAGCGCAAAGGACGATATCAGAAACAAGAAAACCATCACCCCGAACGGAAAAGCGACCGCTACGCCGACAAACAACATCAGCATGAAAAACGCGATCAAGCACATTGTGCGAATCGCGAAGTCCAACAGAAGTGCTGGCAATCGTCGAAATGGGCCCGCGATTCGGTATTCGAACTGAATATTTTCAGGCGTCGTGATGACGGCCGTTAAATCGATCGTAGTTTGAGCTTTCACCGATCCATAGTCCAGCAAGTGTTGGGTTCCCGTGTTTGGAACGATTTTAGTCGCAATCGAGCCAGACTTCACTGGCCCACAGGCGGAAAGTCACCACCAATCACGAGTTAAATGATTGCCGCCGCTGGTCTTGGTCGGTTAGAATGGGATTCAATCGATATAATCGCAATACCGTTCAATTATTTGTTTAACAGTCAGCCGAAGGCGTACTCGATACCATTAACGTATGCCTTCGGCTGGCTGTTAAACGAAATTCGTCTTTGTTGAAAGGTATTGCGTTTCACGGTTGGCCGCAGACGTCGGCAGCAATGCAACTATCGCCGTGTTGGTTTTTCGCAAAAAGGCATGCTTCGATGAGTGAGATGGAACCAACCTCGGTGCCTTCGACGCCCGACAGCACGTTGGAAATTCAGACCAACGCAGTCGCAACCCAGGCCGAAGTGACCGCACAAGCTAGCCAGCATTATTCCGTTGTGGCCAAGCAGCCGACTGCCGCGTCACTGCTTTTGTCCACTTTTCTCAGTTTGGTGGTAGTGATTGTTCTATTGATGGCTTTGCGGTACATGTTGCCGTCGGTGCTGGAGTTTTCAAGGTATTCATGGCATCGTGGGCAGCTTCGGGCCGAGTACGAAATGGCGGGCCAACAACTGGAAAGTGTCTCTTGGGAGGGACTTAGCACGATTTCTCAGACCGTCGCAAAACGGGTCAGTCCCAGTGTTGTTCATATCATGATGAGTGCAGTGGAATCGAATGACCCGGAGCCGAGTCTGGAGGAAATGGTTCGCTCGATTCCGAAGCGCATGAAAGTCGGACAAGGCAGCGGGATCGTCGTCGATGACCGCGGGTACATACTCACAAATTATCATGTCTTGGACGATGGTTCTCAAATCAACGTCATCCTGGCTGACGAACGTACTTGTGTCGCCGAGCTTGTCGGTTTCGATATACCGACCGACTTGGCAGTCCTGAAAATTAGTGCACAAGACATATTGCCTATCAGCTGGGGGGACAGCGACTGTATGGAAGTTGGTTCGCCGGTGTGGGCGGTCGGCAGTCCATTCGGTCTGACGGGATCGGTGACATTTGGCATCCTCAGCAGCAAGCACCGGTTGGATTTGAGCGGAACCAGTTACGAGGACTCGATCCACAACCAACCGACTCGGGGAACCAAGCAAAAAGCTATGGCGAGATACAGTGACTTGATGCAAAGCGATGTGGCTGTGAATCCGGGAAACAGCGGTGGTCCGTTGGTCAACGGTCGCGGAGAATTGATCGGAATTAACACCGCCATCGTTGGCGAGTCCTATCGAGGCGTCAGTTTTTCCATTCCCAGCAATATCGCCAGACTCGTTTTCAAGCAGATCCTTGAATCTGGGAAAATGAGACGAGGATGGTTAGGCGTTGAACTTGTAAAGCCTTCGGAAGTAAGACGCATTTCGCAATCGGTTTCAGAGCCAAATCTCGACCGTGACGTTGATGCGGCAAAAGCTCCGATTCGCGGTGCTGTCGTCCGGAGCGTCTTCGCCAAATCTCCGGCCGCGAGCGCTGGCTTAAAAGTGGGAGACACCATCGTCGAAATGAACGGGCATCGCATCAAAGGAGTTGCGGACTTGATCTTCGAAATCGGCAAGACACCGGTGGGAAACACGGTCGAATTCACTATCGATCGCGACGATAGTGAAATCAAAATTGGCATGGCAGTCGGTGAACGCCCTGAATAAGCACATTTGCACGAGTATTTCCTAGTAATTAGCCGTTTGGGCGCTAGCTAGCCCCGGTTCCCTAAGTGCTTGACAATCGTAGGACACCGCGGCTAACGCCGTGCGGCTAATTGAATTGTGTCGCGACGTTTCAATACTCCTAACCAAAATGAATTTTTTGAATGGATCGACAAACGCTACTTGAGGCAGTCAAAAAAAGCCCCGTTCGAATAACGATGAACGATGGAAGTCATTACGAAATCCTGTCAACCGAAATGGCGGTTGTAGATGAAATCGCCGCTCACGTTCTTTACCGGGATTCGGACGGAAAATACCGAACGAGAATTCTTGCTTTGGTTTGCATGGTAAGCATTGAACCGCTTGAACGAGTACCGAGTTTATAATAACGCGAACTGTGCCCCGGAAGCAAAATGCAGGGTCGAGTTCCACGATTTGAACGGCTCTCTTTCTACCGATAACTATCGAACACTGTTCCAAACGGAGGGAAATCTTCAATTTCAATAAACTCGATGTACAAGATTCGGAACCGTGCTCGCGAGTTGCTCACGGCATAGAAGAAGCATCTTCGTTGATTGCACCGAGCCTTCCTGAAGAGTACAGTCCTGACTACCGGTCTACCTATAGCACGCATTGTTCTGCACTTTCATGGCGTAGAGACGCTAATTTCTCTGTTTTTCTTGACGGCGCAGATCACAATGGTTCGAAACCAGCGTCGCTGCCCACTCCCTTTTCGGCTACTTTGCATCGAGCCAAAGATAAGTTTGTGTGTGTCCGTGTGTCCCCATTGTTCTCTCCCCCAGTAATCGACTTAAGAGCAGCAGTTAAGTACAATTGAGTTGGTCGTTATCGTTCTATGCGGAGAATTTGTTCATGTCGGAATTAGCTCAACAATTAATTGCCACTGCCTTGGAACTTACTCCAGATGATCGAGTGGTCGTCGCAAACGCTATCCTTGCAAGCCTAAAAGATTCGGACGGTAGCTGCGTCTCGGCGGAAGTTCATGATGCTTGGAGTGATGAGATTCGCAATCGACTCGCCGACATTGATAACGGACAAGTGAAAACGATACCGTCATTTGAAGCATGGAAGATGATTGATGGCCAAATCGACTAACGAAATTGAGTTTCATCCCGAGGCCATTCGTGAGATTCGCGAAGCATCGAGTGGTATAGCCAGCGGGACAAGGGTGTCGCCACCGAGTTTCGGACTCTGGTAAAATCTGCCGAAGAATTGGTACAACGATCACCTGAAAGCTGGGCAGCTTACATGCTCGAAACGCATGGTTTTCGCTTCCAGAAATTCCCTTTCGTTCTAGTTTACGTCATTCGTGCTCAACGGGTTGTCATTGTCGCATTAGCACACACGAAACGTAAACCTGGCTACTAACGCGAACGTATTGTCTAGCCGGGGTCCCTTTGGTTGTACGAATTCACAGTCACGATTCCCGAATGGTAAATCGCTTTCGGAAACTCAATACGAAACGGTCGTGCCCTCTCGACAATTTGTCCAACGATCACATCAGCGTAAACCGTAAACCGAAAACCGAAAACAGGGTCTGACCCGAATGGCACTCGACTAGCGTAGTTGAGGACAACTATTCTACTCTTAAGCAGCCTTTGGCTGGTATTTAGGCACGTTGAGACCAAAGAGGCCGAAGATTTCTTTTTGACTGAGCCCAAGGTTTTGCGGTGTTCCGGTTTCTGCAAACAAGTTATTGAATAGCTCTCGCTTTTCCTCGAGGACATCGTGGATACGTTGCTCGATTGTTTCAAGCGACATCATGCGAGTCACCGTTACGGGTTGTTTAACACCTAGCCGATGCGCACGATTGATGGCTTGATCCTCCACGGCCGGATTCCACCATCGATCAAACAGAAACACATAGTGACAAAACTGAAGGTTCAGTCCAACGGCTCCCGCACCGTAGCTCATGAGAATGACTTTGTTCTTGGGATTGTTCTTGAACTGATCGATTACGCCATCGCGTTTGTTCGATGCCACGCCACCGTGGTAGTAAAGCGGATTGTACTTGGCCAACCGCTCGCCGAGCACTTTGAGCGTACTGACCCATTGGCTAAATATAATCGCCTTTTGGCCACTAGCCGCCACCTCTTCCAAGTCCGCTTCTAACCGTTCTAACTTGGCGCTTGCGCCCGTGGCTGGATCGAAATTGCAGATCTGCTTTAGTCTCAGCACGAGCTCAAACACATGGTGTATGGTCACCGATTCACCCATCTCCGACAACTGAATGATTCCATCTTCTTCGGCTGATTTGTAACTGGCACGCTGCTCACCGGTTAGCTCCAGTTCTGCGGGCCGGAACAGTTTTGGAGGCATGTCCGTCAATACTTTATCCTTCGTTCGACGCAGAATGTAATCTCGCGTTGCCTTTCCAAGTGATTTTAGGTGCATGTCATCCCGCAAATAACCCGGTGCAAGGAATTCGAAGATACTGACCAAATCCTCGACGGAGTTCTCGATTGGAGTGCCAGTTAAAGCCCACGAACGAGTCCTAGGGATCGATCGGACGATTTCGCTGGTGGTACTGTTTCGGTTTTTGATGCGTTGTGCTTCATCCAGGACGACCAAATCGAAGTGGAGCGCATGGTCTTCAAACACGTCCCGATCTCGCATCATCAATTCGTAGTTGGCAATCTTGACCGGGGCTTGCGGGTTCGTCCAAATCCAATTCCTTTTGGCGGAATCACCCTCGATGATGGCAAGTGGAATCTCAGGAGCCCATTGACGGAATTCTCTCATCCAGTTCGTGACAAGTGGCTTGGGGCAAATCAGCAGCACATTCTTGAGCTCACCCGA
>JAYTVM010000413.1:0-1276 GCA_043743995.1 Pirellula sp. | reverse complement strand
CCACGGCAATCGCATCAAAAGATCAACCAAATAGGAGCTTTTCGAGGAAGTCCGTGTTCCACCCAGCCCTTTTACGTTTTGCCTTAAGGCTTGAGCGCGAAGTGTCCTGCTTCAGCAAGCTGGTAACAAAGCGTCTTGTGAAACTCATATTCTCGGTGGCATGACCGGTACGAATACGACTAGCGTCTTCGCCGAACACCACATCCAGGACCCAGTGCATACTTTCTATCCCCCAGTGCTTGCGAACCGAGTTCGAGAACTCAGAAACCTTTGGCGCACGACTGCTGATGTAGTAGCGAGTTTCTATGCTCGTTTTGTCACCTTTGGTGGTGATATTGATTGCTTGGCCAATGCTTTTCGCCGCCGCCCATTCCGATGCCATTGCCTTCATGGATTCAGGGATTGCACCCACACAGTAGTGACGTTCTTCCATTCTTCCATGCCCTTTTTCCTGTACTGATTTGGACCGAAAGCCAACCTCTGCCGGTCCCGCTACATGCGCATCCAAGAACGCTTGGCTGATCGCTGCGGCCAACTTCGGATGGTTGTCTTTCACCGCAAATGTGTAGTCGCCACCACCGTCAATCACCTGCTTGGCAATTGACTTCTGACAGCCAAGGGCATCAACGGTGATGATTGTGTTTTCGAGGTCAATCATGTCCAAGAGTTGAGGAATTGCAGTGATTTCATTCGACTTTGAATCAACCGCGACCTGCCCAAGAGTCAGACCGTAATCGGTGGCCCATGCACTAACAATATGAATCGCGTTCGATTTATCCGCATCGGTGTACGAACCACGTGCTGTCTTACCGTCAATCGGCACGATGATCGGCCCGGAGCTTCCCTGGTCATTTCGCAATTGATTGATCCACAACATCAACGCTTGTTGGAATTGTGCCGGCTTGATCAGAGACAGGATTCGCCCGATCGTATCATGCGAAGGAATTCCGCTGGGCAATTCCACGAACTGCTCAAGCCAATCTTGTTTTTCAAAACCAAAATCCTCGATGTCTGCTGGCCCATCGGCACCGGCAATGACGGCGGCCACAACCAAAAACAGAACCGTATCAAGTCGATGACCACACCTACCAACGACGCGTGGATCCTGGACAACTTCAAAACATTCCTGGAACGACAAAATCTGAGCCGTAGGCATCGCCAACTCCGTTGTACGCGCGTGAAACTAATCCGTTCAAAACGAATCTTTCGCAATCACACTGGACAAAGGCAAGTGGCAAGCGAATAGTTCCTCCAACTTTTGATGCGATTGCCGTGG
>JAYTVM010000412.1:0-4068 GCA_043743995.1 Pirellula sp. | reverse complement strand
GCCGTTCCTGTTTGATTTCCAGGCAGTGGCGAGTTGCCTTCATCGAAGATCGCAATGCGATAGCCGGCCGTGCCTGCTGCCGCTTGAAACGGAATTGGTATCACTTCGTCAGGCGGTGCACCTGGAGCGTTGTTGCCTGGCAGATCATTCAGGAAGATGGCGTCATCGAGACGGAATACCAACGTCGGTGTGTTGTCTCGCGTGATGTTATCGAACTGGCTTCGACCGGTATCGCTATTGGCAGGTGGCGGATCACCCACTGGGTTGTCCAGCAATTCCAAATCGTGAGGCACGGGCGGCAGTTGATTGATGATCGTTAGGCTATACCCATTGATCGCAGTTCCATTGCCAAAAACCTCCAGAAAATAAGTCTGGCCCGCGACGGCGGGTATTCGAACTCGCTCGTCATTGGTAGCATCATTTGCACCGAATCCTGCGATGATGTTCCCCACTGCGTCGCGCACGTTGACATCAAGGTTTCCGTTATTTGGCAATCCTGGACGACCACTCGCCAATGGGCCGATCTGGCGAAAATAAACTTGGAAATCGATGGTCCCAGTGACATCGGCCACGATGCGATAGAAGTCGCGGTCACCAAGAACATCTTGACCATCACCGAAAGGATTTAGCAGTGCACCCGGATCAATCGTTGGGTCAACATTGACCGTCTCGTTGGCACCGATATGAGTGGCTACGAAGCGGTCATCGTTGAACTCGAATGGATCGTGTTTGAAGACTACCAGTTGTGGACCGGTTGCGGCATTCGGATTCACCGGAACCCCATTCTCATCAGCGAACTGGACTCGCTCGATTCCGGTGAAAACCGTCAGTAATGGCTCGGCATTTCCTGAACCTATGGTTACTGTTCCGGAGCTATCGGACTGGCTCTTTCGATAGATCATCAAGTCATCCGTGCCGTCCTCTACCACGATTAAGCGGTCCTGAGCGCTATCCTCGCCGCCGCCAACAGTCATCCGAAGACTGTTCAATACCGCATCTAAGCCCAAGGCATCTGTGGAGCGGATCCTGATCAGGTCAGCACCTGCGCCTGCATCTACGCGGGCTTCTTCCACGGTTCGTACGCCAGCTACCGTTACCAAAGTATCCGTCTCGGTAGTGGCATTGACCGTGTAAGTCAACGTCGTCGCCGAGCTTTGCAAAACGTTAATGACATCGTCGCCTGATGTACCACGAATTAGAATTGTGTCAAAGTCGGCACCACCATCGTAAGTATCACTGCCCCCCCCACCGACCATGGTGTCTTCACCAGGTCCACCTTGGAGCGTATCGTCGCCCCCGCCACCTTCAAGGAAATCGTTGCCTTGACTTCCGTTTAGTATAAAGGGAACGGTCGTCACCGACTTGATCACGTCGTCACCTTCTCTGCCGTCAAAAGTCAACAGGTCAACCGGTTCGGCCGCATCCACGTTCACGTCGTAACGCAGTCCTGCGACGTTAACATAGTCGTCCGTATTCCCGGCTATACCGTCTAATCCCGTACTCGTTGTCAGCGTCACGATGTCGGAGGTCGTACGGCCGCTGATCGTCACTCGATCCACTGCGCTGGCGTCGTTCGCATTCGCGCCGACACCGAGGTTGCCGAGTCCCAAATTAACAATGCGCACATCGGTCGGAACCAAATCGTTGACCGTGAACGTATCCGCGCCGGTTAAACCAGTCGTTGCATTACCGCTAACAAAATTCAATTGGGCTCGGACTTCGCCACCCGGATTGGCTAAGGTATGCACGTTGACGTATGTGTTGCCGGTCAACAGATCGTTTATGTTGGCGGTCGGGAAAGTGAGTCCCGTGGCGGAATAATGCAAGCCGCCTCCGTCTACAAAGAATGCACTGGCAGCGAGCAGATCCGAGATAATGGGGCCATTGACTCCCACCGCGCCAACGTGAATGTGCGCGCCGGTGATGCTGGCCAAGGCGATGCCTTGTAACATGATATTTACATCGAACTTGCCGGTCGTGCTGTTGTAAATCAACGACATTGTGCCCGTGGCCAAGCTGGCATTTGCCGGTACTTCATTTGCGCCCGACAAAGTCGTGACTGCCGAACCGTTCGTGCCTAGCGAAACTGACGTGTTCGTGTCGATCTGTTCGACATCTCCCACGTCCATGATCACGCCACCAGGCGTCCGTTCGAGTCGCAGCCGATCGCCGTTGGCTAACAAAGTGAAGGTGTCCGCGACCGTACCACCCACGAACTGCAGCACGTCAACGCCTTGATCGCCGTCAATCGTGTCGTTGTTGTCGCCTGGGTTCCAGACAAACGTATCCGCACCGTCGCCGCCAAATTCACGGTCATTGCCAGTTCCGCCGACAATCAAATCGTTACCGTCGCCGCCGTACATCGTGTCCAAACCACCCCCTCCCAACATCGTGTCGTTGCCAGCCCCGCCGACGATCAGATCCGCAGCAGGCGAACCGATCAGGAAGTCATCGCCGTCGCCGCCCAAGATTATCGCGTCAATCGTGCCTGCAAGGTTGACTGTGTCATTGCCCGCACCTGCGTCAATCTGCTTTTGCAGCCCCGAAACGTTCAAGTTGAGAACGATATTGTCGTCACCAGCCCCGGTGCTTACGATTAACGAGTCTACATTGGTTCCAATGGTTAGAATCGCCACGGATCCAGGTGTTTTCATCGTGATTGCATTGGCTGTCGAGGTGACCTTGTCGTTGCCGGCAGAGCCAAAAAGGTTGGCAACATCGAAGCCGCCCCCGCCATTAAACGTAACATTCCCTGCGAGTGTGAAGTTCAAGTCGGGACTTAAGGGCGAACGGAAGTTACCCCCGTATAGATTTCCTACGTCAAAGTTCAACGTGTCGTTGACTGAAGTACCATCAATGGTCAAAACATCCGCCCCCGTGGTGGAAACCGCGTCGTAGACAACGGACTCAACGCCGCCCGGCGAGGAGATGTAGTTGATGCCCGCTGGGTCAAAAATGAAGAGTGCAACAAAACTGATCGTGGAATCATTGACCGCTTGATCGAGGACGAAAGTACCTGTCTCTGGACCGGTCGGTGTAAAGATGACTGAGTTGTCGCCCGGTGTTTCGAACTCAAGCACATCACCCTGAGCGCCGGTGGCCGATGCCGCTGGGCCACCCACGAGTGTGACGTCGACGTCCCACTCGGCCTGATTGGGAGCAGGCGCGCGGACAACAATATCGTCGTCACCAGCCAATGCGTCGATGAAGAGTGAAGGCTGGTTGATGAACAGGGCACTAAAACCGTTATTGACGGTAACGGTGAAGTCTTGTACCCCATCCGTCCCGCCGTGCGAGGAAACGTCACGGGCAATCACGGTAATGTCGTCGTCGCCGTTCGTGCCGAGAACCAAGGCTGGGCCGCCTCCGATGATTACGACTTCTTCAATGTGATCCCAGCTAACTCGTTGAGCGCCATCGCTGGTCAAGCCACCTTCGTCAATCTCGGGGCCGGGTTGGAGGACGAACGCTCCCGGTGGGCTGAGGTTGAGTATATCCCCTGTGACTCCGATCGGGTCGCCACCGTCAATAAAGATAGTGGCAGTTGCCGTTGGCGTTACGTTGAACGTATCGCTACCGGATTGACCGTTAACACGCAGGTCGTCGACGTTAGTGTAGTTGACCGTTTCCAATGCCGCCACGGTCACCAACGTGCCATTTACGGTAATGATCTCACCGGCTTGTGTGCCGTTCACAATGAGCCGGTCGCTACCAGCTAGCAGGTCAACGTTTAGCGCGAGGATATTCGTACCATTGACGACAGGTGTTGAGCCAATGTTCGGGTTGCTGGACAGCAACTTCGCCGTGGCTGCGTCCGCACCGGTTGGAGTTACATCTAGCACGTCATTGCCGGCCGTGCCGAGTACCATTAGGTTGTGGCCGTTGGCATCGGCATTCAGGATTTCGATTCCACTGAAACTTACAAGACCCAAGGTCACTTCCTGGATGGTCGACCCACCCAGATCGACCGTCACCAAGTTGGCGACGATAGCAGATGCCGAGAAGTCGAGCGAATCGCTACCAGCCGAAGGATTGCCGCCGCTCACTCGCAACGTTTGAGTCCCAAGG
>JAYTVM010000411.1:0-14603 GCA_043743995.1 Pirellula sp. | reverse complement strand
CGCCCTGTGAAGACGACTAGCACGCACGTGTCAATTCATTAGGCGAGCGTCAGACATAATACTACCAGGCCATGCCACCGTGTGGCACGCCCAAAGCGATTTGCGATGGGCGTGGGAAGTGTGGCAAATGAATCTAGCGATTCACCACGCCCTTCGTACCTCAGAGCGTGCCACCCAGTTTATGGGTAGATTTCAAACTGCCCTTCGCCTTAGTTCTTTCTTTGAGGGACTTGACCACCCTTTATAGTGGGCAGTGCGGACTTTAAATTAATTGTTAACGAAATCTTTTCCCTGGCCAACCGCTGTAATTTTCATGAGCGTTTCTTCCTCAAGTATTAAAGCTGTTATCGTAGGCGCGAGTGGCGGGATAGGGCAATCCGTTTGCAAATTGCTTGCGAGTTCTGGAGGGGAAGCGTTCTTGATAGGCCGTTCAGCGGATAAGCTAAAAGAGCTGTCTCAGGCCTATGGGTGGGGATTTGCGGTTGCCGACGGTACAGATTGGACGCAACTGGATCGAGTCGTATCGAGCGCAGAAGGACTGTTGGATGGAATCAACGCTGCGATCAATCTAGCGGGTTCCGTCTTGCTAAAACCGATGCACTTGACGAGCCGTGCCGAATGGGACGCAACCATCGGAGCGAATTTAACGTCGGCAGCCGGTCTGCTGAAATCCTGCGTTCCCCGCATGGCTTCAACCGGCGGGTCGGTCGTCTTGATGAGCTCCGCTGCAGCTTCCATAGGATTATCGAATCACGAAGCCATTGCAGCCTGCAAAGCGGGTATCGAAGGAATGGTTCGGTCGGCTGCGATGACTTACGCCGCCAAGCAGATTCGGGTCAACGCGATCGCGCCTGGATTGGTGAAAACACCCCTCACCGAGCGGGTCTGGGGACATCCGAGATCGGCGGAAATCTCGCTCGCCATGCACCCCCTGGGTCGCTTCGGTGAGCCGGACGACATAGCCCGAGCAATCCTGTGGCTTGCCTCGCCGGAACAGTCCTGGGTTACCGGCCAAACCATCGGCGTCGATGGCGGACTCGGAAAACTAAAGAGCGCGTCTATCCCCCGAGCCAAAAGCGAAGGTTGAGTACAGTCCAAGCGACCGTGTGGCACGCCCAAAGCGATTTGCGATGGGCGTGGGAAGTGTGGCAAATGACTTAAGAGATTCACCACGCCCTTCGTACCTCAGGGCGTGCCACCCAGTTCCTAGGTAGATTTTAAACCACACTTCGCCTAACAGGGGTTAAGCGATTGGCGTCAATTTGGATGTTATTACGATTGCCAAAAAGCTTAGCGGGATCGTGACGATGCCCGGCTGGTTTAGGGCCACCCATGCGTACTTCTTATCGATCAAATAAATGTTGGAGAACATGTCCGGCGTAACAAACACCCACAGGAGCGATGAGATTAAGCCGACCAATACGCCCGCAATAATCCCTTGTCTGGTCGTCCCCTTCCAAAACAACAGCATCAACAAAGCAGGAAGATTGGCGGATGCAGCGATGGCAAAGGCCCAGCCTACCAAATACGAGACATTCATCCCTTCAAATCTAAGGCCAAGCGCGATTGCCAGAAGACCAATTACGATGGAAGCTCCCTTGGCTACCCGAATGGTCTGCTGATCGGAAAGTTGCCAGCCAAAGAAACCGCTGACGATATCATGTGCCACGCTGCCGCCCGCTGCTATGATTAACCCGCTCACGGTTCCAAGCACCGTTGTAAATGCAATGGCCGAAACGGCAGCAAACAGCAAGTTGCTGAAACTCTTCGCCAGCAGCGGTGCGGCCATGTTGCTATCGGTCGGATCCAACTTGCCACTGACCATCGCTCCTAAGCCGATATATAAGGTCAAAATGTAGAAGAAACCTATTGAGGCAATTCCGACGATGGTGCTTTTCCTGGCCGAAGCTTGATCCTTTACCGTGTAATAACGAATTAGAATGTGAGGCAATGAAGCGGTGCCCGCAAACAACGCCAACATGAGCGAAACGAAGTCGATCTTGGCTATCCAACTGTCCGATCGGATCCCTTTGAACGCAGGTAGATTCCCCGGCAATAACATGTCTTTTCCGTCGACTATCTTTGGCACAATCGTGACTTTTCCCTTTTCTCCTTTCACCGCGGTAGTAACCTCAATTTTGGATTTCGAGATCATACTGATAAATGAGATCGGCCCCAGCGGCCCAGTACTTGTCTTTCCATCGGGCAACTCGGCCAATTTACCGACCGATGCGACATTGGTCTCGCCTTGACCAAATCCAATGGGAATATCGTTAACGTATCGCTTGCCATCCCTCGTCTCAATCACTTGCGTCTTGCCTAGTTCGTCAGCGGGGGTTGTATTCAAGCCTCGATAGAGGATCAGCACCGTTAGCAAAAACGAAAAAATGACAAGCAGTCCACCCTTGAGAAATTGCACATAAGTCGTACTCACCATGCCTGCCGTCACCACGATGAAGACAACGACAGCACCTACGATCACCACTCCATGCCAATATTGAAGGCCCAACAAAGGCTTTACGAGTGCTCCAGCACCGACCATTTGCGGAATCAAATAGAACAAGCTTACGACCATAGTACTAAGCCCAGCGGCCGCCTTGATGCCACGCGATTGGAACTTGCTATCGAGAGCGTCGGCGAACGTGTAGCGACCAAGTCGCTTCAACGGTTCGGCGATGACCAACAGGGCCACAATCCAACCCGCCAAGTAACCGATGGAGTACAAAAAGCCATCGAATCCATAAAACCCAATCATCCCACAAATACCAAGAAAGGAAGCCGCGGAAAGATAATCTCCTGCGAAGGCAATTCCGTTGACAAACCACGGAATGGAGCCGCCTGCGGCAAAGTATCCTTGGCTCGATCTGGCTTTCGCCCCTAAATAAAAACTAAATGCCAATACGCCAAGAACCAGAACGGAAAAAACGGCTATTGCCAACGGGTTCGCTTCGTAAATCATTAGGAACGCTGCAGTGTCTCAGTCAGGAAAAACAAATTCGATTTTTTGGGGACCAAAGTCGTCTCCATATCATAACTGCAAACGTTGTTTGAGTGTGCGTCGGAGAAACGAATAACGTCGAGCATTTGAAATGCTCTCACAGGGCTTAACTCCTGTGGTCCTTGGTTTATGTCGAAGTGTCGACGCATGGAACGCGGATTGACAAACGACTATCTGGCCAAGAGCGGCTTGGTGAGTCTATTTGAGATTTGGCAAAAGACTCGCTCCTAGAAATTGAATCGCCCGGTGCGGACCCGCATGCCGGGTGGTGTGGGAGGGGCTCAGGAGTCATTGTTTTCGCCCTGGCACCTCTGTTTTCGCCTCGGGGACGAGCGACCCCTACGTGTGGGCGTGGCCAGCCTTGCTGCCTGCTGTTGGCTTGTTCCCAGGCCCTGACTATAAGGATAATGGTGATGGTCTCGGTAAGACGGTTCGACCTCCAGTAGGCCACCCGCTGCGCCAAGGCTTTGACCTGAGTGCATTGAGATTGCTTACAGACGGGGACAAGAACCCATCAGACCGCGATGACACGTACCCTGCAACTCCTTGGGAGGTTGCTGAGTCAGACAAGCTCTAGAGAAAAGGTAACCATCCCCTGAGGTGAACTCAGAGGCATTCGTAACCCCAAACCCCAAACCCCAAACCCCTGAACACTGAACACTCTTTACCCAAGACTAAAACGGCTTGATTCTGGCAAGCAGTTTAGTCAACCAACCTCGGGAGTAGCCGTCCCGAACGTGGCCTAGGTCTTGCTTCTTAATATGGGACTGAATGAGATTGCGGCTGAGCACAACGTTATTCGGGTCAATATCTTGACTGCGACATGTACCGGTCAGAGAGTATCGCCAGCTATTGTCGTTTTCCTCAATGACCTTGGTCGCGTCCAAGACAATGAGTCCGTTGGGTTTGATGTCTACAATCTCCGCCGCGATATTCCGTGTGAACGCTTCGCTGGTTCGGATCGTCGAATCGCCGCGATAGACTTCGGTTTGCGATGTTTGCACACGAGGGTCTCCGTCTGCTTGTGGGGCTGGCTTGATCGTATCCAGTCCTACGAGCCGAAGCCATTCTTTAATCGAAGCATCGTAACTCGTGGTCTTTCTGGAAGTCGCATTGCCTGTTGCGAGGGACGTCGATGTTTCTTCGATTCGAATCGAAACAATATCGTGAAGTTTCAACGAGCGGGCGGGAGCTGGCTGAACATAACTCCAGGATGTTTGCAATCCAAGCTGCCCCGCATTGTCCATTGCAGACGGGAAATACCCTCCCTGGAACGGATTCGTATAGGGTTGTTGGGCAAAGTTAGGCCCAGGCTGGGAGACAACATCGCTATTTGGCTGAACCATACCCCTTTGAGCAAGTGGAGCAGGCAAAACTTCTCCCGAACCAGCTGGATTGCCTCCTTGTGCCAGGTGCACCACCGGCTTATGAAAAAGACTGCTGTTTTGAGCAGAAAGTTTGTCTACTGAAATAGACATGGTACTCGACAGCACTAGGGCGATACTTGCTGATTTGATTAAGCGGAGTTGCAACCGAGCGGATCTCGCGGAACAGGACATCGCGGAACAGAACATAATTCATTGGCCCTAACGTGTTTTCAACGAGCTCGTAGTACTCGCATTTTTTCGGGATGGTTGAGCAGAGTTGGGTGTACCATTGGATATAACTTCGGCAGTCCTATCGCCTGTGACACGTGCAAGCACGCGTTTTCGATGTGGTTGAACTTCGATTTGAATCAAATCGTCCATTGCGCCTGGTTCAATCGCTCGACCATTGGTCTCAACGGTAACTCCACCTGAAACAATACCGATGGCAACTAAGTCGCCGACATGGATGATCACTGGCGGTCCAACTTCGTTCAGTCGAATCACTTGTTGCGTGCTCATGGCTCGTCGCAACTGTTGGCCAGCGAGCAGTTCCGTTTGCGAGAAGCAGTCCTCTGGCCCGAAGTTCAAGCCGCGAGGCATAGGAATCCATGTCAAATCAACGTCTCTCAAAACGTAACCTTTCGCAAGCGGTCGGTTTGCTGCGACCACCATCTCCGGAAGCTTCACTGTGGCAGGAATATCAATCGATTGTTCTCCGACTGGACCTTTGATCAAGAAAATGAAAGTCTGTTTGCCTTCCCAAGGGGGTTGCCCGCCAGCTATGCCAAGAATCTGGCGTCGTTGCGTCAAGATTTTAGCGTGCTCAGACGGCAGTTGGACCTGAATTTCCCATCGGCCGGTCGAGGCTGTTTTGGTTTGCAGGTAGTTCTCAATGGCTGCCGCCGCGATTCGCTCCGCTTGCGAAACAGTTGTTGGCGTAATGAATGGTGTTGTGAATTGTGTTTTGTCTATTGTGCCATTGGATTTGTTTTCGATCAGCTCTTGGTGTCCGGCAGGCTGCACGAAACGTGGAATGGTGGTCGAGTTGTTTTCATCCGAGTTTTTGGAGATGCTGCGTTCAGTGCGTTGACCTTCCACTCGTCGTACGGCGCAATCCATGGCCCCTTGCCATCGGATCACGTCAGAGGAGATACCGCGCAACGAAAGCGATTTTTCGATATCGCTTCGCGTCCAAGTTTGGTCGTTTCCAATACGAGGTGCAGGTGCGAGTGGAACATCTGCTATCTGATGAACCAGCGCATCAGAACCTTGAGCGTGCACAAGGTCTGACAACAAGAGCAGGTTGGATGGACATTCCGCTTGGGCTCGCAACATCAGCTCGAGCTTAACGGTCTGTATTGCATTGTTAGTGGTCTGTATTGCTTTGTTGGTGGGCTGCTGAGCGGTTATGGTGTTTGGAAGGACCAGGCAAGAAATCATTACTACACAAAACTGAAAGGAATAAATGCAAGCCGCATGTCGCCAATGTCGCCTTTCGCTCTGCGAAAGTTGCGCATCTTTCGCGGAGCGAAAGGCGACAATAAGCAGGCCTTTGCAATAATTTCGTGGATGCCTCATACCTTGACTTGCCAATTATCTTCTAAGGTTTGCGATTTGCTGAAGGATTTGGTCACCTGCCTGGATCGCTTGTGAATTCAGTTCGAAGCCCCGTTGTGTCGTGATCAGATCGATCATTTCTCGAACGGGTTCGACGTTCGATTTTTCGAGCGAGCCTTGCCTGAGAACTCCGAGGCCATTTTGGCCTGCCGGTCCCGACTGAACTTGTCCGCTCGCATCAGTCGCTTGATAAAGGTTTTCACCTATTTTGAGCAAACCGTCTGGATTGATGAATGCAGCCATTGTCAATTCGCCAACTTGCGTCAATTGCGAGGCACCTGGTGCACGCACTTGCACTTGCCCGGTTGGGCTTATCACGACTGCGGTTGAGCCTTGTGGAATCGAAATGGGTGGGTTTACTAATCGGCCTGTTTGGGCTGAGCCAATGACCAACTGCCCATTGGCATTGATATCGAGGTTGCCAGCGCGCGTGTAAAGCGGATTGCTTGTGACAGGGTCCGTTACTTCGATGAAACCCGTTCCCTCAATTGCGATATCAAGTTCACGACCAGTCTGTTCGATGGTGCCTTGCCCGTAGTCCTTTTGCGTGCTTTGCACTCGGGTACCGAGCCCTATTTCGACACCTACAGGGGTTGGGTTTTGCAATGAGTCTTGAATGCCCGGATAGACTTTGTCTCGGTAAAGCAGATCTTCAAAATTGGCTCGGTCTCTTTTGAACGCGGTCGTATTCATGTTAGCCAGATTATTGGCGATCACATCCAGCTTGGTCTGCATGGCTTCCATGCCAGTCGCTGCTGTGTAGAGTGTCTGCACGCTCATGAATTAGTTCCTTCCGATGTTTTGAATACAGTGACGTTGTTATTCTTTTAGCAATCGGCCGATTAAATTGCCGTACGCTTGGTCGTGATGCTGAATGAGCCTGAGATTGGATTCATAGGCTCGGGTGGCTTCGATTAGTTCCATCATGGCAGTCGTGGGATTGACTGCCGACTTTTCTAGACTGCCACTAACGACAGCGCGTTCGTTGGGTGGGACAGGTTGGATTTGACCGAGTGGGCGAAACAGGTTGTCACCGGCTCGAGCTAGGTCACCTAGCGATTCAGGCCTGGACAGCATCAACGTGACGTTTCGACCGTCTTGTTGAATAATGCCGTTGTTGTGAACATCAAAGTGCCGTGAAGGATCGATTTGAATTGGATTTCCGTCCACCCCCATGACCTGGTCGCCATTCGGATTGGTGAGTTGACCAGACGCATTGAAGTCAAAGCCACCAGCGCGTGTAAGGAATTGTTCCTCACCCCTCTTTACGACAAAAAAGCTATTGTCATCATGGATGGCGAAGTCGGTTTTGTTGCCGGTGTTTTCGATTGGCCCATTTTCGAAGATGGTTTGAGTGGGTTGAAATTTAGCCCCACCACCGATGTCGGCCAAGGTGCCGGAGTTCGGCGAAACGTCGCCGTCTTCGATCGACTTGTTGTAACGCGCTTGCACTACGGCTAAACTGGGCTTGAAGCCAGGTGTATTGATATTGGCTAAATTGTTGCTGAGAACTTCCAGACGATGATTCTGGACGTGGGCGCCAGAGGCTGAAAGATACATTCCGTATGGCATATCCCATCTCCTTAACGATGCGAGTACGACGCAAGGACTCTAGCGGTTGCGAAAATCGACCGAAACGTCAATATTGGGTAGCCGATTCAGATTTCCAATGCTAGTTCCAGGTCCAATGGATAAAACAGCTACCCAGCTTCCCCATCCCCACCAACCTAGTGGGCGTTACAGCCAAGGCGAACGTCTCGGGCTTATTTGCCTTGGCGTTGCCCTGTTTTCACTTTTGATCGTAGCCTCGATGCTCAAACCGAATCCGGCCGGGTTGGGTACGCATACGCAGCTAGGATTGCCCGGCTGCACGATGTACACTTTCACCGGCATTCGATGTCCAGGTTGCGGCATGACAACTTCCTGGGCACATACGATCCAAGGGGATTTTGAAAGCGGCATCCGGGCCAACGTCGGTGGCGTACTGCTCTGTTTGCTTTCCGTTGCTGTATTTCCTTGCCTATTATGGATGGGGATTCGTGGACGAAGCTTGCCATTCCATTGGTTTGCGCAAGTTGCAATCTCCGTCCTTCTCATTGCGATGTCAATCTCGATTGTGGAGTGGCTGATCCGTCTAGCTTTCTAAAACACCATTTGCTAAAAGCTGATCGCACGGACGCAAGTTCTTCAGGCCGATTGGTTCAAATGGAAAGGATTCCTGCATGGCTGCAAGCAATCAAGTTGGATCTCGATCACAGCGACTTAAACACAAGTACACTACGATTATGGTTAACGTAACCATCCTTTGCACCCTCAGCCTGACGTTTTTGGCAATCGCAACCAATTCGGGATGCGCTTTCATGGCAAACGCCATGTACGTCATCAAAGGCGTCGATGCTCCAGCTGAGTTCGATGACCTCAAGGAAAAAAAGGTTGCGGTAGTGGTCAGCACCGCCGCTGGCCTCAACGCAGACGCTTCCGGAATTCTCATGTCCAGACATATCAACGAGTTGCTCGCCAGGAACGTCAAAAAAGTGGAGATGGTCAATCCCGAAGAGGTAGATCGAATCATTAACGATCAGCCGATAGGGGATCGATCGATTCCAGTCATCGGAGGTCGACTGCGAGCGGACTATGTCCTTTTGGTTGAAGTCAGCGATCTCAAGCTGCGTGACGGTCAAACGCTATTTAAAGGGCGTAGCAACGCTTCCGTAACCGCCTACAAAGTTCTGGAAGGCGATCGACCTGTATTTAAGAAATCGTTTCCGGAGTTCATTTATCCGCAACATGGTGCACCTGTCACGGACTTCGACGAAGCCACGTTTCAGCGAATTTACCTGTCCGAGCTCGCATTGCGAGTTGCTAGAACGTTCTATCCATTCGACCCAACGATCGATGTTGCCAAAGACGCAGCCGTTTCTTCGTTGGGCGCGTCCCAGTAGGTCTTGGCAATCATGAGAATCAACGCATTGCTCTTCAGCGTAGTCCTGCTTCAGTTCTTGCCGATGGTAGGGATTGCATATGGTCAGGAGTTACCAGAAAACGCTGACTTTCGAATCGACAGCGACATCTACGACGATGAAAGTAAGCCTCCACTTTATAGCATTCAGACGATTTTTTGTGCCGGTCAGTACATCGAGCTGGATGACAAAAACGGGCGTGTTACCGTTGTGGATCCAGGCAAGGGTCGCGTTACGATTCTCGACTCGAAGCAAAAAGTACTTGTGCATCTGGAAATGCAAGCTCTCGAAAAACAATTGAATCAGGTTTTAGAGGGTATGACCCCTGCTCAGCAAAAGAAGTTTATGTGGCACGGCGCGCCTGCTGTTGGCGCTGATAATTTCATCACCATTGGTAATGAGTGGTTTCGATACAAGTTTCGTGCCGTCACGCCAGCTAATCCCAACATAGCGATTAGTTATGGCGATTTCGCCAACTGGACGGCTCGCGTCAATGCGCTTCATTACAAAGCGCCCCAGTTTATCCGAATGGAATTGAATCAGCTCCTGATTGACCAGCAGCAACTCCCGGCCGAGCTTCGTCGCTATACAACGCTTCCGCCAAGTCCGACGGAGCCCAATGGCAAAACCGAAGAGATCATTGCACGCCTGATTCTCAAGGACTCACTCTCCAACAACGATCGGACGAGGGTTGCGAACGTTTTGAAATCGATGACCGAATTCAAGCCGATAACGGAGAAAGAGTTTTTTCGATAATCCAACATCAGTTCGCGACGCCTTAAGAACAAATCGTGCCGCAATTCCATAATCGTACTCTGTGCCGCCAACGGCTATCCGACTTTTTGCGAGACAGTGGTTTGCGCTGGTTAACTTTATTTCTAATTGCATCCTTAAGCAAAAATAGTCCATTGCTGTTCGGGCAAGAATCCGCTGTCCACCTTGCATCTGCGACGTCATTATCGAGCAAGCAATTGAGCGTAAGTCGATGGCCGTTCGAATCTCGCGATGGTCAGTTCCAAATTCACTCGACAGTGCCGATTGATATGCTAAAGCAAAATCTGCCGAAACTGAATGCGTTGCCGAGCGAATTGAAGCAGTCCCTATCGGTCGCGATCGTAGAGCAACCAATCCATATTGTCGTGCTTGAGAACCGTGAATCCTTAGATTCATACGTCAAGCGACTCCTACCCCACGCGCCTAGTCGGCGAGCTTACTATATTAGACACCGTGGTCCGGGATTGGTTTTGACCTATTACAATGCGTTCTGGCTAACCGATGTTCGGCATGAATGCACCCATGCGTTGTTGGATGCGAGCGGAGTTCGAGTCCCACAATGGCTTGATGAAGGATTAGCTGAATATTTTGAAACGGTCAGTGAAAATCCGCTGGAACATGCAACACATCGCCAAGCCGTTCAAACGCAAATGCGTTACGGACAAGTTGCGGACTTAATGCAAATCGAGCGCAGCGATTCGAATGCGGTTATGTCCGCCCAGGACTATCGAGACGCCTGGAGCATTACTGCGCTCGCATTAAATTCATCACCACAAACAAGAATTGCATTTCAGCAATATTTGCTGGATCTACAGAATGAACGAGCAGGAGGTTTATTAAGCCATCGGTTGCAACCAACGATCCATTCGTGGCGAGAGGACTTCACACGATTCTTTGGAAAGTAAGGACCGATCGATTAAAAACTGTCCCAATTGAATTAATCGTTGAACGAAAAAGGTTCGACACTTCGCGGTGAACGCCACCAGTTGAGTTTCTCATTCCTGGGCTCTGCGACAAATAGCAGTTTCGATATTTCTTTCTGATTTATAACGAGTCTTTTTTGTTCCGAACAAAAATAGAGTTAGACAATATCGCTAGCCCATCCGTTCGGGACTTGTCCCCGTCGGATCATCCGTTCGGGGCTTGTCCCCGTCGGATGCGTTTTGGCGTACTACAATTGGGCGTCCCAACTTCCGTTCCCCTCGGCTTTGCCCGCCAGAGGCGGGCAAAGCCGAGGGGAACGGGTCGATTAAAGAGTGCCGGCTGTTAGTACGCCAAAACAAGGTTGGTGGGGGACAAGCCCCCGACCAACCTGAAGGACCAGGTCGCAGACCTGAAAGGCCAGATCGCCGAACGGAACAAAACTCGTATCAACGCATTTTTGGTAAACTTCTATTTGTCGCACAGCCCAGACAGAGCCTGCAAGTCAGTGGGTTCCAAGGCAGAGCCCAGGAACCAGTCGGTGCCGATCGCAACGTGCGGTAGCTGGCTACGTGAGCGTTCAGAGGATTCCTTGATTCGCACGACGATTCTCACGATATCGGCGACGCGTGACGGTTGTGACGATTAAATAGTCCCTGCTGCGTCTGAGGCACCGCCAAGATTTCTTACGTTGTCCTGTTTTGCAACCTACAATGAAACGGAGAAATCTCACCCCGATACCGAAATTCTATTCGCATCGTAAGCGAAAAGGATGCGGAACATTTGCTAACTCGGAAACTCAATGCGCCTTTCACAACTCATCGAGCGACTTCACCAACAATTGCCAAAGTCGAGCGATCGCCATATTGCATGTTTAGCCATGTTGCTTTGCGATCGCGATCCGCAGCTCAAATGCCAAGATAGCCAAGAAGAATTCCTGAGCTTGCTCGATGAGATTCAGCTAAGATTGCAATCGATTGACGACCAGCACGCAGCCGTCGCTAATGAACTGGACCAACTTGCTCTAACTCAACCCTGCGAATTCGAACCGAAGCACGTTTGGACCCTGATTCGCGCTATCAAAGTCCAAAGCCAGTTTGTGGATATGCTCACAGGCGTGCGGGTCGAACAAATGAGCCGTTCGTAAATACGGCAATCGCTCATGGGACTTTAAGAATCCCCTGTTTCGTTGCTCCAGAAGCGGGACGGGCTTCCGAGGCACGACGAACTCCCTTGGGCACATGCACTCCCTGAGGTTGCACTCGACTTGGTACAATACGCTTCTCCCGCTCGCTTTGTTCGCCGGTTGACGTCCCTTATTTCCTTGGCCTTCTGATTCCACTTAAGAGCTTCATTTATGCTGGCTAGATCCATTGCATTGTGTATTTGCTTCTTGATTCTGCTTCGCCAAAGTGGCAACTCTAGCGAAGACAATCGACTGGCCAAGGAGTCGAGCCCCTATCTTCTTCAGCATGCTCACAATCCTGTGGATTGGTACCCTTGGGGGGACGAAGCTCTCGAGAGAGCTAAAAAGGAAGACAAGATGATTTTTCTCTCCGTGGGATATGCTGCTTGCCATTGGTGTCACGTCATGGAACGAGAGTCCTTTGAGGACAAGGAGATCGCTAAATTCCTAAACGAAAATTTCGTCTGTATCAAAGTGGACCGTGAAGAACGCCCAGACATTGACCAGATCTACATGACCGCCGTTCAAATCATGTCGGGCCGTGGCGGATGGCCGATGACCGTGCTAATGACCTCCGATGCCAAGCCCATTTTTGGCGGATCGTATTTCCCCGCACGCGATGGTGATCGAGCCAATCTTCCAGGTTTCTTAACCATCGTTCGCAAGGCAACCCAACTCTGGACAAACGAACGAACTGAGTTAAAAGTCCAAGCAGATCGCATTGCAGATGCATTGAAGACCGCCATGTCGACGTCCGAATCGATTCCGGCAGATGCAGAAATCGATCGCGATTCCTGCAAGCGGATGCTGCAAGAAACGCAACAACGATTTGCGAGCGTTTTCGATGCAAACCATGGTGGCTTCGGCTTCGCGGAATCCAACCCAAATCGTCCGAAGTTTCCAGAGCCGTCCAATCTGGTTTTCTTACTTGAGCGATCGAAGCGAACGACTCTCGCGAAAGAAGATCGCGATATGGCGGAGAAGATGTTGGTCAAGACTCTGGATTCCATGATTGCTGGCGGCATTTACGATCATTTGGGAGGTGGCTTTCATCGGTATAGTACGGATCGATTTTGGCGCATCCCGCACTTTGAGAAAATGCTTTACGACAACGGGCAACTCGCGCAACTCTATGCTCTGGCCTTCGAGTCGACTGGCCGTCAAGAGTATCGCACGATCGCCGAAGGAACGTGCGATTTTGTCCTTCGCGAATTATCCGCACCCGGCGGTGCATTCTACTCGTCTTTGGACGCAGATTCGGAAGGGGAGGAAGGTAAGTTCTATCGTTGGGACAAAGAAGAATTGGATCGCGTAGGCAAATCCATCCAAGGGTTTGGGCTTTTTTCTCAAGTTTATGGTTTTGCCGCGTCACCCAACTTCGAAGGTAAGTACTTCGCCCCGCAGCCAGGTAAATCCTTGACTCTAATCGCGGACGAAAAGAATCAGCCTCTCGACACTTTGTACCTTTCCCTGGCGGATGCGAGGAGTGCACTCTTCGAGATTCGATCCCAACGAGTCAGGCCACCTACTGATCTTAAGGTGCTTACTTCCTGGAACGGATTGATGATCGCAGGCTTGGCGGACGCTGGCCGCATTCTGAATCGTAACGACTATATCCAAGCCGCATCGAAGGCGGCAGAGTTCCTCCTGAAGGAGCTTAAGACACAGAATGGCCGGTTGCTTCGGACTCACGCACTCGGGGAAAGCAAACTACAAGGCTATCTCGACGACTATGCATTCTTGGTGCATGGCTTGCTACGCCTGCACTTGGCAACCAAAGAGGAGCGCTGGTTGGAGCAGGCCATCGCATTGACCCAAACTCAGATTCGCTTCTTTCGAAAAGAAGAATCGGGAGGCTATTACTATACGGCAACAGACCATCCTGAGTTGATTGTTCGATTTCAAGATCCGATCGATGGAGTGATTCCATCGGGCAACACTCTGACTGCGTCTAATTTGCTTTATTTGATTTATACCGCCAAGCGAGCCGAGTTTGAAGAGCCGCTTCGGCGAGTCTTGCTGTCTTCATTCTCGCTCATTGAAAAGAACCCCAGAGCGGCGGCTTTGATGTCTGCCCAAATTGGAAACTGGCTTGATCAGCAGAAGTAGCGATTGTTGCGTCACTCGCCTTCGTCGTCAGATATATCTTCCGAGTCCGCACCGAAAAACTCGCGTTCGTCGTGCATGTCATACTTTTTCGCAATTTCAGCGTCAGTCGTGACTAGGTGAATATAATCGCCGCCCGTTCCGCTTTGTGGATCAAACTGCACGCCGTCGGCTCGCATTTGTTTAAGTAGCTCGACAGCGTCATCCAGTTTGTCGATCATTTCGTCAAAGTTAGTAGCTTCAATTGTCAGGAATTTGTTTCGCCATAGTGTCAGGGGCCATCGCCTCTATTGCCTCTATTGCCTCTATTGGGGCCCGCTATTGGGGGCCCGCTATTGCCGCTGTTGGCCGCTATCGGAGCCGCTATTGGGGCGGCGCTATTGGGGCGGGCGCCGCTATTGGGGCGCCCGCTATTGGGCCCCGCTATTGGGGCCATCTGGGCCCCGCTATTGGCGCTATTGGTATTGGCGCTATTGGGGCCATCCATTTTGCTATGGTTGGCGCTATTGGGGCCATCCATTTTGCTATTGCGACGGCGCTAATGGGGCCATCCATTTTGCTATTGCGTCCTCCCTGCGACGGTTGTAGAATTAACGTCTTGTTTGCACCGCTTCCTCTTTTCACTGTCCTTTGCTGGAGAATTTCTTATGGCTCGACAAAATCGGCGTGATATC
>JAYTVM010000410.1:0-4084 GCA_043743995.1 Pirellula sp. | reverse complement strand
CATCGCCAACGCTTGAATACTCCAACGGTCGCACACTTGCCGACATCATTGAGAAACTTCGGAACACTTACTGCCGAAGTATTGGTGCTCAATTCATGCATATCGACAATCGCAACATTCGCGATTGGCTTCAAAGGCGCATGGAGACGACCCAAAACAGGCTGACCCTGTCCCATGATGTGCAAACGCGAATCTATACAAAACTTGCGGACGCCACAATATTCGAAGAGTTTGTTCGAAAAAAATATGCGACCGCAAAGACTTTCTCTCTCGAAGGTGCAGAAAGCTTGATCCCTCTCTTGGACCGTACGCTGGAAAAAGCCGGTCAACATGGGGTTCATGGAGTGCTTTTGGCGATGGCCCACCGAGGTCGACTCAACGTACTTGCCAACATTATGGGCAAGCGGGCACAGAGCATATTCTGGTCCTTTGATGATCCTAAGCCTGAGCTGTTCCGCGGAGGCGGGGACGTCAAGTATCACATGGGCTATAGTAGCGACTGGACCACCAGCACTGGTCAAAAGGTCCATATCTCCCTCTGCTTCAATCCAAGTCACCTCGAGTTTGTGAATCCTGTAGCGCTCGGTCGCTGCCGCGCCAAGCAAGATCGCGATGGGGACACGCATCGCACGGAAAGCATGACGATCCTAATTCACGGCGACGCGGCTTTCATCGGTGAAGGGGTTGTTCAAGAAACACTTAACCTGAGCGAATTGCCTGGTTATCGAACCGGCGGTACGCTTCATATCGTGCTGAACAATCAGATCGGTTTTACCACCGAGCCGGATGAAGCTCGCAGTTGTACCTATGCAACTGACATCGCAAAAATGCTTCAAATTCCAATCTTCCATGTGAACGGCGAGGATCCCGAGGCGGTTGCTCAAGTGGTCAACCTAGCGATGGATTTCCGCAAGGAATTCGAAAAGGATGTCGTTATCGATATGTACGCGTATCGTCGACTTGGACACAACGAGGGGGACGAGCCACGCTTCACCCAACCACAAATGTACGCCGCCATCGATAAACGCAAAAATGTCCGAGAAAGCTACCTCGAGCATTTGCTTGAAATGAACGAGCTCTCTCGTTTGGAAGCAGACGCTATCGCCGAAGTGCGACACAGCCGACTTTCTCGCGAGTTCGAACTCGCCAAGACGGAACCCTTCGTCCACGATTTGCAGAGCTTGACCGGTTATTGGGCCGGTTATTTTGGCGGGCCTGAACCGAGCGATCAACCAGTTACAACCGCAATTCCCAAGCAAATTGCGGGCGAACTGATTCGGGCCGCAAGCACAGTGCCTCAAGGCTTCAATCTGCACAAAAAGCTCGTTCGCCAATTTGAGGATCGACGCGAAATGGGCAACGGCAACTTGCCGTTGGATTGGGCGACAGCTGAATTGTTGGCGTTTGCATCCCTGTTGGCGGAGGGACAACCGGTCCGATTGTCCGGCCAGGATTGTGAGCGAGGCACTTTCTCGCAACGGCATGCCGTCGTGCGCGATGTGGTAGACAATCGCAAATACATGCCCTTGGGCCATTTGGCACCCAATCAAGCTCGAATCGAGATCATCAATAGCCCATTATCCGAAGCAGCTGTCCTCGGTTTTGAATACGGCTATAGCCTTGATTGCCCCGAAGGACTCATCGCCTGGGAAGCGCAATTCGGCGACTTTTGGAACGTGGCTCAATGCGTTGTCGATCAGTTCATCACCAGCGCGGAAGACAAATGGCGGCGACTGAGCCGTTTGGTCATGCTGTTGCCACACGGTTTCGAAGGCCAAGGACCCGAGCACTGCAGCGCCAGGCTAGAACGATTCCTTTTGCTGACGGCAGAACACAATGTCCAAGTCACGCAGCCGTCGACTCCTGCCCAGTACTTTCATTTATTGCGCCGCCAAGCCAAGTCGAAGTGGAGCAAGCCTCTGATTGTTTTAACCCCAAAGAGTCTTCTCAGAAACAAGGCCTGCGTGTCGACCTTGGACGATATCGAACACGGTCATTTTCAAAAGATCATCGCCGACAATCGACCAGCGGGCTCGCCAACATCTAGAATTATTTTGAGCACTGGCAAAGCCTACTACGATTTGTTGGCTGAGCGCACCAAACTCAGCCGAGATGACGTAGCGCTGGTTCGCATCGAGCAATTCTATCCGCTAGAAGCTGCAAAAGTAGTCGAAGCCTTAAGCGTTTATCCGGCTGGAACACCCGTTTATTGGTACCAAGACGAGCCGACCAACATGGGGGCTTGGATACATGTCAAAATGCGTTGGGGTGACGAAATTTCGGCGAGGCACAAATTAGAACGGATCTCGCGCGTCGAGTCCGCTAGCCCATCCACAGGTTCGCTCCGAGCACACCAGTTGGAAGAGCGAGAACTGCTAAACGCTGCCTTCGCAAAGTAAGCGAATAAAACCATGAACAACAATACCGCCTCTGCTTCCAATGGTTCGAACTCACGTCCAGTCGATATCGCGTTCGACTGCACGCCGCTGAGAAGCATGGCGAGACTTGATCCGCCGTTGGATGCCTCGCCTGGACTGACGGCCAAGTATTTGCGGATCAAAGCGGCCATTGCAGAACACGGCACATTTAACTCCTATTATTTACACAATGCATCTTGCCGTTTCTTTGTTACCAACGACCCTGGCAACGGCATGATTGCATTCAAATTCGAGGGAATAGTCTTTACCGACGATTCTGACACCCGTGCACGGCATGCTTCGTTGAATGTTACACTGGACAAAGAAACTTGCCCTTGGCTTGAGCAGCACGTCGTGAAATGGTTCGAAGAGTCAGTCAGCCAGGCTGTCATCGTCGAATTCAACCGCTACATTATCGCCGGTGATCCTGAGCAAACCAAGAAGCGCATGCAGCAAATGGAACAGGCGGTCGAGGACAAAGGTGGATTCGTTGGCATGCACCTGTAAGGCGAGCGGCAGACAGAAGACTGCCAGGCCAGTCCGCGGTGTGACACGCCCAAAGTCGTTAGCGTGGAGACATGTGTGGCACGCCCAAAGCGATTAGCAATGGGCGTGGGAAGTGTGGCAAATGACTCTAGCGAATCACCTCGCCCTTCGTTCCTCAGAGAGGCAGTGTTTTTATAGTACCAATCACGCTCCGCGTGATTTCCGCAGTTCAAAAACCTTTGGTTTCTGAGGCAACATCACGCGGAGAGTGATGAGTTCTTTCTTCAGATTCGAAAAAATCACAGCCTCAGAGCTTGCACTGTGATTTACTTCATGAATTCGCCGAAAGCCTGCGCGGCTTCCGCTACGCAATTTTGCAGAGCAAAAGGCGACATTCAATTAGTCGGATTAGTCGTTTGCGGAGATTACGTCGGGCCCTTTCCCGGCCCGTTTTTCGTACATGCCATCGCCCATTTTGACGTATTTGGTAAAGCCTTTTGCGTCTAGATTCTTGTCGCTAAGACTGGTATTGGCCTTCATATCGGACCACGTACCTGCAATCGATGGCAACGAAATGCACCGTCGCACGGGTTGTCCCGTTTCCGGATGTAGCGTTAATGGGGGATCGCTCATACCTTGCAGCACTTCGAATGTCTCGCCGTCCTCTCCCCCCGGTTGAATAATTTCGTACACGTAGATTGGCATCGTTAATCTCATCTTAGACAATAGCTGGAAGAAAACTTCCTCCCCTCTATCATTCTACGAGTGCTGTCAAAATGCAAGGCCAAGACACGCAGCCATCATGCTGTGACCGAAAAATTGGGCCATGGGATAAACGCCGCAAACTTATTTGAGAGAGTGGCGGTCTCACTAGGCTTGGCCCAACGGAAAGCGTATACTGACGACGCTGAAATTTTCACTGGGGCGTGGTGTAATGGTAGCACAACAGACTCTGACTCTGTTTGTTAAGGTTCGAGTCCTTACGCCCCAGCTCTTTTAGGCCGACTTAAGGCGAGGGGCAGTTTGAAATCTACCCATAAACTGGGTGGCACGCTCTGAGGTACGAAGGGCGTGGTGAATCGCTAGTTCGACTGTACTAGATCCGCCGCCGTTCTAAGTTGCATGGTGGTAGGCGGTTATGTTTATCCCAGTGATAAAGCCTTGCGAGTTGATTTCGTATT
>JAYTVM010000409.1:0-1290 GCA_043743995.1 Pirellula sp. | reverse complement strand
TGAAACGGTTGAAGAAGAGTCCATTGAAACGAATGAAGGGTTGGTCGAGAATTCGGTTACAATCGCGATGATCGAACCACCGAGAATGAATAGGCTCGAAGAGCTTCCGTTGGCTACTACGCCCGATGTGAACAGCGAGGCAAGCGATGATCACGATGCACCAGATCACGATGCACCAGATAAGGTTCAACCGGATGAAGCTCCGCGAAAACCCACCCCGCGCAACGTCCGAATACCCTTCGACGATGGACCGGAGACTGCAAAACCAGTCGTTAATAACCTCGGAACGCCCAAGCCTACGCGGAATCGAGATGTAGATTCACAGCGAGATCAAGAAGAGCCGCAACTGGATCCACGAATCGGTGGATTAAATGACCGGGATCAACAAGGCATCGATGCACTCATTGCCGCGACACCAGTCTCCAAACGGCGAGAAATCCGTATCGAGGACCCGTCGAACGAGGGAATAAAGGTCACCCCGATTATTCAAACCAAACCCGTAGACCCAGTCCTTGCCAATCGACTTAAGCGGACTGAGGCCTGCTTGGCATATTATCTTGACAATCCCGAATCCACTTCCGTCCGATCACCATGGGCGGTTATGCATGCACTTCTTGCATTTGGCAGCGACTATGAAATGATTCACGGGCAAGGTCGTGTTAATGCGATCGGTTGGATGTGTCACAACGGAACGTGCAGAACCCAGCGCATTTTCACGCCGAATGGCGTAGGCTTTACGCCTAATGTTGGCGGCGGCGTGCAAGGACACGAAGGCCAGTTCCTCGCAATTCTCGCTCAATCCAACGTTCCGCTCAATTATCCAATCCAAATTGGATCGGCGAAATTCAAAGTCGAGGACTTGGTCCGCTACGAAATGGCAACTTGCAAAGAAAAATCGGAGTTGACTTTCAAGCTGATTGGATTGTCCTATTACTTGGATTCGAATAAACAGTGGCGCGCCAATGACGGAAAGGTCTGGACGATCTCCAAACTGATCCAAGAAGAAATGGCTCAACCCATTGTCGGTTCTGCCTGTGGAGGTGTACATCGTCTTATGGGATTCTCCTTTTCGGTTCGACAACGCCAATTGCAGGGGCAAACGATCTCCGGTCAGTATGCCAGAGCAGCCAAGTTTGTTCGCGACTATGTGGAATACACTTGGCAGTTGCAGAATCCGGATGGCAGCTTCAGTACGAGCTGGTACGAAGGACGTGCAAATGAACCCAACGAGGAACGAAAAGTCCAAACGTCTGGCCACATGTTGGAATGGTTGATGTACACGTTGTCGGA
>JAYTVM010000408.1:0-4110 GCA_043743995.1 Pirellula sp. | reverse complement strand
TTGGATGGAACAGATCGGCAAGTGGAGTATGATGGACGTCATGTTGCTGGCTTTGCTGGTCATGATGATCAAACTGAGCGGAGTGGTGCAATTCCATTTTGGCCCAGCCTTAATCGCCTTCGTATTGTGTGTCTCGATGAGTATGATATCGGCGATTTGTTTCGATCCGCACGCTATTTGGGAAGCGCCATGAGCGATCCAACTCCATCCAACGGCGCTACTGAGTTGCCAGCATCGAATGACGCTGGTGCTCCATTTCCAATAGCCAAAGTCAAGAGTTTGACACAAGTGTCGGCTGGATTCCGATCACGACTTTGGTGGTTGACCTTGTTGTGCTTGTTTGTCAGTCTTGGCCTCTTTTGGTATTCCAAGCAAGGCAGCGGCGAGCTAATAGCGATCGACTTCCGCGATAGTTATGGTCTCAAACCAGAGGATCGTTTGAAGTATCATGGGGTAGAAATCGGCTCCGTCGAGCAGATCGAGCTAAACCGTGATCGGGATGGCGTTTTGGTGCATGTGCGAATGACCCCGCAATCTCGAAGCATGGCCGGGGAAGGCGCGAGGTTTTGGATTGTTCGTCCGTTGGTATCCTTGGATTCCATCCAAGGTCTCGATACGATCCTAGGCGCCAAGTACTTGGCCATTGAACCTGCGCCTTCAGGTGCTAAATCCGCGGCCCATTTCAAAGGTTTAGAATCGCCGCCAATTGTTACGCCGCGCGATGGTTCCTTGGAAATCACGTTGGATGCGAACACGCGCGGAGGCCTCGAAAGCAATGCCCCCATTTTATACCGCGGGTTCCAGATTGGACGGGTGGTTCAAGTTGGATTTGCAAGCGATGCAAGGACGGTTCAAGCGAGATGCGCCATCGATCCTGAGTATCGAGATTTGGTTCGCCGCAACAGCAAGTTTTGGAATCGAAGTGGATGGCGCTTGGACATTGGTTTGACGGGGATAAAACTTGACGCAGATACCCTCGCGCAGATGTTATCGGGCGGTATCGAGATGGCAACACCCACCGAAGCTGATCGAAATGTAAGTACCGGGCATCGTTTTAAGCTTTATGAGAAGGCCGAAGCGGACTGGAACACTTGGCAGCCTTCGCTAGCGCATGGCGAGGCGTGGAATCGTGTCGCAGCCAAAATGCCTCAGCCAATTCGGTTGGCGTTGCGATGGCAAGAACGATCGTTTGGCTTTCGCAAGAACCAGCAACGACTTGGTTGGTGTTTGCCGCTGGACGATGGTAACGTCCTGTGCCTTACGGAACAGATTACTGCACCGACGTCGGCATTACCAAATTCCACGTTGCATGAACTGGCTGGACTATCGCTCGCGTCCAACAAAGTCAGTATTCCACTCGGGCCGACTCCAGAGAAAGGACCCGCTGCAACTGTAGGCCGTTTCTCGATTTCCGAGCCCTTTCCCCCCGAAGTGATACGCTGGCCAAAAAGCATGATCGCAAACAAACTCCCCGATCAAGTTTGCGACGCATTCCTGGCCCATCCCGATCCATCAAGCGTCTTGGCGATCGATGCCGCCCGATTGAGTGCCGGCGAATCCGGTTGGATTGTGGATGATTTGGTTGCGATTGATCGCGACTACCACGGAATCCCAGTTGTATCGGCAGCAACTTCTCAGGTTATCGGATTCTTGTCGATCAGCAAAAACACGCGAGTTATTGTCAGCCAATGATTTTCGATGAAAGCAATTCCGTTGCGTTGTCTGCACTAGGGGTTTGTTGCAACGCCGTGAAGGATTTTATACAGCGAAAACGTTGGGTTACGTGGGGGCTCGTCCCCCCGCAACCCTGTTTTGGTGTACTAATAGTGAGCAAGTTCCGTAGCTCCCGCTCCCTATAGCGAATCAAACGGGTCAGAGCGAATCAAACGGGTCACAGAGCGAATCAAACGGGTCAGGCCTCTTTGATTTGCAAAACACGCCATTGCACCTGAGAGGCTGTGATTTTGGTAACCCGATGCGTGAGCGAGGAATTTTGAACTGCCCCTCGCCTTATGGACTTAGCAACGTCGAGAGAACCGCCAGCAAATCCGTTTTGGCTACGATCTGAGCATTCGTTTCTGGGACTGGCTGAAGCACGCGAGATTGTGGCTTCGCGATCGCATTCGTTGTCAGCTTGGTTTCGGTGGCTCGAAGCGGCCAATACGCATGCTGTCCGTCAATGATTCGTAGTTTGCCATTGTGTTTGCGAGCCAATTGCTCGATTCGCCTTGCGTCCGTAAAGGTGAGCGCAAGATATCCGTCTTCGATACCAATGTACCTTATCGACCATAAAGCAGCGTCCATTCTCAACTCCGCAACATCCAACAACCTCGCTGCAACTTCAGGCAATGGTCCAAAACGGTCTGTCAACTCCTGACGGATCTCGGCGATTGCATGGACATCCTGCAATCGACTTAATCGACGATAAACGTCGATCTTGTGACGCATTTCCGGGATGTACTCGCTCGACAAATAGGCTTCGATGGGCAAGTTGACCTCCACGTCGATTTTGATCTTCGGCGGCTGACGAGTCAACTGACGCACTGCACCCTCCAGCAGTTGGCAATAAAGTTCGTAACCGACGGTTGCAATGTGTCCGCTCTGCTGTGTTCCCAATAGATTGCCAGCTCCGCGGATCTCTAAATCGCGCATAGCAATTCCAAAACCGGCACCCAACTGGGAATACTCTTCGATCGCATGCAGTCTTCTAGCAGCGTCCGGATTCAGGCTGCGATCGCGATCGACCAACAGATAACAGTGGGCTTGGTTCTTGTAACGTCCCACGCGGCCTCGGAGTTGATGCAACTCGGACAGGCCATAACGGTTCGCTTCGTCGATGAAGATCGTGTTGGCATTCGGGATATCCAAGCCGCTCTCGATAATCGTGGTGGCCAATAATATGTCCGCGCGATGATCGATGAAATCAAGCATGACCTGTTCGAGAACGCCTTCGGCCATTTGTCCATGCCCAATGAGAATCCGGGCTTCGGGTGCAATCCGCTGCAGTCGTGCGGCGATGGAATGCATGTCTTCGATCCGATTGTGGACAAAGAAAATCTGACCGTCCCGATTCAATTCACGCAAGATGGCATTTCGAATGAGAGCATCGTCAAATCGGACGACACGCGTTTCAACGGCCATGCGTTCTTCCGGCGCAGTCTCCAGATTGGAAATATCGCGAACTCCGAGCAAAGACATGTGCAGCGTTCTTGGGATCGGAGTGGCTGAGAGAGTGAGAATATCTACCATCGAAGCTGATTTTTTCATTCGCTCTTTTAGCTCGACTCCAAACTTCTGTTCTTCGTCGATGACCAACAGCCCCAAGTTAAAGAACTGCACGTCCGCCGACGCTAAACGATGGGTACCAATCACAATATCGACTTGACCATGCGCCAAGCGTCGCAACGTTTCCTTTTGCTCAGCCGCAGTTTCAAAGCGACTGAGTTTGGCGATTTCAAATGGAAATTCCACCATGCGTTTTTTGAACGTCTTGTAGTGCTGTTCCGCCAAGACAGTCGTCGGCACGAGCACGCCAACTTGATAACCGCTTTCGACCGCTTTGAAGGCCGCACGCATCGCGACCTCGGTTTTTCCAAAGCCTACGTCACCACAAATAAGCCGCTCCATCGGGCGAACACTCATCATGTCTGCCTTCGTGGCCGCAATCGCGGTGATTTGGTCCGGCGTTTCTTCATACGGAAACGAGCCATCAAACTGGCTTTGCCAAACGGAATCGGGCTTGAACGCGATACCGGTGAGGTGCTTGCGTTGAGCCTGCAACTCAAGCAGTTCGGCAGCCATGTCCGTGACGGCTTTCTCTGCGGCGATCTTCTGCCGCACCCATGCTTGGCTTCCAATGCGAGCCAGTTTCGGCCTGGCTTTGGTCGCTCCTACGTAGCGTTGAACGAGGTCGATCTTGCTGCTGGGGACATAGAGTTTAGTGCCACCATCGAACTCGATCGTTAAATGCTCGAACTTCTGTCCTTGCTTTTCGATCAATTCCATTCCTCGATAGACCCCGATGCCATGCGAGAGATGGACGACCAGGTCCCCTTCTCGCAGATCGAGGAAGCTGTCAATCGCTCTAGAAGCAAGTCTGCGTGAGGAACG
>JAYTVM010000407.1:0-54936 GCA_043743995.1 Pirellula sp. | reverse complement strand
TCGGCGTGAAGGACCTGGAACAGATGGGCCACTATCCGAGCGGTCCCTTGCGCGGCTACAAGGCGGATGCCTGGGAAGGCGGACATCGCGTGCCGTTCATGATCCGCTGGCCTGGCGTGGTGAAGGCAGGCAGCGTGTGCGGCCAGCTTGTCTATCAGGCCGACTTCATGCGCACCTTCGCCGAGGTGTTCGGCGTGAAGCTGCCCGACACCGCGGGCGAGGACAGCTTCAGCCTGTTGCCGCTGCTGCGAGGCGAAGACAAGCCAATCCGCGAAAACGCTGTGAGCGCGTCCATCGGCGGCACACCCGCCGTGCGCAGTGGCTCGTGGAAATACATCCCCGCAGCCGGCTCCGGTGGCTGGGGCACCGGCGGCGATCAATTGCAGCCAGTGCAGCTCTATAACCTCGTAGATGACCTCAGCGAATCCAAAAACCTCGCCGCCGCTATGCCGGAGAAAGTCGCCGAGATGAAAGCACTACTGGAGAAACTGATCCAAGATGGCCGCAGCACGCGCGGTGCGCAGCAAAAGAACGATGTCGAAGTCATTCGCTATCCTCGCGTTACTGGAGAAAGAACGAAAAAGTGAGTCACATGACGGGATTGTTTTCCGGATCTTTGCAAACTGCGAATGCAAACCCATTCCACTCGAATACTTTGCCAAATTTCAGCCCCTTCGTCGTGAACGCAGCCGCTGCATCGCGATCAAGGACCTGTTGAACCTGAGCCTTATAACCGTGCAAATCCCGGTCGGCAGCTGTTAGCTTGGAGACCACGAATTCGCTTCTTCGCTTCTTGCGACAACTTCGGTTCGACGCTCGCTGCTCGTTCGAAATACTCGATCGCGAGGGAGGCGTTGCCCGCCTCTCCCAACAAAGTGCCTAGTCGCATTTCGAACTCGCCACGATGTTCCTTGCATTGCTCTATCGCCAACTCATACGATGCGATGGCAGCTTGGATTTTCCGCTGACCAACGAGCGATTCGCCCAGCAACTGGAAGACTAGTGGATTGCCAGCTCCCTGAGTCGCGCGCACTTCAGCCAGCAGTTCGCCGCACCTCAATTCTACGGATTGAAAGTCTCTTCGCTCTCTCGCACAGATTGCGAGCAAGAGCAAAACTTGTGGATCCCTGGATCCTGCTTCCAACAAAACCTGTTCTGCCTCGGTATCGCGAGAGAGGGAAAGCAATTGCATCGCTCGTTGCACATGGCCATCAACTCCAGAATTCTTTGAAATTGGAATTGCCACCCTCTTTTCTGCCTGTGCAATCTCCTGTTTCAGTTTTCGAAGCCAGTCGTCGAACGCAACTCCTTGTCGATCCTCGGGACCTGCGATTTCCCGGAATTGCTCAAGTGTATTGAACGCCTTTGAGATCCGCATGCCAGCGAGATTCGAATCGAATTCTTCGCGGCTGATCTCCGACTGCTTCCACGCATAGATGGAGGGGAACACAAAACAAAGCAACATGGCCCATGACCATGCTCGCTTTGGTGTCGCTGTCGGTGGATGAGGCAAAGTTCCAAGCCACGAAAGGATAAGCAAGATAGAGACGATGCTTCGAATGAAACATCGAACTAGGAAACCGGACTCGATTTGATTCTGCGTCCACGACCCTGTCTCCAATGCATACGGTAGCGACACAGTGAAAGCCGCAGCAAGGATGAAGGCAAAACGAGGAACTGCCCATCGGCATCGAAGTAAGCTTGCCAACAGAAATGCTATTGGAATGGCAGTGATGCAATGCGTGACTGCCAATCGATAATTTACGATAACAGGTAAAACTTTGCCGTTTGCGTTGGAAAGCGTCAAGCAACAATTGCAGATGGAAGCAAGTAGAGCTGCGATCCACAAGATCCTGTAGATGTTAGTTCTTTCTGGGTCAAGCTGCACCAAGTGCCATCGCCGTTTCTGGACGACGCAGTTTCCAAATCACGCCGTCCAAAGCGTAATGAGTAAACGCAGCCCATAAATTGAGCCCTTGCCAAATAGTCTCGTAGCCTCGGGACGGAGTACTCGCCCACACGCCGAGGGTTCCGAAGCAAAGAACAAAGAGAGTCAACACCAACATCCATTGACGAGCAATTTTGCGCATGAAACCACCCGAGCCCACATGCTGGCGACGATTGGCATAATGGCTAACAATCGCGAGGTACTCTACCGCATGGAACAAAGCTGCCGCAGTCGCGATGCACAAGATAAACCGCGGTAGCTGGAAATGGCTTGCAAGCAAGAAGCCGACGTAAAGGCTCAAAACACTAGTCAAATAAATGAGCTTGGGGAGTCGTTGGCGATGCACACCGCGCAAATTGGTAGCAAAAATCGCAAGAGGAATTGTGAGAATTGCCCAATCGGAGATCGAGGCGAGAGTGTTGGTGAGCGAATCAGACTCCAACTTCCAAAGGATCGCACTCGACGTTCGAACGAGACAATAAAAAATGAATGATCGCAAGCCCCAGCGCTCTAGCCACGCATTACCGCCGTCTACTTTCTTGGAGTAGATTCGCAGCACACCTGCGTGTTGGCTGGCGAAGTGCCATCCATTCCAGATGTAGTCCACCAATCCCAGGCACAGGAATGCGCCGCTCCCCAGGTATGCTCCAGAGACGACGCCAGCCGATACCAACGACATGGAGACAAGCAGCCATGTCCGGTCGGCGCGCCTATCGGGATCCGCAAAAACGAGAAAAAGAGTTAGCCAACGGTGTGGCAGTGTTAGGTAATAGACTTGCCAAAAATCGACAGACGTTTCAGTGTTGGTCGAGAAACCGGGCAGCAACAATAGTGGCCAACACACATTCGCGAGAACCAGCAGATCGAAAGGTGCCGAAACCACCCAGCCCTTCAGTGATTCTGCTGTTATGGTAGGGGTGCCGACTTGATTTTCCATGCATCTGCCAGTTTTTCAAAGTTCCATTCGATTTCGCCGAGCGGCGTTCCATCTTGCTTTTCAATTTGAATGTTACACGAAGCAGTCGTCCCGTTGACGGTCGGCTTGCCTTTGACGTAGAAGGTCATCGTATTGAGTTTCTTCGCAACGGCCGCATCTGGTTTGATGGTAAAGCAGTCAGCCATCTTCTTGGCGCTATGCTTCACTTCGTTCAGGTCCTCAACCAATAGTGCAACTTTCGAACCGTCCTCACCCCCCATATCGACTGGACCAGGATTGCTCGTACAGCCACCGTAGATGACGATAACTGCGAGCAACGCAAATTGATTTTTGGAAAAGCGAATCATTGAAACGGTACCTCTCGTCGGTGAAGTCGTGGCGAAGATCACCACGACTTTCGGGATGTTGGTCAAACGCACTTGCCGAAACTCAACGCGAGTTCCGCGGATGCAAATAATGCTATCCTCGTAAGCTAATTATCGGGGTTAGCGACTTCGCCACCTTGTATTGTGCAGAGCGATGACCAGACCGCGCGATCGATGCTGTTGCTGTAGAATCGCACAGAACCATCGCCAAAGGCCGTATTGACACCGCCCGTGTGGGCACTGCGAGCGGCTGCGTTCCATTGCCCTCCGGTCGTTGGACTAACATTTCGATCCTGGGTGCAGAACATCGGGTCAGTGCTCGGGAAGGCTGCCGGGTCCGAGGAAACTGGGCAACCGTTTGTCACGTCCGTACCCCTGGAATTTGGTGGGAAGAATCCACTAAAGGAGTTGCCGCCCATCATCGGACAAAGCAGTGTACCCCGAATGTCTCGGTTCATTCCACCGGGTGCCGAGGAACTAGTCCTGCCGTCCGCCTTGCCGTTGCTTAGTACTTCGCTGATTAAAACCGAATTGGAACTACCGTCGGTGATTCCGCCAAAGCGAGTTCCTTTGCCAACACCGAATCGGTTTCCGTAGGGATATTTGATGATCCCTTCGACCGCGCCAAACATGCCTCGCTTTGCAGAATCGCCACGCTGTGTTGCATCTCGCATGTATTGGCCACCAAAGCAAGCTGCGTAGTTTGACTTGTGCAGATTCTCTAGGGATAGATCGTTGTACTGCACTTCGGTTTGCGGTGCACTTGGGCAACTCATGAATTTACGAGCAAAAGTCTGGGTGTCGATTTCGGGTCTTCGCAACGGAGTTCCATCGAGATTGTCCCAAGGATTCGCTTCGTCGAGGTCGTTTGCAGACATGCCTAATTGGATTCGATCGTCTAGCGATTTCTCCTCGATATAGGCATTGACGTGCATGACCCAACTTGGTCCGAACGCCGATCCGCCGGGTATAATACCGCCCCCTTGCGAACCGGTGATAACGAACGCTGGAAAGTTTGCCGTGGAGCTAAATGGATTTACGTTGTTCGGCGCCGTGGTTAACGTCTCCGAAAAGCAAGTGTAGCCGGGCGGAAAGCTTTTGGTAGCGCTTTCGAGATTGAGGCAAGCCAAACCCAGTTGTTTTAGATTGTTGGTGCACTGCATTCTACGGGCTGCCTCGCGAGCAGCTTGTACTGCTGGCAACAACAACCCCACCAAAATTCCGATGATCGCAATCACGACCAAAAGTTCTACGAGTGTAAAACCTCGTCTATTCCATCGTAAAGTAGCCATCCGAAATCACTCTCCTTAAAATGAGTAAAATTGCCAAACGCCGTGAGGATTGGGACGAGAATCGAGTAAACTCTGAGCCGCAAATCAATAAATTCAAGTCCCAGTCCTGACGACTTTCAGCGGTTTAATAGCAAGACGATATCGCTGCGTTTTGATGAGCGTGCGAAGAAAATGTTAGGATTTGATTAAGTTGCTGGCTGGCTTTTTGCAACGACTATTAATTAGAGTCGTAGCCACGCTTGCCAAAGCGTGAGAGAGCTGCAAATTAACAACGTGATCCCACGTTCTGGCGAACGTGGCTACACTAATTTGGAAAAAATGCACTGGTTACGCTTTTTATACGAGCGAGCGTTCGACAAACAGCAGGAAGAAATCCATCTCTGGGGTATCAAGGTAGCGTCCCACGCCATGATCGATCCAGCTTGCAATTTTCATTGCGTGATTGTGGCGTCGGAGACTCCCAAATGTCATTCTTTCCGATGCGGTCATAAATCCACCCTCCGACAGAACGCGTTGGTGTGCCAGTATTAGGAAATCCTACTTGTTGGCTCTGTTGTAATCGTGAAGAACAGTTTATCGAGACGTGAAGTTGCAAGGTTTCATTTTGACCCAAATGCCAATTCACAAAGAGAAAAGTTGGATCCATTATCGGCATACTCGTAGGCCTGCTTTTGCCTGCTGTCCAGGCCGCAAGAGAAGCAATGAGAAGGATGTCAAGGGTTTCCATGGGAGAGCGAGGCTCCTGCCGAGCTTGGCGTTGGATGGATTTTACCGAGTACGATCGGATCGATGACTTTGAATTGAACGAGATTCTATGGCGATCCATCATGGGCCAGGATGCACCGTTGCTACCGGCGGTTCGTCGAGCCATCGCATTCCGATCCTCGACAGCAAAAACCGGCAACTCGCTTACGCCGTAGCGATGCTATCAAGTGCTTGCGCCAGTTCCTTGACCTTGGCTACAGAGAACAGCGATTTTCGCCCTCCGTTGTCTCTGTTTTCTTCTGTTAAGCTTGGGGGATCTGACTACGGTGCCTAACTGCCAATGCACAGAGCGACAAGTTTTGGGATCTCAGAATGAATCTCAGTCGACTTCGTGGGCTTACCGTTTAGGGTTGACTCTCGAACAGCCGAATAGTCTCATCCAACGTGTATTGCAACTCGTCGTCTAAATCGTAGTTCAAGACATCTAAGACCGCTTCCTGCATGTCCGTTCCCTTAAGATAACTGCAAGCACGAACCGCTTCGATTCGAACTCGTCCATGCTTGTCATTGAGTTGCGTTTTCATTAGGGAGTTGACCTGGGGAATTTGATCTCGCCAATAGCAGAGCACGCGAGTTGCGGCTGCCCGGGCTCTCGGCTCCGAACACGTAAGCAATTCACGCAACAGGGTCTCTTCTACAACATTGTGAGTTTGATAGAGCCATAACCCCTCCAATCGCAAAGGAATTGAGTCGGAATCAGCCGCCGGGATTTTCCTAAGCCAAGCCTTGAGACCATCAATGACATCTTTCGTCGGACGAGCCGCCAATTCTCTTCGCACCCGATAGCGAGTTCTGTCTTCTGGTTCTTTCATGAGTTCCAATAGCGAAGCGATCGAAGCCTTATCGATTTGCGGTGCTTTCACGACGGGGCGATCTTTGGCTGCAACTCGCCAGATGCGACCGTGAGAATGATCCCGATTTGGCTCGCGAAGATTATGTTGCAAGTGACCGATGAGGGCGTTGTGCCAATCGATGATGTAGAGAGCTCCGTCAGGCCCAAATTGCAGATCAACAGGCCGAAAATTTCCGTCTTCGCAATAGACCAGAGGAGTGACCTCTTTTCCTTCGAATCCTGAGTCCTTGTCGGCCATCGTATGCTGAAGAACACTTCGATCACCGATAACATTGTTGATCAAAAAGTTCCCTTGGTCTTTTTCAAAGAATTGACGGCTCGAAACGATTTCGCAACCGGATGAGGGACGGGTTCGCTTTTCGATAAAGTGCCGAGGTTCTTTTGCGATCTTGGAGCCAGGATTATCATGCCCCTTGGCTTGAGAGCCCCCCGGATGTTTGTCCGGATAGATGGACTTGCCCGAAATAGGTGTCGCCCAATAGTTGTAACCAGGGGAAGCGTCCGCGATGAAGTTTTGACCCCATTTGTCAAAAACGTGGCCCCATGGATTGGCAAACGAAAGGGACGAATGTACTTCCATTCGTTCCGTTCTTGGATCGTAACGCCAAACGCCTGCTTCTGAGAGTCGCTGCAAGCCATAGGGGGACTCTACTTGCGATTGCTTGAAAGTGCCTTCATTGAAGTAGAGGGCTCCGTCCGGTCCCCATTCAAAAGCGGCCAAACCGTGATGTGAATCCGCCGTATCAAATCCGAAGAGTTTGCGAACGCGAGTGTCGGCTTTGTCATCGCCGTCGGTGTCTTTCAAGAATAGTATGTCCGGCTGTTCGGCAACGTAGGCACCTCCATTCCCGAGTTCAAAGCCAGTCGGCTGGTGAAGTCCGTCAGCAAAGACTTTGCATCGATCCGCGCGTCCGTCTCCGTTGTCGTCTTCGAGGATCAAGATCTTGTCGTCAAGTTTCGTTTTGGGTTTCCACTGAGGGTAGCTTGGCATCGTCGAGACCCACATCCTGCCTTTCGAATCGAAGTTCATCGCGACGGGCTTGGCGAGATCAGGGAACATCTCTTCCGAAGCAACCAACGTGATCTCATAGCCTGGAGCCATCTTAAACTTCGATTGTTGCTCGTCTGCCGTCAGGTAGTCTAGAGTGCCCAGCTTGCCGGCCTTGCGATTAGAATCCTTTTCATTCACCCCTACATTCGACTTGGGCTCGATAAATGGGAGGGTGTTCGAGTCGTCGATACTATCGGGGACGGGCTGTCCTTGAGCAATCTTCGAGATGCGAGCATCGCGATTGGCACACATCTGATCGAGGACCTCACGCTCACGCTCCATGACTTCGCGATTGCGGTAGGTTCCATCGGATCCCGCTTCGCCACGCTTGCCGTAAATCGAGTACCCGTTAACTGCTCGATAGCGATGCCACCAATGAAAGTTCTTGTCATCAATTGCGGCGAGCAGCGTTGGATTCTCGATCCTTTTTTTCGAAGAAGGGCCAAACAATCGGTCATTGAGAATCGTCGCAAGAGCCGCGTATCCATCTTTGTTCAAGTGAGAGCCGTTACTCGTCAGTCGAGTGTCAGTTTGATCGAAGAGCTTCAAGGTGGGTGCGAAGAAATCGACGTAGCCAACTTTGGCCTCGCTGCAGACATCGCGTAGCGCAGCAGCATAGGCGGCAATGTTGGTATTGTGTTCGTCACCGTTTGGAAGGTTTTTGTCGCCCGTGTTTTCAAAAGCGATAGGCGAAACAAACGCGATGCGAGGCGCGCCACTGCCTGAATAGTTTTGTTGCTTCGTGTGAGAGATCAATTCGCGAATTTCTTTCTTGAACGCGTCCAATCCTTTAGGTCCTGCGAACGATTCGTTGAATCCGAAAAAGAAGAGTACGACGGAGGCCTTGGAGTGCGCAAGATGAACGTCAGGTTCGCCAAAGTTCATCGATCGAATCCGTGTCACCGGTTCATCGCCCGGAAAACACAAATTGCGGACCGATAGTTCCAGGTCTGGAAAACGCTCGTAAAGGTCGCGCTCCCACTGATTGTAATGCTGAAGTCGTTCACCAAGCGCATTTCCGACGAGACAGATACTATCTCCTTTCTTCAGCTCCAAATCTGCTGAAAAACAGGTTGATGCAAGTAGCAATCCAACCGGAACGATGAAGAGGCAAGCCAGCCAATCAGAAAACCGAAGGTAAATCATTTTTTGAATACACCGCAGGGAGAGGACTGATACTAGAGAGATACACTAGCATAAACACCCTAGCTGATTCGCGAAAGGTTTTGGCATGGTCGATAATTTCACATTGCTGATATACTACTTTGTGAGGCGGGCTTGAAAACTCAAGGTCACGCTGACATCGTGTACGTTAGGTTTACTGGCTAAGGAGCAAAGCATGAACGTTCAAACGATTTCGCCAAATCAATTGGGGGATTTAGTCAAAAGTGGACGGTCGGTGCTTGTCATCGATGTGCGAACTCCGCTTGAATTTCGCGAAATTCATGCAAATTGCGCTAAGAATATTCCACTCGACAAACTAGATCCCACTGAGCTCGCGAAGTCGAGAAATGGCTCCTGCGACATGCTCTATGTCATTTGCAAGTCGGGTGGAAGAGGCAAGCAAGCTTGCGAAAAACTTATGGCCGCGGGACAATCCAATGTCGTCAATGTGGACGGTGGCACTGTGGCATGGGAACAAGCCGGGTTGCCAGTGGTTCGTGGACAGAAAGCAATGTCGCTTGAAAGGCAAGTACGTATCGCCGCCGGTTCGCTGGTGTTTGCCGGTGCAGTGCTAAGTCTATTTGTCCATCCATACTTCATTGGCCTCTCGGGATTCGTCGGTGCCGGCTTGGTTTTTGCCGGAGTAACAGATACTTGTGCGATGGGTATGCTGATCGCCAAGATGCCTTGGAACCAAGTTCGCCGTTAGGAGCGACTAAATCTAACTGATCGGAGAAATACATCATGGCAACAGCACTGACTTCGGAACCCACTTCATTCACCCTCGACAACATGGGGCGTTTTCTTTGCAACACTTTGCAGGAAGCGCTGGATAGCACGGCGTTGACCGTTGGCGGGCGGGATCGCAAGTTCGACGCGGTCGTCATTGGCGGCGGCACTTTTAGCGCGGTCGTCGCCGAGCAATTGTTCCTCCACGACCCTACGCGCAGCCGACGCATTCTTGTCCTTGAGGCCGGGCCGTTCGTGCTGCCAGAACATGTGCAGAACCTGCCTTTCCAGGGCGGCGCGCCTGATCCTCGGGTGCCTTGGGTCAATCATCCAGCACTCAATTACAGCGGGCTGATCTTCGCCCTTGGTGGCCGATCACTGACATGGGGCGGCTGGTCGCCCGAACTGCTCGACGAGGAGATGCTGGCGTGGCCGGTCGCGACGCGTAACGACCTGCGCAACCGGTATTTCGCCGAAGCCAGTCGACACATCGGCGTGAAAGAAACCAATGACTTCATCTACGGGCCGTTGCACACGGCTTTGCGCAAACAGTTGCACGCCGGACTCAAAGTTGCGGTCAACGCGACCGGCTTCACGTTTGCAGATCTGCTCGACCATCCGGCCGTGCGTTACCTCGATCCAGGCGATCCGACGCCGCTCCCCGATGCACTATTGCGAGAATGGCTGGGACTGCCAGTGAGCGACACCACGCCCCGCGCCGATCTGCTCGAGATGTTCAAGCTGGAGGCGCCGCTGGCTGTTCAATCCACCACCCTACCAGGCTTTTTCCCCACTAATAAGTTCAGTGCCGTGCCTGGCCTAATCCGTGCTGCGCGTCTCGCTGCTAGCGAGGCAGGCGGCGTCGGGCCAGAAGCCGACGCGCGCAAACGGCTGATGATCGTGCCCAACTGCCACGTCCAGGATCTCGTCACCGAAACTCAGACGGACAACTGGGTACGCGTCACCGGCGTGCGAGTCTGGCAGAATGGTGCCTCAGTGGTCATACCGCTTGCCCCGCCTCGCAACAGCAGGCAGAGTGTGGCGGTCATCGCGCTCGGTACGGTCGAATCCACCCGTCTCGCGCTCCTAACCTTTCAGCAGTCGCTCGCCGGCCGTGCCGCGCAGCGAATGGGCACGAATCTGGTAGCGCATCTGCGCACCAACCTCAACATCCGTATACCCCGCGCGGCCATCGCCGCCAATCTGCCGCCGACCGTGATCCCTAGCCTGCAATGTTCGGCGTTGCTGGTCAAGGGCAAGGCGGCCACGGGCCGCACCTTCCACTTTCAGATCACCGCCAGCGGACTTCAAAAACTCGGCGCGAATTCCGAGGCCGAGCTGTTCCAGAAAATCCCGACACTGGAACACTTACAGGACATGCTGCGCGCGACCGACGACACTGTGGTCATCACCATACGTGGCATCGGCGACATGACCGCGCGCAATCCCGATAGTTTCATCGAGTTGTCATTGGAGGAGACCGATTTCGATCGTCCAAAGGCGGTTGTTCATATGGGCAACGCCAAGGCCACGCCGCAGCAGTTTCCCGGCAGCGCCCAGACCCAGTCGGATCGAACGACCTGGGATGAGATGGACGCCGTTGCAGACAAGATCGCGCTGATCTTCGCTGGCGACGAGCCTTTCGATATTCTGGCTGGTAACCGCACCATACCGGTCGCCACCGGAACCCGTGCAGATCGTCTGGATGCACTGGCCGCATTCAAAGGTCGCCGCGATGATCTTGGCACCACGCACCACGACGCTGGCACCCTGCGCATCGGCGACAACGTGGCCGATTCGGTGGCCAACGACTTCGGCCGGATTCACGACACCACCAACTGCTACGTCGCCGGTCCTGCTCTCTTTCCCACCGTGGGTTCTCCAAACCCGATGCTGACAGGCGTCGCACTCGCTCGGCGCAGCGCAGGTTTGCTGGCCGACTCCGTTTTATCCATAGTCGATGACGTGCCGACGCTCGAAGCCGGTTTCCGTGCGCTGTTCGACGGAACGGCAAAGACCTTCAAGAACTGGCAACTAGCCGGCCCGGCTGGCGGCGGCATGGCGCATATCAACGGCGAAATGGTGAGCTATGGCGGCGGCGGGCTGCGTCTGTTCTTCTACGCCACCGAGTTGTTCGGCGATTTCACCTTACGCATGCAGTTCCGCATCTTTGACGCAGCCAACCAAAACAGCGGTGTATTCCTGCGATTTCCGCGCCCGTCGCTCGACCTGAGCGCAGCGCTTGCGCAGCGCACCGCGGGGGAGCCGTCTTTCGACGCCACAAATCCAGCCTGGAAGGCCGTTATCTCCGGCTTTGAAGTCCAGATCGACGACAACGCACGGGGAGATGCCGGCAAGGATTTCTGGGGTATCAAACCCGAGCCCGACGGAAAGTTCAAGAACCGCACTGGTGCCATCTACAAAATCCCGGCGGGCGACCGCGTGTGGCATCTTGGCTTCAACGAGCCGGCGACCCAAACCTACGCGCCGGGGCCAGCCTTGCAACCGGGAATCTGGTTCGAGTACGAGATCGTCGTGCTGGGTGACGACTACACGGTATTCCTTACCAATCTGCAAAGTGGCCAGCGCACCCAGACCAGCCATTTTGTAAACACCGATGCCGCGCGCGGCCGCGCACCGGGCTGCATCGGCATTCAGCCGTACCCCGGCAGCACCGTGGCGTGGCGAAATATCCGTATAAAGTCGGTGTAGTCCTGCGGCGGGTGGAATGCTCCCAACTGCCAAGGCGACCAAGCCCGCATCTGCTTCTCAATCTGATCATGCCAACATTCGGTCTCCTCCACCACGCCACCACGCCACTTCTCCACTTCTCCAATCGTGTATATTACCAATCCTTGTTTCATCGATAACCAAGCAGAAGGAAAAGAGTCATGAGTAGTATTCGAGTCCTCGTCGGTACTGCTAAAGGTGCGTTCATTCTGTCATCCGATGGATCACGGAAAAATTGGGACATCCAAGGGCCACTGTTTGCTGGCTGGACGGTTTACCATATGAAGGGGTCGCCGATTGACCCAAATCGAATCTTTGCATCGCAATGCAGCGACTGGTTCGGGCAAGTCATACAACGTTCGAACGACGGCGGCCAGACATGGGAGCAGCCTGGCGGTGAAGCGATACCCGAGCCGACAGGCATGCCGTCAGGAGTTAGCAACAAATTCGTCTACGAAGGCAATCCCGGAACTCATCTGTGGTACGACGGCACGCCACATCCATGGGAATTCAAACGCATCTGGCATCTCGAGCCGTCGCCGTCGGATATCGACATCGTCTATGCCGGTGCCGAAGACGCAGCACTATTCCGCTCGAGCGACGGTGCGGTAACGTGGCAAGAACTTCCTGGACTTCGCGATCAACGCGGTGCGGAGTGGCAACCTGGAGCGGGTGGGTTAGGGCTCCATACTATCTTACTGGATCCAAGCAATCCGCAGCGAATCTATGTCGCCATTTCGGCGGCTGGCGCTTTCCGAACCGACGACGGAGGAACGTCTTGGAAGCCTATTAATCGCGGTTTGAGATCGAAGTATATTCCCGACCCCGACGCTGAGATCGGTCACTGCGTTCATCGACTGGCTTTGCATCCGTCGCGACCAGATGTGGTGTTTATGCAGTTGCACTGGAACGTGATGCGAACCGACAACGCGGGTGACCTGTGGACGAACATCAGCGGCAACCTGCCTACCGACTTTGGGTTCCCAATCGAAGTGCATGCCCACGAGCCACAGACGATCTACGTCGTGCCGATCAAGAGCGACTCCGAACACTTCGTCCACGAAGGCAAACTGCGTGTTTTCCGCAGTCGCACGGGTGGCATCAATTGGGAGCCGCTCACCAATGGACTGCCGCAGCGTGACTGTTACGTAAACGTCCTGCGAGACGCCATGGCGACGGACACATTAGACGAGTGCGGTATCTATTTCGGTACGACCGGCGGCCAAGTCTATGTCTCGCCGGACGGAGGTGATCATTGGACGGCCATTGTTCACGACCTGCCGCGAGTGCTATCAGTCGAGGTTCAAACACTGCAATGACCAAGTGCTCGATCCGAGTTGTCATGCCGTATCATTTGCAAACCCTCGCTCAAATTGGCACCGAAGTATCGCTTGATATCGAGGCCCCAGTTACCCAAAACTCGATCCTCGACGCAATCGAATTGCGTTACCCAATGCTGCGCGGTACCATTCGCGATCATGTGACAAAGAAACGTCGACCTCTTTTGCGGTACTTCGCATGTGAGAGAGATTTGTCCCACGAACCACCGGAGACACCCCTGCCTGAGGCAATAGTAACCGGAGCCGAACCCTTCATCATTTGGGGCGCGGTAGCAGGCGGATGAAGTAGGGCGGCTTGGTTAAAACGAAATGCTTGGATTACCAACCCACATTGCTCACGCATGTCAACACCGGCAGCGATGGAAGATTTGAGCTAGGATCGGATCCACATAGTCAGCAAGACATAGGCTCTAGAGAGCACAATCGCAGAGCGGCTGTTTCCACATCAGAGTGTGCCGACGGACATTCCACATTACTACGGCTTAGCCATTCGACTACCGACACTGGTTTCCTACTGCTACTTCCAGGATTTGATTCTCGGCGATGACCCAAGTTCGATCGGCTGCCGACGGATTAACAACTTGCGTTCCGGTGAACTCGCCGATAGCAGGCAAAACCAATTGCCGTTGCGATAGCCAAAAACACGGGAGTTTTCCGATCGAATCGATTTTCGAGGGAAAGCGGTACGCCGGATGGATGTGCCCGCAAAGCAGTAAGTCGCATCCTTGGCTCGGAGGCTTTGGAAAATGCGAAATACAAATCCTTCCTAGTTGGGTCCCGGAGTCGACAATTTCAATCTGCCAATTAGCGGGCAGCTTGCGCAGGTTCCGATCGTGATTGCCAAGAACCAGTGTAAAACGCAGTTTCGAATGCTCCGAAAAGAAGTCATCCAGTGCGTTTCGTATGTCTTGTGATATGGAGGATCGAGCATGAAACATGTCCCCTAACAAGATCAAGCGGGTCGCCTGGCACTTCGATACCATCCCGGCCATCGTGGACAGAGTGCTCAGCGTACTGCCGCGCGGAACCGGGACTCCAAGTTGTCGAAACGTTGCTTCCTTGCCAAAATGGGTATCTGCAATGAACAATGTTTTTTGCTCGGGCCAGTAAAGCCCCCGTTCGGCTAAAAGTAAAAAATCGATTCCCTCGATGGTTGCCGTGACGGATGACACAGGTGTCTAACCTTTTTTTCTTGAATATGCATTGAGCTCGGACTGCATGCGTGCGATCCGTTCCGCCAAAGACTCACTGCTCAGCCGCTCCCTCAGCTTATCCACCATCAATGGAAACGCGAGTGGCGTCACTTTCGGTGGAGCCATGACTACGACCCGTCCTCGCTCCATTCGCGTCAACGCATTGTGCAATCGCGTTACTTCCAAATGCTGCTCCAGTACCTCACGACGGCATTGCTCGAGCAACAGATTTCCTGGATCGTATTCGCAAAAAACATCGAAGAACAAATTGCTACTCGCTTGAATATGGCTAGTGCTTTTGCGTTGACCAGGAAAACCCGATTGAACCAAGCCGGCGACCCGCGCAATCTGTCGAAAGTGTCGTTTGGCCATTTCCGTTGAGTTCATGCTTTGCTGGATATCTGATTGCAGCCCTTCCGTGGAGAAAAGTCCATTCGAAATAGCTTTCTCCATAGGAACTACATGCGGTGATTGCAAGACGATTCCATAATCATTGCATGCCATGCTGAACGTGGTTTTCTGTGTCCGTGACAAACGAAATGCGAGCAGTGCAGCCATCCCCTCGTGGACCAGTCTTCCCTCAAACGGAAAAAGGAAAACCTGGTATCCTGATCGATTCTTAATCATCTCGATCAGGAGTTCATCACTCCTTGGCAAAATGCTCCAACTTTTTTGAATTGCGAATAGCCCTTTCAAGGATCTCATTTCTGCGTTAACCAATCGCCCCTCAGAAGCTTCTTGGATCTTGAAACGAAGAGCTTCGCTCAATTCGCTCGACAATGGCATGCGCCCGCCCATCCAACGCGGTACCGCATCTGGAGTCCCCTTGGATCGTTTTACATAGGCCACGTTATCTCGGACCAATACCATTTCAACAAGCTTGCCAGCAAAAACGAAACGGTCTCCCGTCTTGAGCTTGGATATAAAACTCTCTTCGACGGTACCCATGGTGCTACCGCTCATGTACTTCACCTTCATGGCTGCATCGGAAACAATAGTGCCAATGTTCATTCGGTGCAGCGTCGTAACGCGTCGCAACGATACAAAGTAGCGGTTCTCTTCCAACTGGACTCGATGGAACTCAGGGTAAGCCCCGAGCGAACTGCCGCCATGGACTACAAAGTCCAGCACCCATTGCCACTCCTCGTCGGTCAGCGATTGAAAGGCCTGCGTTGTCCGGACCTCATTGAACAATTCTTCCGAGGCAAATCCGCCGCCAATTGCGATCGTCACCACATGTTGAGCAAGGACATCCAGGGGTTTCTTCAAAAGTGGACGGGCTTCCAGATGGCCGTTCTTAATGGCATCTTTTGCTGCCGCCAACTCGATCAGTTCCAGCGCATTGGTGGGAACAAAGGTGAGCCGGCTTTCCGCGCCAGGTTGATGACCACTTCGACCCGCACGTTGTAGCAGCCTAGCGGATCCTTTTGGACTCCCAATCTGTATTACATGTTCGACCGCCGAAAAGTCGACACCCAGATCCAGGCTACTGGTGCAGACTACGGCTTGCAGTTTCCCACTTCTCAGTCCATTCTCGACCCAATCTCGCACGCTCAAATCCAATGAACCGTGATGCACAGCGATCCGTCCTGCCCAATCTGGACGATGTTTGAGTAAATGCTGATACCATATCTCGGTTTGGGAGCGCGTATTGGCAAAGACCAGTGTACTTTCTACTTGCTCAATGCACCCTACAACCTGTGGTACCATGCGCGTCCCAATGTGCCCTGACCACGGGAATCGTTCCATCTTGGTTGGTATGAGCGAATCAATTCGCAGTCGCCTCTTCGTCGTCCCTTGGATAATTTTCAAGGGTTGGGTCGGCCTATTGCCTACCAGTGCATCACGGGCTTCGGCGAGATTTCCAAGGGTGGCTGACAAGCCCCAAGTTTGGAGCAATGGGTTGAGCCTGCGGAGTCTAGCCAGCGCTAACTCCACTTGAATTCCGCGCTTGCTGCCGAGCAACTCATGCCATTCGTCGACGATGACCCCTTCGATCCCACTCAACTGCGGTCGCAAAGAAGCGTGTGTCAGCAGCAAGCAAAGGCTTTCCGGTGTGGTAATCAACGCAGTCGGCAATCGCTTGAGTTGCTTCGCTTTGAAGCTTGGGCTGCTATCGCCCGTGCGAGATTCTAATCGCCATGGCAGTCCCAACCTCTCTATCGGTGCCCGAAGGGCGTTCTCCGTGTCAGCGGCTAATGCCCGAAGTGGTGTGATCCATAGAACGCGGAGTGCAGGTGGGGATTTCGGATTCCACTCGCTGCGTCTGGGATTTCGTTTGAGCCACTGAAGAATTGGCCCCAACCATACGGCTAGCGTTTTGCCGGAACCCGTGGCGGAGTGAACTAAGCCACTACACCCCGTTAGATATGCTTTCCAAGTTTCTCGCTGAAATCGAAGCGGACGTTGCCCATTGGAAGCAAAGTAGTCGTTGATCGTTTGCGTGGGTGTTGGATTTTTGAGTTTAGCGCTGGGCATGGATTTGAAACAAGCTTATGGCCTGCACTAAGGGGGCAATAAATCCATCAATTCGACCAGCCTATTCGCATCTTCCGGCTTCTTATCGTGCCTCCAACGCACAATTCGCGGAAACCGCGTGGCGATCCCACTTTTGTGCCGAGGACTGCGTTGCAAACCCTCGAATGCGATCTCCATGACCAGAGCCGGTGTTACACTTCGAACTGGACCAAACGATTCTCGAGTGTTCTGACGCACAAATCGATCGACCAAGTTGATTTCGGAATCATCCAGTCCACTATACGCCTTGGCAAAGGGTACCAGCATGTCCCCGTCCCATAAGGCGAATGTGTAGTCGGTATACAGACCGGATCGTTTTCCATGTCCTTTCTGTGCGTAGATCAGCACCGCATCGATCGTGAAAGGGGATACTTTCCATTTCCACCAAACTCCTCGGACTCGCCCCACCTCATAGCTAGCATCCAAACGCTTAAGCATCAATCCTTCGGCATTCCTCTCTCGGCTCTGATCTCGAATCTTGGCCCACGCGCTCCAGGAAGCACTTTCGAGGAGTTGCGTTCCATGCAGGTGAGGATGTTCGAACGTCGATAGCAACACGTCCAATCGTTTGCGTCGTTCCACGAATGGCAGAGATCGGATATCCTCACCGGCATCCTCAAGTAAATCGAACGCTTGAAAGATGACAGGCACCTCTTTCAGTAGTTTTTTGCTAACGCTCTTTCGACCAATGCGCCTTTGAAGTTGAGCAAACGGTAGAACTTGATTAATACCATTCGAAGCCAGAATCTCCCCGTCAAGAACCGTTCCGTCCGGTAATAACTGGGCTGCCGATTCGATTTCAGGCCATCGGTTTTCCATGAGGTCTTCGCCTCGTGACCAAATGAAAACTTGTTCGGCCCGTCGAATGACTTGCCCGCGTATCCCGTCCCACTTCCATTCGGCAGCAAAGTCTTTCGCATCTCCTATGCTCTCAGGTCCTTGTGCATTGTCGATAGGATGAGCTAGGCAAAAAGGAAAGGGCTGGCTTGCAACCGTATCTTGAACTTCTTTTGAAACGAGCCCTTGGAAGAAGGCGGGAGTTGGTTTCCATGTTCCCATCAAGCGGTGCGAGATGACATCCGACGCTACACCTGCATATTCTGCGATGGCTCGCGTGACAATCGACTTGCTTACGCCAACTCGGAATGCCCCGGTAACTAACTTCAATATCACTAAGCGCATTTGGGTCGGAGACTGTTTCCAAATCGTGACAACGGCATTGCGCTGTTCGGCTTCCTGCATGCCGCGCAGAGGCATCAAGCGTTGCTCGACCCAATCGGCAAGCGAAACATCGTCGGACAATTCGCCCGGCGGCACGATCAGTGTTAGCGTCTCGGCTAGGTCACCGACGGAATGATAGGACTCATCAAAAAGCCAGGCAGCTATATTAGCTTCCTCGGCTGCCCAGACGCGAAGCAGTTTGGTCGGAACCAATTGCCTAAGCTTGTATCCACACAAGAAAAAAGTAGCCCAGGCGGCGTCGGCAGGACTCGACGAACGAAAGTAACTCGTCAACGCACTTAGCTTTTCATTGGTCTTCGTGGTCGCGTCGATCGCAGCGTAGAGAGCAGCAAAACGAATCATGGCTGCTCCGTATCTTGTCTCGCGTCATCTTGGCGATGATCCGTTAGGCGCTCTTCGACGAGGGGTGCCTGGGCTGGTTCCTCAGCGTCGGCTGCATCCTCATCCACTTCGCTCCTGCTTCGAGAGTCAAGCACTTTGGCATCGCGTCCGTTCTCGATCAAGTAACGAGCCACGGACGCAGAATAACCGTGGGTCACCCAAACTGTCTCGGGATTGCATGCATCGATGGCGGTTAACAATGAGGGCCAGTCGACATGGTCACTCAAGACAAAACCGCGATCAACGGATCGGCGGCGGCGTGCCCCGCGAACCGCCATCCAACCACTCGCCATCGCTGTACTGCATCGACCAAATTTCTTTGCCCAATTGGTCCCGTGTACGCTGGGGACAGCCACCACCATCGCACCTCGCCAATCGTGCTTACCCGTAATCGAGCCGACATAGGTAGTCTCAGGTAGGGCGATTCCAGTCTTACGATAGGCTTCGTTTCCTTTTTCCACCGCTCCGTGACAATAGATCCGACCGATGTTGAAATCGAGTCCTGCAAGGAGTCGCTGGCTCTTACCAATTGCGTATCCGTAGAGCAAGCAACACTTGCCCTCGTCACGGCTCTCCTGCCACCATTGATTTATCGATGCGACGACGGTGTCTTGAGACTGCCAGCGATAAATGGGTAAACCAAAGGTGGACTCAGTGACCATCCAATGGCATGGAACGGGCTGCCAGGCTTCGCAGGTCGGGTCGCTCCCAAGTTTATAGTCGCCAGTCACCAACGCGATTTGACCTTGATACTCGAGTCGCACTTGTGCCGAGCCGAGAATATGCCCCGCAGGATGGAAACTGATTCGAACACCACCCACGGTGAGTGATTCACCGTAAGGCAGAAAACGGAATTCGGCATCCGGGCTCATTCTCAGTCGAAGTAGATGTTCGCACGATTGAGCCGCAAGATAGCGTTGGCAGCCCCAGCGCGCATGATCCGAATGGGCATGCGTCACAACGGCTCGAGTCACCGGCCAGCGAGGATCGACATAGAAATCGCCTTGGGCACAATACAAACCTCTCGCGGTAGACTGCAGAATCGCATCCATTCCCAAAACACTCTCCAACGTCAAAAAGTGACTCAGCTATCCACTCACACTTGCTCCTTAGTAGTGTAGCGCGGTGGCTTTCGCGGAGAAGTGTCCAAAATTCGACACTTCTCACTGAACGCCTGCGATCTGGCCTTTCCGGTTGGTAGATCTGGCCTTTCCGGTTGGTCGTGGGCTTGTCCCAACGCCGTGAAGGATTTTTTTGAGTCTGATTGTCCGGCTCGGGCTTGCCCCGACCGGACACCGTTTTGGTGTCCTACGTACGTGGATCGAAAGGATAACACTCCGCCCCCTATAGCCTAGTCCGCCTTTGGCGGACTAGGCTATAGGGGGCGGGAGATAGGAGAATTGCTCTCGCTTAGTACACCAAAACAGGGTTGCGGGGGGACGAGCACCCACACAACCCAACGATTTCGCTGCATAAAATCCTTCACGGCGTTGGAACGAGCACCGAACGGATGGGCTAGCAATTTTCGTTTTCAGTTCCGCAAAAGCAGCTCGACAACCCGACTATTGCTTTGGCTTCTCCCCTACCACCAATTCGTCGTCCGCCGACAAGTCACCTTCGACCAATTCGGTGTATCGGTTGTCGGAGATGCCCGTTCGTACGGGTTTGCCTCTCAAGAAATTTCCTTCGGCCACCCACACATGCCGTAGGTTTTGGGCTCGCGTTGCTGCCGCTTTTTCATCGGCCGACATTTGTTTGGCGGTATCGGTCACAATTTGCTTTTGTTCATCCACACCATCAATGATCTTGCGGTCATCGGGGTGCACCTTTTCGCGAGCGGGGTAAAATCGAAGGGCAGCGTTCGGGATTTTGAAAATCCCCTCGCGTTGCTTGATTTGAAAGGAAAGATTGGCCGTCATTCCAGGTAAAAGCTTGAGGTCAATGTTGGGGGTTTCGACAATGACAGGATACGTGATCACATTCTGTTCTTCTGTACTGCTCATTCGTACCTGAACAATCTTGCCTTGATCGAACAACTCTTCGGGATAGGCGTCGACGGTAAATCGAACGACTTGGCCGTCCAACTGTGCTTTGCGAATCATTCCAATGTCCGCTTCGTCCACCGACGCATAGATGTGCATTCGCTTGTCCATCTCTGGCGCAACCACGAACATTTCCGGAGTCTGGAACTGGGCTGCCAAAGTCTGACCGATATCGATTTTCTTCTCGATGACGACCCCTTCGCAAGGCGAAAGGATATCGGTGAAAGCAAGATTGGTCAGCGAGTTGTCCAATTGGGCTTTCGCCTGATCGACGTTTGCCTTGGAAACTTTTAATTCCGCGTCGCGGGTCATACGAACGAAGCGAAACTGATCCAACTCCGCTTCGGAAATGAAATCACGGTTACCTCGTTTCAGGTCAGCCCCTCGACGTTCGTCGTTAACAGCTTGTTGCTGAAGCGCCTCGGACCTCGCAACTTCGGCCTGCCTGGTTAGGAGTTGTGCCCTGTCTCGTTCGACGGTCGACTCATAAATTCTTGGATCGATTTGAGCCAATAACTGCCCTTCGACCACTGGGCTGTTGTAGTCGACATACAATTTTTTGATAGGACCGCTCACCGAAGCACCAACGCTCACACGGTGAATGGGTTGCACTTTTCCGGTCGAATTAACGGTTTGAGCAATGTCACCTTTCGTGACAACCTGGGTTCGCCATTTAGGTCTATTTCGTTCTTCGAAATAGTTCTTGGTTGGATAGTAAGCCGCCGAACCGATCCCACCCAAAATCCCAACCACAATCAATAGTCTAAATAGAGTCTTCATGAATTCGTCTTTGTCGGCTGGAAATAAACAAAATCGCGACCCCCATGACAATAGCAAGTCCTCCGCCACACAACCAAGTTGCTGGGATGTGTTTGGTGTCGTCGCCAAACCACTTTGCCAAGTCTTGCTCGGTGAATCTGGACATGCCAAAGATCAGCCCGTTGTGGAGGGTATGCAGCAGAATGCCAGGCCACAAACTGCCCGTTCTGATTGCCACGTATCCGATCGCTACTCCTAAAATAATCGTTGGAAGAAATTTTTCGATACTCAGAACGCTGCCAGCCATCACGTGGAATAGGCCAAAAAGCAGCGATGAAAACAAAACGCTGCGAAAACCCGATAATTTCGATCGAAAGGCTGACAAAACAAATCCGCGGAAAAAGAATTCTTCCGCGATCGCCGGAGCCACAGCCCCGGTCAGCAATACGATCCAGAATGGCACAGCCAGGAAATCTGTTTTTAATCGCTGCTTGTCTTCTTCGCTCAATTGAGCAGCCAGACTCCAGCTCTCGAAGAGCAGATACGCTTCAAAAGCAATCATCCATAAACCAGCACTCAGGCACACGACCCCGGCAACGTAGCCTATCCAACGAAACATTCGCCTGAAGAGCGGCTCGTCGATACCGACTCCGTCGCCAAGTCGAAAGGTGTGTGGAATGTCGACTCGGCGGTACCAAGCGTAAGCCAGCGGTAGAAACAGAAACAACAAGAACAATATAATGGCATTGAAGAACAATGCCCAACTCCCCTTCAATTCCAACATGCCACCAAGGTTGGAAGCTACAAAGAAAACAGGGAATAACATCGCCAAGTAAATAGCCAGCTCACCCAGGTCGGGCAGCATCTGCCGTTTCTTGGGGCGACCGAGCAATTCCGACCAAGACTCTTGCGAACCGGACGTAGCAGCTTCTGCTCCAAATAGACGTGCGGCAACGACCAGGGTTGCACAAGCATAGATGATCGTCGAAAAGACGGCAGCGAATGCGGGTACCAACGATGATTGACCAGTCATGATGTCGCGCGAGAGCATCAGGATGTTTAATAGGGGAACAATTCCGAGTAGCGTTGTAAACTGAACGTTCGGCATCAGCGTTACAAGACCAGGTCCCAATGACAAAAGCATGACAGGGATCAGATACGCTTGTGCCTCTTTGAAACTGCGTGCGAACGAGCAGAGGGCCAACAAGATGGCACTAAAAAACGAGGCAAAGATCACCAGTAGAGGCAGTATTTGCAAGAGTGTCCAAATGGAAAAGCCACTCTTACCAAAGAGCGCTTGCCCCAAGCCACCAAACGAGAGCGTCATCCAAGTCGCGAAGAGGTTTGCCAAAGCGGTCAAAACGGCAACAGTCACTACAGCCACGTATTTGCTTAGCAACAAAGCAAAACGCGGAGCGGGTGTGGCGATCAACGCTTCCATCGTACCTCGTTCGCGCTCACCAGCCGTCAAATCGATGGCGGGGTAGACCGCGCCCGTGATGGTCATCAAAATCAAAACGAGCGGGATAACGCCAGCGATCGAGCCTGAAAGATCCGTGCGCTCCGCGATACCGGTTGCCCTGAAGGTCATGGCCACTGGAAGTTTCCGATCTACGCGTTTCCGAATTTGTTCGGCCTGGAAATCATTGACCAGTTGCGTCGCACGTCGAAAACCTGCCAGGGCGGCTTCGCTGCGAAGGTCATTTTGTCGAAACTCGGCCCGGATTTCGTAAGCTGGTACGATGACCTTCTCCAACGGAATCTTTTCCACTGTCATTTTTGAGACGACCAATTCAACTTGTCCATCTCGCAAAGCCATCGCAAGGGAATCTTGATTCGACATGACGATTTTGAATTTCGTGAGTTCATCCTGTCGCGAATCTTCACCTGGTCCCGGATCACCAAGACTCTTTGCGGGGTCCGCGTCCTTCGGTTCGACCGTCCGCGTTATCGAGATGGGTGAAACAAAGCCTTTAGAGATAGCCTGCCCAGCATCATCAAGCAATTGCCGGACTTGGTTGGCGGTTTCTTCGTTCTCAACCCCGATGATAAATTCCGTATCGACCTTGGTTTTGGTATTGGCTCCGATCACCAGCCGCTGCAGGGCCATGCTCAATAGCGGGTAGACGAGAATAGGCATTAAGACCAAGGTAAAAAGCGTTCGGCGATCGCGAAGACTTTCCCTCAGTTCTTTTTGACACAGTCGCCAAAGTCGGCCGTTGCTCAAATACTCGTTCATGCCTCTGGCGACAATTCGTTAGCGTGTGGGGCATTGATAAAAGCTATAAACATATCGACGAGATGCTGTTGGCCGGTCGCTTGCCGCAGTTCGCTGAGAGTCCCTTCAAACTGAAGATTTCCTCGATGCAATAGACCGAAGCGATCGCAAACACGTTCTGCTTCATCGAGTCGATGTGTCGAAAGGAGCACCACTTTTCCTCGCTGCTTTAACAGATCGATGAACTGAAAAATGGCCTGGCTTCCAACAACATCCAAACCGCGCGTCGGCTCATCTAGCAACATGACAGGCGGATCATGCATGAGACCTCGAGCCAAAGTAACCCGCTGTTTTTGGCCGGTGCTCAGCGTACTACAACGCTGGTCGATGAAATTGCTGAGATCCAAAAGGCTTGCCAACTCTTTTAGACGCTCACGCGCCAGGTCTTGGTCGACCGCGTAGAGATCGGCGAAATACATGAGCATCTCGCGAACGGTCAACCACGGATAGACACCGTCATTGGTCGATATAAGACCAAGCTGTTTTCGGATGTCTGTCGATTTGCTGGTGGAACGCAAACCGCCGATTTCAACGTAACCGCTGTCGGGCTCCAACAGCCCCATGATCATTCGGAGCGTGGTCGTTTTGCCTGCTCCGTTGGGTCCCAACAACCCATACACTTCTCCGCTGGATACATGGAATGAAAGATGGTTGACTGCGATCAGGGGAACCCCTCGTACAATGAACTGTTTTGTTAATTTCTCTGCCGAAATCATTCAAGGAACTTTGTGGAGTAATGTTACTCGTTTGAAAAACAACGGGAGAGCGAGGCTCCTGCCGAGCTGGCGCCGCTAGGGTTCGGCAGGAGCCTCACCCTCCCGAGTAAAGAATTGGTTCGGCAGGCAGAGCCTGCAATTCAGTGGGTTGCGAGGCTCCGCCTAGCGCCCGCATGGTAACACCATCATAGCACACTCTGGCAAAGCGCACTCTGGCCAACCTACCGATGAGTGCTTGCCTTCTGAAACTTCGATAGCTTTTCGTGGACGCCAGGGATGATTCTGGCGGCGTTCGCACTGTAGATTTTTTGGAGGATACTCGGGTCCAACCCAAGGCCATAGATTCGCCAGTTCCCTTGCGGGGGTGGTTGTTTCTCTGAGTAATCAAAGTACTCGTCCCAAGATTCGAGAAAACGCCAATAAATCCGAAGTCGGGCTTCCGGCCACGGACCGTCGGTACCAAATAGAATTCGGTCCTGGAACTTCTCGAAAAAACGCCTTGCCGTGTACGGTTGTCGGCCTAGTTCATTGATTCGGGAAGCGAATTCGACAACGAGATTGGGATAATTCTCTAGCCAGCCGCTGAGTTCTGCCAAATCTTCTCCGTCGTTTCCCAAGTGTGCAGCGATAAAAGTTGTCTTGGAGTGTTTCGCTACCACGCGATTGCGAGCAGCATGCAGTTCCTTGCGAGCGGGAAACTCTGGAGCCGCAAAAGACCAATTGGGATGAACATTCAGTTCGAAAAAGCGTTCGTTGGATGGAGTCACCGGCTCAAAAAAAGCGATCGGGTCGGCCGTATGCATAATTATTGGCAAGCCGAGTTCGCCACACACGGCCCAAATCGGATCCCAACGAGGATCGTCGATGGCTAGGAGCGATCCGTCTGCGTTGCGATATCGTAGGCCAAAGTCCTTGAAAAACTTTAAGCCAGAAATCGTGCCATCGCGGTGACTGTCTTTCAGCTTTTCGACGATCTTTCGAACAAAATCGGGTTGATTGCAACTCCAGGTCGCTGGCCGATCCGCCTCACCCTCTCCTTGGAAGTCGATGTTGGCGAAGACAACAAAGCGATCGCGGTACCTCGACCACAAAAAGTTGCAATGTTCGTCCAACCGTTTGAACAAGGTGGCGTCCAGGGAAACGCAAAGGGCGATGTTATTCCGGTCCATCATCTCGACGTAGCGTTCGAGAAGATCTGCGTCGTGTCTCCCTTTGACAAAAAAATGCGTATGAACGTCGACCACCGGAAACGACGCTTCAAAAATACTGGTTTGAGGCACGACCAATTGCGAGTGGACCAACGGCACCCCAACCTCCTTGTTAGCCTGGTTAGCCACCGAACTCACTTCCGAGTTCTGCTGGCAGTAGGCAACCGCGTCCAGGGTCGATAGAAAGTGGATGGCAAAGAGGATGGCCAGGATCGGCAAGGTTACGTAGCGGAACATGTGTCAGTCTCGAATTTCGTGGATGGGTCATGCGACGGGCATGGCATTTGATATGATTATGATATAAGTTCGTGTCCGAAGAGAAGATTATTGCATTATTAATTGAAGCGTTAGGAATGAGGAAATGGATCGAAGTAAGATTGAATCGTACGCGGCCGGTGGAGCGGAATTGGTCAAAGCATATTGTGGTTTGAGTATCGATCAATTGCACGCAAAACCACCAGATGGTTCCTGGACACTCCACCAAATCGCGATTCACATGCTCGATAGCGATTTGATCGGTTCGGATCGAATGAAGCGCATCGCCTGCATGGACAATCCATTGCTATGTGGCTACGACGAAACGGCATTTAGCAATTTACCTGGCTCCAACCTTTTGGATCCTTTTTTGGCCTGCGATTTATTTCAAAAACATCGCATCATGACGGCGACGATCCTGAGAGCATTACCCGACACCACCTTCCAACGGACCGGAATCCATACCGAAAGTGGCAAGGTTTCGCTAGCGGAAATGATCGACAAGTACAATCACCACCTCAGTCACCACTTGACGTTTGTCGCAAAGAAAAGAGCCTCGCTAGAAGGATTCCGTTCCACAGGTGCAGCCATTTGATTTCGTTGGGGCCGATGGTTAAGCTGGTGATGCCCCAGAAACACTTGTTTTCGCAATCACTTTTTATGAGCATCCTATGACAAAAGCATTGAAGGGTATCACGCGAATCGAATACGAGGGGGTATCGACCCTTGGCTGGATGGTTCGCATCACACGTTCAGGCGTCCGAAAGCAACAATTCTTTAACGATCGCACTCTAGGCGGGAAAGCCAAATCTCTCAAGGCCGCGAAAGCCTGTTATGCCGGGTGGGCGGCCTCCGCGGCCCCCATCAAAACCACCCGAAACCAAAAAACATCGCGAAACTCGTCCGGTAAAGTCGGTGTTCACCTGGTTCGAAACGTCGACGCACGCTGGGTCAATGCCGAGTCGTTCGGATACTGTGCTTCTTGGGTTACGGAGAATGGCACCCGACAAAAATTGAGCTTTGCATGGAAACGTTACGGAAAAAAGATGGCGTGGGAACTCGCTTGTTTGGCCCGAGAAAAAGAGCTCACCGATCGAGCGAAAGTCATCGCCAGTTTTGAAAAGAAATCCGGCAAAAAAGTAAAGATCAAGTGACCGTAGGTTTAAGCGAAACCGACGATTTCATCGAACAGACACTGAGTCAGCCTCTACCAATTGTCTATCGTGATGAAAACTACGTGGCTGTCTTCAAGCCAGCCGGACTGATCGTCCATCGTTGCAATGCGACACTGCCGCTTGAGCCGGTCCTCCTTCAACGCTTGAGGGATCAACTTCACTGTCAAGTCTATCCTGTCCATCGCTTGGATCGACCAACCGCGGGCTTGATCTTGTTTGGCTTGAGTGGTAAAGCCGCCGCCAAAATGGTTGACTTGTTCACGAATCGCCAAGTCTCAAAATACTATCAGGCTTTGGTTTGCGGCCAAACACCAACCTCCGGCCGGATCGACACTCCGCTGGAAGCACTCGAGCAGCAGGATTTCGAACAGGGTAGTACTGTCGATCGCCCGACACAGCCAGCGTTGACCGAATATGAAACGTTAGCCCGATATCAAATTCCTCCGGAAAGCCCGAATTCCGAACCCGTTCGTTTGTCGCTCCTGGAAATAAAACCGATGACAGGCCGATCGCATCAGATTCGGCGTCATCTAAAAACCGTTGGTCACCCTGTGATTGGTGACCATCGACACGGAGACATGAGTTACAATCAACGTGTATCTTCAATGACGGGAGTGATTCGCATGCTGTTAACGTCGATGCGACTCGACTTCAGACATCCCTATACAGGTGAACTTCAGTCGATCGTCGTAAGCCGAGGATCGGAATTCGATTTGGCAATTTCCAAAATCAACCAACCTTAGTCGCCTATTTCGCGGAATAAATCCACTATGCCCAAGCGTCTTTTTTCGTTGCTCTTATTTCCAATGGTTCTTGTTTCGGTCGCTTGGTCCGACGAGCCCAAAGAGAAAACCAAAACCATCGAGAATTCGATTGGGATGAAGTTAGCGCTGATCCCTGCTGGCGAGTTCGTGATGGGAAACAACGAAACTCCTGAGCAGTTGGCAGTGGGTTATCCTCAATACGACCGAGAGCGACTCACTTCTCTGACAGACGAATCGCCAGCCCACAAAGTACAGATCACTCGAGCTTTTTATTTGGGGCAACATGAGGTAACGATTGGGCAATTCAAGAAGTATTTAGAATTGTCTGGTGCCGTACCGGAATCCATCTCGGATCAGACTGGAGGCTATGGCTACAACCCGGAATACGATCGGAAGAAATCGAAGCGAGGCGATGCCTTTGAGGGGCGTGACCCCAAATACTCGTGGCAAAACACTGGTTTTAAGCAAGGGGACGATCATCCCGTTTTGAACGTTACCTGGAATGATGCGATTCAAATGTGCCAATGGCTAAGCCAGCGAGAAAGTAAAAAATATCGCTTGCCAACGGAAGCGGAATGGGAATACGCATGCCGCGCTGGAACTCAAACGCGATACCACGTTGGCCAAGACCCCGAATTGCTCATTGAAGTTGCAAATACCTTTGATCAGGATTCGGCAAAGAATTGGCCCGAGTGGAAGCAATTTGCGTTGCCTCATAAAGACGGATATGCGTTCACCGCTCCGGTCGGCAGTTTCGCCCCGAACGCATTCGGACTCTACGATATGCACGGCAATGCTTGGGAGTGGTGTTCCGACTGGCACGGTGATAACTACTATGCCGAGTCACCAATCCAGGACCCACAAGGTCCAAAAGAAGGTGACGTGCGAGTTCGCCGTGGCGGATCCTGGCACACGTGGTCGTTTTACGCTCGCAGTTCGTATCGAAACTGGAATGATGCATCGACTCGCTACACACTGGTAGGAATGCGTCTGGTGTGCGAAAAGGAACAGCCAGGCAAATAGTATTATTGTCGCCTTTCGCTCGTTGGGTTGCTGCAAAACCTGAGCGAGGGCCTCGCTCAGTCACAAAATTCGGTGGTAGCTTAACTCGCCTAGAGTTTGGGTGGTTAGGCTGGTTGTCTGGGTAGAGCAGAAGGGGACAATGCTGCAGGACCAACGCCTTGCATGCGGACTTATTTTTCTTGGGACTTTTCCCTACGCTTCAATTCTTCCTCAGCTTTTGCTAACTCCATCTTTTCAATTTCCTTGCTGAGAGTTTTGGCCATTTCCTGCATGCCTAAGAGTTGATAAACACCAAGGAGTTTTTTTCGAGTTTCTAAACGGCTTGGATCGTTTCGGATCGCAAGTTCATACTTGTTGAGGGCCTCCTGCGGTTTCTTTGCAATCGAGTAAACATCACCGAGAGAATCCAGGAGTTCTGCATTGGCTGGGGACAACGCGAGAGCTTTGTTCAACAGACTCAGCGACCGGTCAACATTCGCGTCCGACAGTTTGGCCAAGACTAGCGCTAAATTGTTCATGGTGCCAACATGATTAGGCTCTTGGATCAACGCGAATTCCCAGTTCTTTATGGCTTCCTTTAATTTTCCAGTGGCTAAATACCCTTCTGCAAGCAAAATATACGCAGGAGCATTGGTGATCCCTGACTCCACTTGATGCTTAAACGTTTCCAGCAGTTTTTTTGATGGCTTAATCTTCAACGGAAGCATTTTCGCGATCTCGTAGGAAATATTCGGATTGGAGGGATCGGTTTCTACGACTTTTTCGAGCAGGGAGATGTCTGCTTCGTACTCATCCTTCACCGTTTTGCGGATCGACTTGACATAAATTAAGCGTTGAATCTCAGATAGCTCGCGCTGCGTGGCTGGGCCACTGCTTTTGTTTCGTAAACCTTCTGTCAGTATCTCGGCAGCTTGCTCAAGTCGCTTGGTCATCTTGCGAACTTCTGCTACGGCCAATCGATCCGATTCTTGCTCCTGCGGAGAATTGAGTCTTTTCAAAAAGATATCTTCCACCAATGCGGCAGCGGTCTTGAGTTCTTCTGGAGAGCCAATTTTCAAATAGAATCTTGCAAGATCAAGATTCAATTCCGGTCGTGTTACGGCACTCTTTTTGATTGCGGCGATTGCTTGGAGTGTCTCTCCCGATTCATCCAACATTCGAGCATAGAATGAGATGAGTCGAAAATCGACATCTTTCCACTTGGCTGCCTTTTCTAAGTGGCTCAGCAGCTCCGGAAAGGGAACTTCGACGCCAGCACCTTTCCGTTTCAACAATTCCTTAGCCATCCAAGCGTTGGCCGGTGGAAATTCTCCAAATTTGCCACTCGCAAGATCTGAAAATTCCGCTTCCGCCGCCTCCAAATCACCTGTGATGCTGTATATCAATCCAAGACGATAATGTGCTTCTTGGTCCCTCGGCTGAATGCCAAGGATTCTCTTGCTCAACAGTTCTACGTAACGCATCGTTAGATCCGAGGTAGAGGGCGTTTTGGATTTGTTCATTTCGGAACTAGATATGCCGATCATCTTGAAAAAATCTTCCTCTCGCCTTTGGTTGCAAATTGCCTCGAGCGTTTTCGTCTCGCACTGCTTCTGACTCCCGGCCGAGAATCGATGAAGCCGAACATCGTCTCGACTGAAGTTGGAGAAAGCAAAAATCAGGTAAACGCCGATCAAGAGTGCGAAGGCAGGAAGATGAAACCAAAAACGCGACCAGCTTCGCGAAAACTTCCAGCCGCGCAACGCATCCAGGAATCCAACCGCGACTCCAACCGGACGAAGAAATATCTTGAGAAATTCGCGTCCTAGCCACTTTGCATTATCGAAGTTTACCGGTTGATTCATGTTTAGACGTCCAGGTCATCTTGGGCAAATTCCTGACGTTGTGGTACCGTCACCGTTAGCTTAGGTAATCCACACAACCAATTCCAGACCATAGCGAAGAGTGGAAAGTCCAAATTGATGAACTCAAATGGAATGGGTTCAAGCAAAGCGGAAAAGAACTGATCGATACTGACAACTAGCATTGCACCCAACAAAAAAAGTCCAATCTCTAGTCCAAAGGTCCATTCGTACCAAATTCCATTCCGATTTCCCAACCAAATTAAGACTGCCCAAGCGGATCCTCGCACGGCAATCCAAACCAGAGTTGACATTGCGAGCACGATGATTCCCGGCAGAAAATTTCGTCGAAAAGACAAGATGCAAATCATCGCGATGCCAAATAAACTCAGCGCGCTATCCCACTTGTCAAGGCAATAAAACCGGTCCGCAACTCCTAGTCCAAAGATGAGTTTCTCACCTTCCCGAAAATTGGCTTGCTCGGCAGCATCTGCCAATCCCGACGTCACCGAGATGGCAATGGATTCCAGCCAACGGAATGCCCCCCGAGCGGCTAAAGCATCAACGCCAGACGGAACAAAGAAGCCAAGGCCGAGCGACAAACTGTGCTGATAGCTTTCACCCAAAATTCGTACCGAGCACCACGCAGCTAGGATCAGACCGCAAGCGATGCCACTCAATTTAGGTCGCGCCAGATAGAAACTTGAGCCAATAACGATCGCTGCCAAGCAGAATAATAGTCCTGCGAAAATAATCCTAGACCGCGTTTGCTCGCCCTGCCAAGTCGAGCGGCAAAAAGCCACAATCAATCCGATAAGCAAGCAAACCGAGCAAATCACTCGATCCACGGAAGAAAACCAATCCACCCAAAAATCGAGACCCACGAAAACTGCTGCCGCCAATAGGACGATCGACAATACCTCAATCCAAGGATGCCGTGAGGATTTTGCGGTCTGCTCCAGAGCCGAATCCTGCTCATCCATTTCCAGCGCAATCGCCGAGACTGGTACTGCGTTTTTCATTTGCTTGTTAAAATGGATCCTTCAATCACTCGCAACGAGCTACCATCCACACCCTAGCGAGCGTAGCTACGCTCGCCAGGGTGTGGTCAAATATCAGGTAGTTTCCTCTTCGCCGGTCCCCTAAATGGAAAGCAAGATCGTAACTCACTGATGGCAATTTTGCTCAACGGATTGTACTTCATCTTGCTATTATTTGTCAGTCCCTTGGCTATTTGGAAGAGTTGGAGGCACAGAAGGTATCAACGGGGTTGGCGAGACAGGATTTTCGGACCCCATAAAGCTACCTTTTTGTCGACTCCCACGGCTACGGTGTGGCTTCATGCGGTTAGCGTCGGTGAGGTGCAAGTCCTGCGCACGCTGATTGAAACACTCGAATCGGAGCGGCCCGATTTGCGGTTAGTCATCTCTGTCTCCACCGATAGCGGAATGGATTTGGCGACGAACCTCTTTTCCAAACATCCCCTTTTTTTCACTCCGTTTGACTTTAGTTGGTCCATCCGCCGAGCTCTTCGAGTAATGCATCCGACACTCATCGTCCTGGCTGAACTGGAGCTGTGGCCCAATTGGCTACTCCAGGCTGAGAAGGCGGGATGTCCAGTCGCCGTCATCAACGGACGTTTGAGCGAAAGCAGCTTTAAGGGTTACTCACGCATTCCGTATCTCGTTCGCAGGTGCATGCAGACCATCGATTGGGTTGGTGCCCAATCGCAAACTTATGGAACTCGCTTCGAAAAACTTGGCCTACCTCAATCTCGGCTAACGGTAACCGGAAATGTGAAGTTTGATGGTGCCAACGGCGATCGGTTTGCCTCGGAAATCACCTTGCGAAAGGAGTATCTTGATTTGAAAGACGAACACACTGTGTTCCTGGCTGGTAGCACGCAGGCTCCGGAGGAATCGATCGTCCTTCGAGCATTTTTAGAACTCTCGGATCGCTTTCCGAACCTCAAACTGATTCTTGTTCCAAGACATGCCGAGCGTTTTGAAGAAGTGGCCAAGTTGATCGAATCCAGTGGGCTACCGTGGGCTAGACGGAGCACAAGCCAAACCGAAGTAACCCCTCCGAATTGGCGGATTTTCCTAGGGGACAGCGTCGGCGAGCTACGATGGTGGTGGGGATTGGCCCATATCGGGTTCGTGGGTGGTAGCTTCGGCGACCGAGGGGGCCAAAATATGATCGAGCCATGTGCCTATGGGGTTGCTACTTGCTTTGGCCCAAACACGCGGAATTTTTCGGATATCGTGAAACTTCTGTTAGAAGAAAAGTCCTGCGAGCAACTGGAAAAACCCGAGGAATTGAGACCCTGGGTCGAGACCATGCTGGTCGACACCACGCGGCGAGAAAAGATGGCACAGCAAGCCATGCTAGTCTGCCAAAGACATCGTGGTGCAAGCCAGCGAACCTGGGAAAACCTCCAGCGACTGTTGCCAGCTAAGCCGATCTCCAAGCCGCAACGCGGCGACAGTCAATAGCCAGGGGCGTGAGCCCCTGGAACGCGAACAGGGATTCGTTCAAGGATGTTCTCGCCAAAGACTTGCTTTAAGCCCAAGCTCGGCATGTGCACGTATCCGATATGACAGCCACAAGACAATTTGCTGCAAAGACGAGGTCGAAGCATCGACTCCAGATCGCTCGTGTATATGTTCCCGAGAACCTCTGAGACAAAGTGACAGCGGCGAACATTGCCGTCCCCATCGATCGACACTGTCGTCCAGCCTGTGTCGCACTGCTGGCCAGCACTTGCATGGTAGCGATTATTGATCGGGAAAAGCGGATCTATCTTTGCAAAGAAATCCAACTGCTCCTGTTCGTAGGCTTCCGCCGAAGACTTATAGGCATTCACCCACAAATAGACTTGCTTGGGCAATCCGGACCGAAGAGATTCAATCTGAGATGCATGCTCTTTGATCCCTACGACTCCAACACTGTATCGAACCCCAAGCGATTCCAATTTTGCGCACTGTCTCAAGAACCGATCCAGTTTCGCTTCTTCCGGATGGTAAGTGCACCACAATGCGATCCGATCGACGCGAGCATCCGCCAACCAATCCAACGACACCGATAAATTGGTTTGAACGGCAATACGACTTATGGGATCGCAATGACTCAGCTCCGTTAACGCATCGCGATACCAACGGCGAGTGAGGCATTCCCCCCAAGGCGTAAAGAAGACTGCATGTTGCCTCTGAGACCTGGACTTAAGCCACTCCACAAAACGCTTCAACATTTCACGATCTGTGGCGAGCTCGCGCGATGACTCACGTCGCTTTGCAAACGGGCAGTAATGGCAATCATAGTTGCAACTTGAGAGTGGCCCGCGATAAAGAATATTCAATCGATCCATGCAAACTCCGCCATCCGCAAACGTACTTCATCGGAGTATAGCCACGGACCAATAGCGTCAGACCATTCAATACCCTTCGCCGTTAGTTGTATCCGACCCTCCGAAGTCACTGCCAATTCAAGATCGTTAAGTTCTTGAAGCTCGGGGAAATCAAGCTGTGGCGGCCTACCAAACTTCAGCGAGTACGCGATGCAATCCAATCCCTCCACGAGCAAAAGTGACAAAATGATGTATCGTCTTTTTTGTTCCTGCAGATCGAGTTCAATGCCATGATAGGCAGACATCATTTGCGAAGTACTTTGCAATACATAGTCATTGATCAGTCTCAAGATAGACACTTGCTTGACAGCATAGGACGAGCCGTAGTGCGAGTCCGATGTATACGATCTCGCTCCACAGCCTAAACCAATCATCCCATCCCGCTGACAACTATATTCCTGCGATGGTTTGGCCGAGGGCCGTCGTAGCTGGAACATCCGCATGGATACTTGTTCGTAGCCTGATGAGAGCAGCAAATCTCGGGCTGCTCGATAAAGTATAGTCCGTTGCTCGCTCGCGGATCGATGTATCTTTGCAAGTCCAGTCAAGGGTCGAACATACAACGGGTAAAGGTAAATCTCTTCGGGACGAATGCGAACGGTTTCGACGACCGATTCGGTCCATGACTCCAATGTCTGTTGTTCCGCACCATAGATGAGGTCCAGATTCAATGTCGGAAAGTCGGCTTCTACTAATAGATCGAGCGCGCGATCGACGTCGATTTGTTTTTGAGGACGCCCAAGTGCCGAAACGTCGCGAGCGTTGAGACTCTGGAGCCCCATGCTCACGCGATCGACGCCAAAGTCTCGAAGCTTTTCAAGCTTTTGTCCATCAATCGTGCTCGGTGAGACTTCGAACGAAACGGGTAGACGGCTCCCATCCATCTCCAGGGCTTCATTCAACGTCTCGAAAAGATGCGAAAGCTGATCCGCATCGAGGAACGAAGGAGTACCACCGCCGATTGCCAATTGACTGAACTTCGCATTCGGTAATTGATTCCGAACCGATTCCGCTTGACGACGAAGCGTTTGAAGATACCGCGTTGGCAGGTCTTCATTGGGCTGAGAAAACGTAAAGAGATTGCAGAATCCACATCGCATTTCACAAAACGGAATATGCACATAGAGGAAAAGCGAATCCTGTTTTTCGTTCCCCCAGACTTTTTCTAGGAGTCTAGGCTCTTCAAAAGTTCGGTAGCTTGTCTTGTGCGGATACGAGTAGGAATAACCGACATAGGGTCCCTGTTGCATGAACGCTTCGAGCGAATGAAGTCCCAGCGGAATCATTGAGCACCTATCGTCGATTGGGGCAGTAAAAAATCAGCGTATGGCACATCGCCGACGACTTGATGATTCAATCGATGCCCATGGTAACCTGACTCTCCGTACGCAGTCCCATGATCGCTGCACACGATGCAAAATGCAGAGCCTCGAACTTGCAATGCGTCGAACAACGGTTGGATGCAGACGTCCGTATAGGCCAACGCAGCTTGTTGGCTCATTGCGGAATCCTCTTGAGCGTTATCGAGATAAAAGTAATTGGGTTGATGCATGGCAGAGACGTTTAGAAACAAGAAAATTCGACGATCCGGTCCGATACTCCGCAAGATTTTGAGGGCCAGATGAACCTGGTTTTGTGTTGACTCGCGGCACGCCACACCCAATTCGGGCGACCAATGACTCTCTTCGAAGAGACTTGGCAGGACATTCCCCAACGCCGTTTGTTTGTTAAAGAAGCCCACACCACCAACACATACGGTTCGGTACCCCCGATTGGCCAGTGCATTGACGACATTGTCCTCTTCGAATTCAAAGGTGTTTTCATTGACGGTTTCGCTTCCGGGAAATTTAGCCGCCATGAGCCTAGGATGTGGCCCTTTACCCATCGGGGTTGGCAAGTACCCGGCGAAAAAAGCGTGGTGGGCCGCATACGTAAAGTTGGCGGGCGAATGACGGCACTCCCAACCGCTCTTGGGCAACCACCTGGCGAAATTAGGGATCATTCCCAGGGAAAACCCCCGCTGCGCAACATCGAAACGTAACGTATCCAACGTGATAAAAATAATATCGTTCGAGCCCACTAGCCACTTCATCGATTCAATGCACCTATCCTGGTTGAATTCACAGTCGAGAGAACACTATAATGCGACTCACTCAACGTAGAAATAACCCTCTCACCAAATTATTGGAGATGCGCATGCAATACCGTCACGGCGATGTCATGATTGAGAAAGTGAGCTCACTCCCTAAGGATGCAAAGAAACAACAGCATGTGACTTTGGCCGAGGGAGAACTGACCGGCCACAGCCATCGGATCGAAGAAAAGGGAGCAGCCGTGATGTATAGGGACCGCAACGTACTCTTCTTGGAAGTGACTGCGAACGTAGCAAGTTTGGTGCACGAGGAGCACGCCACCATCGAATTGCCCAAAGGAATCTATCGGGTCTGGCAGCAACGTGAGTATACCCCAGAAAGAATCATTACCGTCAGGGATTAGTGGCTAGAACGCCTCGGCCGAATCCATATTTCTCATCTCTAAGCGGTAGTATCGATGGTGAAACTCGAACCCTGTGATCCTAAACGTGCCAAAGAACTCATTCTCAACGGCAAGGCCCGCGCACCGTTTCCCGTTGACGGTTCGTTGGACTTATCCAATCAGCCAACGCTCAAGAAACTTCCCGCAGGGCTGTCGTGCTTCGAACTCAATTTGACAGGGAGCTCGATCGAAGAATTGCCTGATGACATCCGAGTTGAATCTAGCTTGATCCTGAGAAATTGTGAGAACCTAAAGAAATTGCCAGACGGACTGACGGTAACGACGCTCGATCTGCAGGGCTGCAATTCATTGGATCGGCTACCAGAAGGGCTCGATGTTTGGTTCCTCAACTTGCGAGGATGTGTCGCTTTAAGTCACTTCCCAAAATCTGCGGCTATTCGGCACGGTTCGCTTGCGTTGGGGGGATGTAGCAAGGTGGCCAACTTGCCAGCGTATCTAGAGAAACTCTCGACATTAGACATCAGCGATTGCCGGAATATTTGCGAGTTACCAGCCGATTTGGAAGTTGGACTTTGGATCGACGTGGGCGGGAGTGGGATTTCAGAGCTCGCACCACCCAATCACGAAGTAGGTATTCGATGGCGAAGCGTAGCAATCGACCACCGCATCGCCTTCAAGCCAGAGACAATCACAGCGAAAGAAGTATTGAGCCAAAAGAACACCGAGTTGCGACGGGTCTTGATCGAACGAATGGGCAATGAGCGCTTTGTAAGCCAAGCAAATGCCAAAGTGATCGACCGGGACCAAGACGCGGGTGGCAAAAGAGAGCTGCTTCGCTTGCCCCTCGAAAACGATGAGGACTTCGTTTGCTTGTCTTGCAATTGCCCGTCGACTTCGCGACATTATCTGCTACGAGTGCCACCTGCGATGGAGACATGCCGCCAAGCTGCTGCATGGATGGCAGGTTTCGATGATCCCTCCAAATACAAACCCATCCTAGAAACATAAAGTATCCGCGTTTCGACGCCCCCTCACATTCTCGATCTTCTCCAATTCTTCTAGCGAAAACACTATGAGCCGACGCGAGTTTCATTTCATTTCAGGTGCTTCAAGCAAGTTCTGGGCAATCGAGATGAAAGGGGATTCATTTGACGTTACATACGGCAAGATCGGAACGTCGGGTACGGCGCAAACCAAATCGTTTGGCGATGCAGTCGCCGCCCAAAAAGCGGGCGACAAACTCGTTTTGGAGAAGACCTCAAAGGGTTATGTCGAAATCGGCAACGCTCGCAACACCACGGTATCTGTCTCGAGCGACTCTTCTACCGGAACGAGCGGTGCTTCCGCAGGACTCAATGAACTCTATTTTTCGACAACTCAGAATGTGGCCGATATCGGCAACCTAAAAACCTTCATCGGTCTCAAACTCGCCGACTACAAATCGCCAAAGTCTATCAAAAAGGGGAACTACGCCTACAAGGTAAGCGTTAGTTACGAAGACGAAGACGAAGAGGATGGCGATGGCGGGGATTTCATCAAGCGACTGACCAGTTTCCTCGACAGTGCAGCTGCGACTGTCGCCCAGGGATTTGTCGTTGGCAACTGGTCCGTGGATGGTCCCGAAACAGCGCAGCCCATTGTTGATTTGCTTGTCTCAAAGAAAGACCGTCTGCCAAACTTAGCAGCCCTATTTTTCGGAGAAATTGGACAGGAGGAGTGCGAGATCTCCTGGATCGAAAATTGCAACATGACGCCGATCCTAGCAGCCTTCCCAAAACTGGAACTGCTCCGCGTTCGCGGCGCGACCAACCTCGAGTTTTTAAAAGCCGGACATAAAACGCTGCGCGCTCTTGGCGTAGAGTCCGGCGGTCTCGCTCGCGAAGTCGTCGCTCAAATTTGCAAAGCAGACTTCCCGAATTTGGAGTATCTGGAGCTTTGGCTGGGCACGAACGAATATGGTGGCACAACTCAAGTGAACGATCTGACACCGATCATGAAGGGGACGACCTTTCCAAAACTGAAGTACCTGGGACTTCGCAATTCCGAGATCACCGATGAGATCGCTGGCGTCATCATCAATTCGCCCATCATCCGACAGATCGAGACACTCGATTTGTCGCTCGGAACACTCACCGACGAGGGTGCCAAGGCTTTGATGAAACTACCGCAAGACGCCAAACTCAAACGACTCGATTTGCATCGTCACTTCGTAAGCACGGCCATGATGAAGCAGCTCAAGACGTTGCCCTTAAGCTTGAATGTTTCCGACCAAGAGGAGGCAGATGAGGACGAGGGAGGACGCTTCGTGGCGGTCAGCGAGTAGATCGCTTGCATGCCAACGCCGCGAACACCTTTCATCCAAACCATTCTTATTGGTAACCCAGCCAATCGCAGAGTACTCTTCTTCCAGCAAGCTCTACAACGCTTTGGATTGGAACCTGCGGTAGTCATACCCTATGTCGACCTGTTGCGGGGTACTCTGACGTTGACAGAAACCATTGAATCGACAATCGTTAAAAAGCGGGCAAACGATCGGAAAATACTTATCCGAATCGAATCCCCGGGTGAGCACTTTGAAGTAGAACGGAGACTCATTGCTTTGGGGGCGGATACGCAAAGGCCAAGCCAAACCAATCTGCGCATTTCCAAACATGGAGCGCTACGTCTTCGGCAGGATCACGGTCGCATCGCGTACCCGGCTCAGTGGTTTGCAGGCTTTCGTACTTTGATGACCGACGTCTCTCAGTGTTTGAAGCAATTCCCAAAAGCCATCACTTGTAAAGATCCTATCGAAATCATCACGATGTTCGACAAGCCAACTTGCCACCAGCGGCTAGCACAGGCAAAGGTACCGGTCCCCAACGCGATCCTCGACGTCAAATCGTTTGATGACTTGTATGAGCGAATGCGTTCGCTGCTTTGGAACCGGGTCTTCGTGAAACTTGCCAATGGTTCTTCCGCTTCAGGAGTCATTGCACTTTACGTCGATGGCAAGACGATGCGAGCGGTTACACCGATGGAGTGTGTGGGCAGCGGTGCGAGGACTCGGTTTTACAACAATCTGAAGATGCGAGTTTATCATCGTCCGCGTGAGATCCGGCTCGCAATTGACTTCTTATGTCGCGAGCGCGCGCATGTCGAACAGTGGCTCCCAAAAGCACAGCAATCGGGCCGCAATTTTGATTTGCGTATCGTGACTATCGCCGGCAGCGCATGCCAAACGGTAGTTCGAACGAGTCTTGGACCGATCACAAATTTGCATCTGGGAAATCGACGCGGAGATTTGGCTAAGCTGAGAGAACAAATGGGAATCGAGCGATGGCAATCCGTCTTGAAGCTTGCGGAACGGGCCGCTGGAACTTTTCCGAGATCACAATGCGTCGGCCTGGATATTCTTCTTGGGCCGAGTTTCCGAAACCCGACAGTCCTCGAGGTAAACGCCTTCGGGGACTTGCTTCCCGGTATCACCCACAGAGGGTTGAATACGTATGAAACACAAGCGCGTGGGGCTGATTGTTGGGAATGCCCGACTCCACCGAAACACCAGCCCCTGTAATACAAACGCACATCGATTGTCGCGTTTGTTGGACAGCAGTTTGGAAACACTATTTGCAAAATTCCTTCGGTTTCTTCCGAACCATTCGAAACTTTATGTGTCTTCACGGTGAATCGGGTGAAAAAAACATTTCTCAATTACTGGATTTCATCGTGAGATTTCTTCGCAACCTCAATTCTCTCTTCGGTGGTGTCTCCACTCGATTGGTTGCCGATCGCGCTGCGATAGTCTAACGCGCTGCAGACGCACGGTGCGTGTGTTCTGTTCTCCTTGCAACCAGCAAGAAGGGCGAATGACAAGCGTCGGTCAACAGGTGATCGCGACAACGAAGCAGGCTGCGCGACAAATAGTAGTTTACGAAAATAGCGTTGAAGCGAGTTTTGTTCTGTTCTGCGATCTGGCCCTTCTGTTCTGCGATCTGGCCTTTCAGGTTGGTCGGGGGCTTGTCCCCCACCAACCTTGTTTTGGCGTACTAACGGCCGACGGGAGCGGGAGTTGGGACGCACAGTGGGTGTACGCCAAAACGAATCCGTCGGGGGCAAGCCCCAAACGGATGGGCTAACCGGCTAACCCTATTGTTGTTCGGAACAAAAATGACGCGATATAAGCAAGAAAGAAATATTGAAACTGCTATTTGTCGCACAGCCCAGGCTGCACCTAACATTAGTACAACCAAAATACCATCAACTATCGGAAACTCGAAGATGACCAGAATTGAACGACTTAGAAACATCGGTATCTCCGCTCACATCGACTCGGGCAAGACCACATTGACGGAGCGGATGCTGTACTACTGCGGGCGCATCCACGAGATCCACGACGTTCGCGGCGCGGACGGCATCGGTGCCACAATGGACAGCGATCCAATTGAGCGCAAACGCGGAATCACCATATCATCGGCTGTTACCAGTGTTGATTGGAAGGATCACGTATTCCAGATCATCGACACGCCTGGGCACGTTGACTTCACCGTCGAAGTCGAACGCAGCCTGCGAGTGTTGGATGGTGCTGTGCTGGTACTGTGCAGCGTTGGAGGCGTGCAGAGCCAATCGTACACCGTTGACAAGCAGATGCGGCGATATGGAGTGCCTCGCATTGCGTTCATCAACAAGATGGATCGCGTCGGGGCTGACCCTTCGCGCGTAATCCGCGAAATGCGGGACAAGCTGAAAACCAACGCGGTGGCTATGCAATTGGCGATCGGCAGCGAAGACAGTTTTGTTGGCGTCGTCGATTTGATTTCCATGCATTATCGTTGCTGAACCTGTTTTGCAATTGTCGATCGAGCCGGCGGGGCGAGAGGATGCGGACCGTATGGTCAAAGCCCTCGATCGTTTCCGTCGGCAAGATCCAACGTTTCGATTTTGGACCGATGCAGAGTCGGGTCAGATGCTCATTGCCGGAATGGGGCAATTGCATTTGGACGTCTACATCCAACGCTTGCGAGACGACCACAATTGCCAAGTGCACGTAGGGCGACCTCAAGTGGCTTACAAAGAACATCCGACTCGAGTGGTTCCGTTCGAATATCGTTTGAAGAAGCAGACTGGTGGTCCAGGCCAATTCGCTCACATCGTTGGGCGATTGGAACCGCTGCCCGTTGATTCGGAGATCGAGTTTGAGTTTTGTGACGAAGTGTCGGGAGGTCGGATTTCGCGATCCTTCATCCCGGCTATTCGCGAAGGAATAGTCGATGCATTATCGTGCGGGCTTCTCGGCAACTACCCAGTTGTCGGCGTTCGCATGGTGCTCATTGATGGTCAAGAGCACGAGAAGGACTCGTCCGAGTTGTCGTTCCGTCGTTGTGCTTGGGAAGCGATGCGTGAGGAAGTGTTACCGCGAGCCGAATTGGAATTGCTGGAACCGATGGTCCGACTCGAGGTCGAGGTACCTAGCGAGTTCCAAGGAAGTGTTGTCGGTCACCTATCTCGCAAGCGCGCCAACCTTTCCTCGTCGCAAGATGTGGAGGGCGCGTGCCGAATCGAAGCAACGGTGCCGTTAGCAGAGATGCTAGACTACGCCAACGAGATCCGTTCGCTAACTCAAGGCAAAGGAACTTTTACGATGACACCCAGCGGATACGAAGCGACTCCCAAACGAATAGCCGAGCTCGTTTTGAAGCCCGATGCTCAGCGCAAAGTGAACATCGGATAAAAACCCACACCGCAGCCCTCCAAAGGCTGCGGTGTTTTTTTGTGCCCCACGGTCGGACCCAAAGTCCAGTGGCATGCCTAAACACCCTTTTAATCGCTAGTGGTCTAGCGATCATCGATTACTGCCAACCATCTACCATACCAGCGGTCTAAGTGATCGTTTCAGTTGTTTCGGGCTTGAAGTGAAGTCTAATTGGTTCCTCATCTTGTGGTGGCCCCCTCGCCCTGATAGCCTATCATAAAATGATAGACTTGTGTTTTTAGCGGGAAACAAGATGCACTACGAAAAGTCATTGCAGATTGAACAGCGACTAAGTGAACTACTTGAGCTCATCCAGTCCGGACGATACTCGACGCCTGAACTGGCGGAGAGGGTAGGCGTTTCGGTACCGACCGTGTCCCGATCCATCCAAGCGTTAAGGGAGCGAGGTCACGAGATTATCGCTGAAAAAGTTGATGGCAGTTGGCACTATGAACTGGCTACTCGCAAACGAACGGCGGCCAAATGATTGATTGCTCAGATTTGCTACCAAGCGAAAACGCAAATTACGGAATATTCAAATGAATTCAGAAATTCTCAAACGAGTTGTTAGAGCAATCGCTGATGGGTCACAAGGCGATTTGGAGCAGCTTGCGCAAACGATTGTGAAGTCGGAGCGTCAAATTGACCACATGCGATTAGCGGATGAGTTGGAGACCATTCTCGCTCGTTCGCGTCCGGCACGCACTCGCAATTCGCTCTCATCTGAGCAAACCCGGCCGCTAAGTGATCTTCCAACGAGCCGCCGATACGGTGAATCACTTCTCGTCCTCTTGCCGCGAGAGTCACTTGAGCACCATATGGTACTGCCTCGCGAGGTAGATGCCCGCTTCGCACGTATCGAACAGGAATATGCCGCCCGTGAGCGCCTTGGTGCTTACGGCCTTCGTCCAAGGAAGACTGTCCTGCTCTATGGACCTCCCGGCTGCGGTAAATCTCTTGGAGCGAAAAGACTAGCGTGGAACGTAGGGCTGCCCCTATTGAAAGTTCGATTCGACGTCTTGATATCGTCTTTCTTTGGAGAGTTCTCAAGCAACTTGCGTTCAATTTTTGATGCGGCCAAAGAACGCCCGTGCGTGCTGTTGCTCGACGAGTGCGACTTTATCGCAAGATCGAGAACCAATTCGAAGGACATTGGGGAAGTCGCTCGTATCGTGAACTCACTACTCACGTTGATGGAGGAGTACGATGCACCTGGGCTCCTCGTTGCAACAACCAACATCGAAGACTCGCTTGACGCAGCCTTGTTTCGCCGTTTCGACGATGTGTTTTTGATTCCTCTGCCCGGAATGGAAGAAATCGAGCAGTTGCTCCGGACGCGGTTGTCAGCCGTTGCGGTTAGCAGTGACGTCGATTGGCGTGCGATCGTGAAGCAGTTGGAGGGGACATCTGCTGCGATGGTTGTCAAAGCAGCGGAAGACGCTGCTAAAGCTGCAGTGCTTGAAGGAAAGAAGCAAGTCGCCAGTAAACACCTGTTTGCGGCCATCGCTGAACAGCAACGAGCAAGTCAATCTACTAACGGTTGTAACTAATGCCCGAAAATCAGGTTTTCGATTACTTACCTTTGATACGCAGAAGTGACGGTGCCGCGCGCTACCAAAAGCCTCGTTTTCAGGACAGTCAGCAGACTCAAGACAATCGCGCAAACCGATCTGGCCACAGCGCCTACCTCGGAGGACAAGTTGCAACAGTTACTGGCAATTGGCAGTCGCAGCAGACGGCTAGAGTTCAAGACGGTCTGCCATCGATTGGCGACGGAATTCCTTTACTACTGCAGATTGACAACACGCTCGACATTGATGACCTACGAAGCTTCTTTGGATTTGAGATCATCTCAGAAGAGGATGATGGTTTTGTAATTGTCGCTTCCGAAGACCAAACCCTCGTGTTCTTTCAAGAGAAACTCCGCGATTTCATTGGTAGCATAGGCGGGTCAGCTGGCATCGCGAAGATTCATGAACTTTCGCAAGATCTGACGCAAGAAGAGCGGTTAAAGAGAATCCTCTCGGATCAACTTTTTCTCGAACTACCCCAGCTCGACACCGACGCGGACTACATTGTCGATGTCAGTTTTTCATGCCAAGGGAATTGGGTTCTGCCCAAGTTGCGAAAGCGTGGACGCCTTACGGACAAAACTTGGGCCAAGGTTGAGTCTGAATGGTCTCAAGCGAGGAATGACGCATATCAGAAATGGGATGAACTCAAAGACGAGCGGATGACGACTGTCGATGAGTTTGTGAAATTCTATCGTGGTGAAATCATTCGAGACGTGGCTCCGAATACAGATTCACCACCCGACTACTTTGAACTCCGCCTGCGTTTGCCGGGTCTCGGCCTCAAGGATCTGATCCTCAATCATCCGTACATATTTGAGGTTATGGAGCCAGAAGAAATCGAGCTACCACAGCAACACGCTCGTCAACTTCGAGACATTCAGACTCAGCTAGTGGTAACACCACCTTCCGCAACAGCACCTGTGGTTTGCGTAATTGACAGTGGAGTCCAAGAAGAGCACATACTCCTTGAACCTGCGATAGACAAGCCAAGCTCCCGCTGCTTTTTGCCGGGCGAATCGCCCGCCAATGTGGCTGACTACGTACGGGACGGTGGGCACGGTACACGCGTGGCCGGCGCAGTTCTTTATGGCGACGAAATCACAGCAACAGGAGCCCTTGCTCCGTTGGCATGGATTCAGAACGCTAGAGTTCTCAATAGTGATTGCAAGTTACCTTTAGAGTTGCTGCCGCCTGCTCTAATTCGCGAAGTGATAACACACTATCACATCGGGCCTCGGAAAACCCGAATTTTCAATCACTCAATCAATGCTGATGCAGCTTGTCGAAAAAAACACATGTCCGCATGGGCTGCAGAAATCGATCGTCTTTCGAACGAGCATGACATACTGGTCATCCAGAGTATTGGGAATCTGAAGTTGTCAAACCCTCCTCCGAAGGCTGGAGTGACGGAGCTCCTAAACGCAGGAAAGAACTTCCCAGATTATTTGAGCGAGCATTGTTGTCGGCTTGCAAATCCGGCTCAGAGTTTTCAAGCGTTGACCGTCGGTTCCGTTGCCTATCAAACGTATGACGACGGCGGGTGGCAATCGTTCGCGAAACGAAATGCTGAGCCGTCTGCATTCAGCCGAAGCGGGCTGGGGATCTGGGATTCAATCAAGCCTGAAGTTGTTGAGTTTGGAGGCGACTTTCTTGGAACGCCTGGAGCTTCGCCGAGTGTTTCCGTACCTGCAAGTGCGAAGGAATGTTATCCCAATCTTGCGAGAACAACACTTCACGGAGGCCCAGCCTTCGATCGAGACACGGTAGGCACGTCGTTTGCCGCACCAAAAGTTACTCGAATTGCTGCCCAACTACAAAGCGTTCTGCCCGACGAGTCTTGCCTACTCTATCGAGCATTGATCGTGCAATCGGCACGCTGGCCGGAATGGGCTAATTCGCTCAGCCAATCTGATAAATCAGCACTGATTACTCGAATCGGATATGGAATTCCAGATGCTTTACGCGCATCTACAAACGATGATTATCGGACAACTTACATCACGAATGGTGAGCAAGAAATCAAGCAGGGTGCGTGCCACATTTACCAAGTCCCAGTTCCCAACAGTATAAACAGGCCAGGCAACGACTATTTGATTCGCGTCGATGTGACCTTATCTTATGCAGCAGAACCGCGTCGAACTCATCGAGGATATCTGTCGACCTGGTTAGACTGGATGAGTAATCGCAAAGGCGAGAAAATGGAGTCCTTCGTTTCCAGAACAACAAGGGAAGACGATACGGTTGTTCGAGAGGGGACCAGTTTCCCATGGGCAATAAATACAAGATCGTCTGACGGCCAGATAGCCGACGTTCGGCGGAGTATTGGCACCGTTCATCCGGTTCGCGTTTCGTTCCAAAAAGTTGCATATCGTGTCTGTTCCAATACATCTAACGATCATTGCTGAGCAAGCCCTGCGAGTCTAGGATAAGACGGCCCAACTGTACGTCCACTACCCGGTCTTTGGCGAGCTTTCGTCGTTTCAATTCATCGAGAAGCAGTGTGACCGACGGTTTTGATTGAGCCAAAACAGCCGGTTTGGCTCAGCCATTTTTTCTTCTTTGTCCTACCTCGAAAAAGAAAAACTTTATCGATCGTCTTACGTCTTCTGGCGTCGATCACAAGTCGGGCACCCTGCAATTGCTGGCAATTGACCACAGCAGCAAAGTCTCAATGGATCACAGGGTTTTTAGGGAAACCGAGCATTGCTAGCATTCAGAGGTGTTTTCCGCTGCCCAAGTTATGATCGACGCCTATACTCGCGTCTGTAGTGTGCCATCGCTGAAGCGATGCGATTGTGCATTAGTCCCGACATTGATCGATTTGTTTGCAAACCCAATGAAATTCGGCACTTACGACGAATCCGCGATTAAGGTAAAATTGCCTTATCTTATTAAGATAAGATGGTTTTAGCTTAATTTTACGCGAGAATTCGATGACAGATTGGCGGTTTTACGGACGAACGAACGAGCTGGATGCCCTCACTGATATCCTGGGCCGCAAACGCTGGTTTTTTGCCAAAATTACTGGGCGGAGACGCATTGGAAAGACCACACTCGTTCAGCAAGCAATCAAATCATGCCCCTCGACTCGACTCGTCTATGTCCAAATTCCTGATTCCGGTAACGCCGGTGTTCTTTCCACCTTCGTGGATGCATTGGAAACGTTCGGAATCCCAGCGGAGCAGTTTCCCTACCCTCGCTCGCTCAGCGAAATGGCTGCGACAATTGAAGCGTTGATTGCTGCTGGTACGATCGTGATCCTTGATGAATTTCAATATTTCATTCGTGCCCCGCTGGCCGAATTCACTTCGTATCTACAAGCCTCCGTGGATCGCATTGCCAATCAACCGAATCGCGAATCGGGTGGCCTGATCGTTCTCGGCTCAATCCATACCGAGATGACGGCATTACTCGATGATCGCGCTGCTCCATTGTACAACCGAGTGACCGACGTACTGGATCTAGTTCATTGGGACATTGGTTCGGTAATGTCCGTCTTGCGAGACCACACCGACGCAGCACCAGAACGCTTGTTAAGCCTTTGGACGCTGTTTGAAGGCGTGCCAAAATTTTATCGAGACTGTTGGGAACAAGGCGTTATCGACAAGTCACCGACCGAGGTGCTTACGAAGATATTTTTCGGCAGTTCGTCGCCACTTCGAACCGAAGCCGATAATTGGTTTCTTCGCGAGTTGCGTGGGCGTTATGATACCGTATTGAAATTTGTAGCCCGTCATCCGGGCAGCAGCCACGGTGAATTGATTGACGCGATGCGCCAATCAAGTGGTGTTACAACGAATCAAATAGGCGGCTACTTGCAAACCCTCAGTGACCGCTATCGCTTGATCGAATCCAAACTTCCGATCTTTGCTAAGCCAACCGCTCGCCGTAGGCGATATTACTTGAGCGACAATTTCTTGGAATCTTGGCTTGCCGCAATCGCACCTTCAGTGGCCGCTCGCGAGTTCCGCCCCCAATCGCAATTGATTGCCGAGGCTGTTGATCGATTGCAGGTCGTTGAGGGAAAAGGGCTGGAGAAACTAGCGGGTCAATTGTATGACGAGCGCAGTCGCAAAGGGATCGGAGACTTTCCGCTTACGAATCGAATTCTTGGTTACTGGGACAAGAGTGACACGGAGATTGATCTCGTTGCCGTAAACGAGACCGATCGCCGTTTGCGTTTTGGTTCCTGCAAACGTTCGCCAGGCAAGTTGATAGCTGACATAAACAATTTCAAAGGCCATGTCGCAAGATTTCTCGACACATTTCGCGAATATCAAGACTGGCAAATCGAACACGTCGCCATCGCACCGAAATTTGACGTCGAGCAACGTCGCATCTTGACGCAACTCGCGGTCATTCCTCAAGACTTGGTCGATTTGACGGAGCGTTTAGAATGAACGGATGACGCTTTAAGGCGAGACCGAATGCTCGTGCGATTGGCTGCTTGGTGTTTACGAAAATTGGCGAAGAGACGAGTCCGCGGATCGGATTGACGCAGGGTGGTTTCCATGCCGCCGAGGGGTTGGTCCTTGCACGTTACTTTATGTTCACGCAGGTTTACTTCCACAAGACGCGAGTTGCTTACGATTGCCACCTAAAAGGGGCGTTGGCAGAAATGCTACCCAACGGAAAGTTTCCTAGCCTCCAAGGAGACTCACTGCTTGAATACTTGACGTGGGACGACTGGCGCGTGCAAGGCGAGCTAGCAGCCGGCAAGGGTGGTGAACATGGGAGTCGACTATGCGAACGCAATCCCTACCGGCTCATCTACGAGACTACGGAAATTCCATCAGCTAACGATCTTGCGAAATATGAGAAGGTCCGCGATAAGCTGGGTAGGTTGGTGAAACACGAGGCCAAAGCAGGCAAGGCATGGTACAAGCTCACGCAGGACCAAGATATTCCGATTGTGAGCGAGAATCCTGGAGCTCTTGTACTCCCTTTGTCCGAACATTCGGCCGCAGTCAAAGGGCTCCTCCAAACGTCGAAACGGATGTTATACTGCTCAGCCGAAGAAAAAGAAGCTGCGAAGAACATTGTTCAAGCCATGGAGGCATAAGGATGACTGAACTATCAAAAGACACACTGCGGCGATCGGTCCTAACGGCACTCGTAAAACGAGCTCCCAAGCCGCCTGGCCGTACCGCCTTGATGAAGTTCGTATACTTGTTGCAAGCCGTTCGCGGTGTTCCACTTGGATACCGTTTCCGTTTATACAACTACGGCCCTTACGATGAACAAGTGTTGTCCGACACTAGCGAAGCGGCAACTATCGGACTATTGAAATCGCAATTGGTGACCTACCCGCATGGCTATGGTTACGAATTTTCGTTAGGGGACGCCAAACAGCCTGACATAGAATGCGCAGACGATTTCGCCAAGTACTCCGATGACATCGATTGGATCATTGAGCATTTCGGTGTCGATTCCGCTTCGAGACTTGAATTGGTGTCTACGCTCGTGTTTGCGCTTTGCGACAAACACAAGAAGCTCGATAGAGACGAGCTCATTGACAAAGTGCATGAAATCAAACCGCATTATTCCAAAGAGGTTATCGGAGAAACTGCAAACCAGATCCAAGGGATTCTCGAATGTGTTCCGTGCAGTGGTTGATGTACGTTCCATGTAAGGGTTCGATCAAGGTCACAGTCAGCTCGAACCCTTTTCCCGTAGAAGCTGCGACATGGAGCGAAATGTTTGGAATCGAGTGCCGCTACGAGGCAAAGTGCAACAGCAAGAATGGCGGGATCGATTGGTGGACGATGATTCAACCTTTGCCACCATCGCCACGCATTCATCGCCGAAATACTGGATTTGAATATAGGGTTCCCTCTGGCACTCGGAAAAACCGTTTATACTCGCGTCTGTAGTGTGCCATCGCTGAAGCGATGCGATTGTGTGCTAGAACTTTTGTTGAAGTTGAGTGAATAAAATGATCCGTTTCAATGGCCTTTGGAGGAGCGAGTTGGTCGCGTTATCGCAGCATTGGCCATCGCTAAACTGCCGAAAATCTACCGACATTCTGACTCGAATCTGCCGACTTTGTGATCTCTGTGCCTTTGTGGCCAAAAACAAAAATTCATTGCCACAAAAACACAAGGAACACAAAGATTGCGACTACCGTCCAGAAAAGTTACTGCAACATTTCCTGACGTTTGCAGCTATTCAGAGGAAAGAGCCGTTGTCCAATCGGGAGTGCGAGGTTCCAACCGAGCTTTCGCAGTCCTTTTTCTCAACAGGAGCCTCGTTCTTCCGATAAATCGCAACGCATAAACCAATTTAGGACAGTCGAAATAGTGACTTTGCAGAGTCGACACGGCCTGAAAATGCGTTACAGCGTTGCCCTCCCGAGTAAACTCGGGGGCATTGGCATGCAGTCGGCATTACGCCTCATCATTACCTTACCGTCTAAAAGCTGGGATGAATTCCAGCACTCCAAATTTCCGATCGACGCCCGGGGATGCTTTGCGACGGATTGCAGGTTACAATTGCTACCGCTAACTGAGAAAAGACGGAAAACCCGATTCGGTTCCTCCCGCTCCTTACATCCCACCTTTCCTCCCACGAATGGAGTTTCTCCATGCCGTTTCGCGTTCGACACTCGCTCGCAACTGCCTGCGTCCTTTTCACTTCCGTCTTGGCATCAGGCACCGCCAATGCCGCTGATAAAAACGTCAGTGAAGCAACCAACCCCAAGCGAATCGTGTTCATCGCTGGCAAGCCCAGTCACAATTACGGCGCACACGAGCACTTTGCCGGCTGTCGAGTCCTGGCCGAAGCGATTCAGAAAACAGATCCCAATGCGAAATGCGAAGTGATTCGAAACGGATGGCCTGAAGACGAAACGGTACTGGATAGCGCTGACGCAATTGTGATTTATTCAGACGGCGGCGGAGGTCATCCGGCCCTAGCTCATCTCGATCGACTCAAAAAACAAATGGATCGCGGTGCTGGCTTTGTGTGCCTACACTATGCCGTCGAAGTCCCAGCCGATCGCGGTGGTCCAGAATTCTTGGCTTGGCTCGGCGGATACTTCGAAGCCAATTGGTCCGTCAATCCACATTGGGATGGGAAATTCGAAAACTTACCCAAGCATCCAATCACCTCAGGCGTCAAACCGTTCCTGACTCGCGATGAATGGTATTTTCATATGCGCTTTCCTGAAGGAATGAAAGGGGTCACACCCATCCTTTCCGCCGTTCCGCCAGCCAGCACCATGGATCGACCGGATGGTCCTCATAGCGGCAACCCCACCGTTCGCAAAGAAGTTGCCCGTGGTGATGTGCAGCACGTCGCTTGGGCGACCGAACGACCCGATGGGGGACGCTCCTTCGGCTTTACCGGCGGCCATTTCCATTGGAACTGGGGACGAACCGAACCCACGAAACTCGTAGCCAACGCTATCCTTTGGTCCGCCCATTTGCCAGTCCCAGAGATGGGTGCCAACGTCGAACCCAAATCCGCAGAACAACTCAAAGCGGACCAAGACGAACCCGTTCCGAAGGATCTTAAACTAGACGAGATTACCAAGTCCTTCCAGCTCATTTCAAGCAACACGACTCCATCTCCAATCGAACCAAAAACGGCGAGCAAAGGCAAGCTGCTTTTCTCCTCACAGACCGTCAACAACCAAACTTCGCGTCACCAAATCGATGTCGATATCGATGTGAGTGGTGTCAAAAAACTCTACCTTGTTGTCACCTCCGGCGCGGATGGCTTCGGATTCGATTGGGCCGATTGGGTTGAGCCCAAATTGATCGGCAAGAATGGCGAAAAGTCGCTTCTGGATTTGGAATGGTTCGAGGCTTCCACCGACTACGGCAAAGTGGCCAAGAATGCCAATGTCGAAGGTGGTCCGTTGCAAGTTCGGGACAAAAAAGTGAGCGGACTCGGAACTCACGCCAATAGCGTTATCGGATTTAACCTACCTGGGGGTTTCGAACGCTTTCAGGTGGGGTGTGCTCTCGATAACGGCGGCGTTGCGCGCTCCCCTGAGACGACGTCGGTCCGATTCCATATCGCCGCCGAAAGCGTTCCCGATGGACTCAACAATTGGGGCAACGGTGCTGGGGGCAAAGGGGCTGGGAACAACGCAACAGGGGACGACCGCAGCAGCGATAAAGCCGTCGCCGGATTGGTTGTTGCCAAGGGCCTTGAGGCTTCGCTCGCAGCTTCCGAACCGATGCTCAAAAGTCTAACCAACATCGATATTGACCATAAAGGTCGCATTTGGGCCTGCGAAGTGGTTAACTACCGCAAACACAAAAACGACCGCGCCGAAGGGGATCGCATCCTGATTTTAGAGGACACCAACCATGATGGTATCGTCGATACTTCGAAGGTTTTCTATCAAGGTCGCGATATCGACTCGGCCCTCGGTCTGTGTGTGTTGGGCAATCGCGTTATCGTCAGCGCAGCCCCCTACGTTTTTGAGTTTATCGACGAGAACGGAGACGACGTACCCGACTCCAAGCGAGCCATCCTGACCAAGACCGGCGATCCACAACACGATCACTCGGTCCACTCCTTCGTGTTCGGCCCTGATGGCAAACTTTACTTCAACTACGGAAATACTGGGCACCGACTATGCGACACCAACGGAAACCCCATCAAGGATCGTTGGGGAAGAGAAATCAACGACTCGGGAAAGCCCTACCGGCAAGGGATGGTGTTTCGATGCAACGAAGACCTCAGCGATATGGAAGTGGTCGGTCACAATTTCCGCAACAACTACGAAATCTCGGTCGATTCCTTTGGGACATTATGGCAGTCCGATAACGACGATGACGGCAACCGAGCCACACGCATCAATTACGTGATGGAGTTTGGCAACTACGGTTACACCGATGAAGCGAACGGAGCGGGTTGGCAAGTCGAACGAACCAACTGGGAGCCAGAGATTCCAAGGAGGCACTGGCACCTCAATGATCCAGGTGTGGTGCCGAATGTTTTGATCACCGGTGCAGGCTCGCCGACGGGGATCACGGTATACGAAGGCAATCTATTGCCCGAGAAATTCCGCAACCAAGTGATTCACTGCGATGCTGGCCCCAACGTAGTTCGGTCCTACATTGCGAAGCCGGACGGAGCCGGTTATTCGGCTACGATCGAGGACATCGCCGTTGGCGAATACGATAAATGGTTCCGACCTGCGGACGTATGCGTCGCACCGGACGGTTCGTTGTTCGTATCCGATTGGTACGATCCAGGGGTCGGCGGTCACAATATGGTCGACATGGAACGTGGTCGATTGTTCCGAATCGCACCACCCGGCACAAAATACACGGTTCCCAAGTTCGACGTGACCACTGCCGCGGGCGCTGTCGAAGCGCTTCGCAATCCATGCAACTCGGTTCGTTTCATGGCCTACCAAGCCCTCGTCAAAATGAAGGGCAATGCCGCCAACGAACTCGGTAAGCTTGCGGCGGATGCCAACCCTCGCATGCGGGCTCGTGCTCTGTGGCTCCTCTGCAAGATCGGTGACGCAAAGCAAGTGGTCCAGCAAGCGACCAAGGATAAAGATTCCGACGTTCGTATCACAGGGATTCGAATGGCTCGGCAGGCTAAGCTGGCGACCCGGGACTTTGTGCCATCGATGTTGTCGGATTCCAGCATCGCCGTTCTCCGTGAATTGGCGGTTGCGCTTCGTGAGGACAAGTCGAATGATATGCCAGAATACTGGGCCAAACTCGCCATGAAGTACGACGGCATCGATCGCTGGTATTTGGAAGCCATGGGAATCGCAGCGATCGACCGTTGGGACGAATGCCTTGCCGCTTGGAAGAAAGCGAACAACGGCAACCTCGATACCAAGGCCAATCAGCACATCGTCTGGCGTGCCCGCGGAAGCATGGCAGCACAGATGCAAGCCGACCTGCTAAGGAACCCAAAGCTTGATGAAAAGGACATTCCAGCCATGTTTCGGGCTCTTGATTTGCAAGACGCGGAGGCACGCCAGAAAGCCCTTAAAGCTTTACTCGATCTGGCTGCGAACCCCGAAAACGAGCAATCGAGGCGAGATAATATCGTCGTCGAGGCATTGATGCGTTTGGAGGGTGTCGACATCAATGCCGATCCCAAGCTAATGCAAGCAGTACAACGCCATCTGGGACAACTCAAGAACGATCCGTCGCAACTGAAGATCATTCAAAAGTTGAAACTGGGTGGCATGGCAGATCGTCTGGTCGATCTAGCAGCCACCTGGGGTGAGAATACGCAATCGGTGCAAGCTTTAGAGCTGGCGATCGAGCAAGGGGCCTTGCCCAGTCTAACAAAGTCCCTAACGGCAAAGGATCCTGACGAACGCACGTTGGCGTTGTCCAAAGTGTTAACCTTGAGCAATCGAAAACCGGTGCAGGATCTTCGCCGAACGTTGATTGACGACAACAGCGTATCGAAGGTCATCAAAGTCGATGCGGTGGTCGGACTGTCCAAGAGCAAGGGGTTTCATGGTCAGCTGATCGAACTGGCTAAAGCCAACAAATTGCCTGGGGAAGCCAAAATCCTCATCGGTGCAACGCTTCGAAACTCGGAAGACGAGGCCATCAAAAAGGCCGCCATCGAATTGTTTCCACCGCTCAAGACCACGCAAAATCCCCTCCCTCCGATTGAAGTGCTGGTTAAGAAAAACGGTAACGCAAACGAGGGTAAGAAACTGTACAATTCGGTTGCAACTTGTTCTCAATGCCACCAAGTTGGCACGGAAGGAAAAAACGTCGGGCCAGCTTTGACCGAGATTGGCGGCAAATTGTCCAAGGATGCAATGTACGCAGCTATCTTGGCCCCCAGTGCAGGTATCAGTCACAACTACGAAGCCTTTGCGGCGAGAACCGATGAGGATGAAGTCATTATTGGTTTAATGGTTTCGGACACTCCAGAGAGCGTTACAATCCGAGATGCGAAGGGGATCGAACGGACTATCAAACGCGGGAACTTGGAGGAGATCAAGAAACAAGAGAAGTCCTTGATGCCTGAAAATTTGCAGGAGACGATGACGGAGCAAGGGCTCGTGGACTTGGTCGAGTACCTGATGTCGTTAAAGAAAACCTAGTGGGTTGTAGGCGTCGATCATAACATGGGCCGAAAACCGTGGGCTAGCGCCCTTCGGCTAATCAGCCGCAACGCGCTAGCGTCCGGTTTAGCCCGACTTATGATCGAC
>JAYTVM010000406.1:0-4115 GCA_043743995.1 Pirellula sp. | reverse complement strand
ATGACCTCACTTGAATTCAACTTTCGAAGTCGGATAATTGCTTCACCTTGAACCAGGCAGAACTTTTCAATTTTCGAGTCATGGTAGTGATTTCCTCGAGTGACGCCTGGTAGCGTACTAGAGACAAACACTTGGCCGAATGCCTTCGATTTGGTCAATTCAAACAGCCAACCGCGAGGATCTGTCCTTACGGTCGCCAAAGTCGACATTCCCAGCGGGTCGACGAAAGACAAGTAAGTAGTATGCAGGGCCTTGGTCAGCGGGTCCGACATGTCCGGGACAAGCAAGGTGTCTCGAATCGCATCTATGTGCCGAATTCGATCAGCAAGTTGCTGAAGCGTGCATCGATGCTCTGTTTCAACCCGCCAATCTACCTGCGTGTCGTGGCCGGGATTTAAATGCCGCAGGAAACTCTGAACGACATCGTCAATGTAGACGAGTCTCAATTCATGATCCGGATTGGAAACGTGAATCGGTTGCTTGTTGGCAATTTGGCTACAAAACGTAGCCACGACCGAATTGTAATGAGGCCGAGAAAGCTTTCCGAAAACATTTGGAAGTCGATAGATCCTTGGGGTGATATTCTTCGTTTGCGCCAAGCTTCGAACACAATCCTCGGCAGCAAGTTTGCTTTTACCATAAGCATTGTCAAACGTTGCTTGAATCGTCGACGAAAAGACGATTTGCTTCGTCGAGTCACAGCGTCGAAGCATATCGCAAATCGTGGATGTTAGGTTGGTATTTATTTTCTCGAAATCACTAGCGTCCGAAGGCCGGTTCGCACCAGCAAGATGGAAGATGATGTCCGCTCTTTCAACCTCGGCACGGAGATGGTCCATCGAATCCTTCGCGCCAAAAAGGGCAATCTCAACTCCTTGTTCCCGGCGAAGGGCCTGGACAAGATTCTGACCGATAAAACCGTAAGCTCCTGTGACTAGTACTCGCATTAAATTTGTCTCGATACTCTCGATTCTTTCTGTATTCAAACGACAAACGCTTTCAGACTAGATTGGCCTGGAGCGGAATTCCTTTCGATTTCCATGCTTCCAATGAATGCCGAATGTATTCCAAACCTAGAAGTTTCTCTCGGATTTGTCCGATATTCAGTCGTTGCGTATTGTGAGAGTTGTAGTCATCAGCAACCGAGACACTCACTTCTCCTTCCACAAAGTATTTGTTGTAGTTAAGGTCGCGATTGTCTGCTGGAATGCGAAAGTATCCTGGCAAATCGATAGCCTTGGCCATTTCCTCGCGCGTCAAGAGGGTTTCGTATAACTTCTCCCCGTGACGTGTACCGATGGTTCTAATTTGAGTGTCGACTTCGAAGAGGCGGATGAGCGTTTCCGCAAGGTCCCCGATCGTGGAAGCCGGTGCTTTTTGTACGAACGTGTCCCCTTGTTCTCCGTTCTCAAAGGCGTAGAGAACCAAGTCGACTGCGTCATCCAGTGACATCAGGAACCGGGTCATGCTGGGATCGGTGATAGTCAGAGGTGTTCCTTGAGCAATCTGATCGACAAACAACGGAATGACTGATCCGCGGGAAGCCATTACATTTCCATACCGAGTGCAGCAAAACCGGGTTTTATTGGCATCGATGATCCTTGATTTGGCTACCACGATTTTCTCCATCATGGCCTTGCTGATACCCATGGCGTTGATTGGATAGACTGCCTTGTCGGTGCTCAATGCAATAAGGCACTCCACCTTAGCCTCGATTGCGGCATTGAGTACATTCTCCGTACCCAGTACGTTGGTACGCACTGCCTCCAACGGATAGAATTCGCAAGAAGGAACTTGTTTTAGGGCGGCCGCTTGAAAGACGTAGTCGACCCCTCGCATCGCATCCAAGATACTTCGGTACTCTCGAACGTCGCCGATAAAGAACTTGACCTTGGGGTTTGCGAGGCGAATCCGCATGTCCTCTTGCTTCTTTTCGTCGCGGCTAAAAACCCGGATCTCTCGAATATCGGTGTGGAGAAAACGGTTTAGCACGGCATTCCCAAAGGAGCCGGTCCCGCCAGTGATTAGAAGGCATTTGTTATCAAACATTGTTCAACTCCACTACTATCTTAATTTCCAAAACTCTCTAAATTTTTAAATGTGACTGAAAGGTCGCGACCAAACTTCGCGAAAAAACCAGAGTGGCAACTATGCTCGAATAACCGTCGCCGCACCCGAAATGCCTTTGGTGGCGTTGCGTGTATCGACGACCAGTTTTGACCAGTTGAGAAGCTCTTGATAGTTGACGTTTTGGTGCGCTGTCGCGATGATCGCAGCATCAAATTCAGAAATCGTTTCTCTATTCCATAAAACAGGTTTCGTGCCTGCCCATTGGGGATGTTCTCTAGTCAACTTGATGACAGGAACGTACGGATCGTAGTAGCTGACTATGGCTCCCGCTTGTTTCATGAGGTCCATTAGAATGTAACCTGGGGACTCTCGGTCATCGTCCACGTTGGCTTTGTAGGCCAATCCGACAAGTAAGATCTTGCTGCCGTTCAACGGCTTTCGGACTGAGTTAAGGGCTTCTGATAGTTTGCCGATGACGAACTGTGGCATCGATGTGTTGATCTCACCAGCCAGTTCAATGAACCGAGTCGCTTGGCCGTACTCGCGGGCTTTCCACGTTAGGTAAAAAGGATCGATTGGGATACAGTGGCCACCTAATCCAGGACCAGGATAGAAAGGCATGTAACCGAACGGTTTTGTCTTCGCCGCTTCGATGACTTCCCAAACGTCGATTCCCATGGCTCCATAAACTACTTTGAGTTCGTTCACCAATGCGATGTTGACGCTTCGGAAAATGTTCTCGAGGAGTTTTGTGGCTTCTGCGGCTCGGCAACTTGATACGGGAACCACTCGTTCCACTGCCTTTAGATAGAGAGCGGTGGCTTTCTCAAGGCATTTGGAGGTCAAGCCACCAACCACCTTGGGAATCTTAGCAACTTTGCTGTCTGGATTGCCTGGATCCTCTCGCTCCGGCGAAAACGCAAGGTGGAAGTCCTTGCCAGCAGTCAGACCAGATCCTCTTTCAAGAACTTGCTTCAAATCTTCGTCCGTTGTTCCTGGATACGTTGTCGACTCTAAAATAACCAACATGCCTGCCCGCAAAAACGGAGCAATCGCTTCGCCGGTCTGAATGATATAGGATATGTCTGGTTCCCGATTCTTGTTCAGAGGGGTGGGAACGCAAATGACGACTGCACCGCACTCGGATACTCTTGAAAAATCGATATCAGCCGCAAACCTCTTTTTTTCGACTTGCTCGCCGATCGATTGGTCGCTTATGTGGTGTATGTAGGACTTCGAACCGTTAATGGCATCCACTTTCGCTTGGTCAATATCGAGACCCAGGACAGTGCATCCATTCCTCGCAAATTGCAGCGAAAGCGGAAGACCAACATAACCAAGACCTATTACGGCGAGATCAATCATTTTGAATTAAACGAACAAAGGCTGAAGAAATAATAGGAAAATGCATTGGTTCAGGAGTTGTGATGTAGCACTGAACATACCTGTCGATTTCGGAAGCGGTAATCCACCAGGCTGATGGACGCAATAATTGGACTTCGTTCCTCTGGGTGACACCCGGTATTTGGATGGCACTTTGCGATCCATGTCGCATCGAGAATAGTCTGTAGGGGGGGTAGGTTCACAACTTCGCTGCACCACAATACATCCAAGACCAACGGTTGCAAAGGGAATTCGAGTTTCCCAACACGCAAAGGTTCCGTAACCGCACCATTTTGACGGCTAGGTATGGAATGGTGGAAATTGTAAATTATGGTTCGATAAGTGCGGACGAAACTATTAGAAGTACCCGCAGCCAAAGAGGACCCAAAGAGGTTGGAAAAAAAATACAGGCGTCGATCACAAGTCGGGCCGGAGCTAGTTTGCTAGCGAAATCATTGGGGTCAATTTGATCGAGCTGCCTATTCTTAAATGTCCAGCTTGAATCTCCAATAGAGTGAGTTACTTAAGTTCATTCCAAAGGAGTCTCAAGCATGGACAGCAATTAGTCTACCACTGGCGACGTTTCGTCGAAACAACATCTCTGGCCACGCGACCAGATTTCCCAACTAATTGAACATTTGCGCTTGGATCAAAGCGGCGGA
>JAYTVM010000405.1:0-14822 GCA_043743995.1 Pirellula sp. | reverse complement strand
GGGAACCTACTAACTGGATAGCCGTATGCGGGAAAACCGCCCGTACGGTTTGGAGGGAGGGGAGCCGGTCTACCCGGCTTCCCTACCCCTATCACTTGGATCTAGTTGCGAGGCTCCGCCGCCGAGAATGTTGAATTCAAGCGATCAGCGAGGAGTGTCGCTATATGCCTTTTATCAAAAACTACTGGCAAGTGTTGCGTGACGCAGTTCTAACACCACGGGTTAGTTCTGCTAAGGTCGATGCGCAGCTTCGTCAATCGAATTTGAGTTTGAAAGTTCCCGTCTTTTGGCTTCTCGGCAAAGCCCAGTCTGGAAAAACCTCCATTGTTCATGCCATCACCGGCAGTACGAAGGCGGAGATAGGTAACGGTTTCCAACCTTGTACGCGCACAGCCAGCTTGTATGCCTTTCCGGACGAAACGACCTGCTTGCTACGCTTCCTAGACACCCGTGGCTTGGGCGAAGCGGGTTACGATCCGTCCGATGATTTGAACTACAGTCAAGAGCAAGCTCATTTGGTCATGGTCGTTGTCAAAGCCATGGACCATGCACAAAAATCGGTTCTGGATGTTCTTCGGACTATCCGCAAGAAGCGACCCAATTGGCCCGTTATCGTTGTTCAGACTTCACTCCACGAAGGCTATGTGAAGAGCTCTGACCCGCACATACTCCCCTATCCATTCGATACCGAGCCATGGCCCGAAACCATCCCGATCGATCTGGCCCGCTCACTGAAACACCAGCGAAAGGAGTTTGCTGATTTTTCGAATCGATTTGTGGCTGTCGATTTGACCTTGCCAGAGGATGGGCTAGAGCCGGTCGACTATGGCTTGGAGTCGCTATGGAAGGCCATCGAGGAGGAGTTTCCACACGGATTGCGTTCTATGTTGGAAGCACAGCCAGAGCTTCGTGCCGAGTTGGGTGACATCTACTATTCGACGGCATGGCCGCATATTCTCTCCTATAGCGTCGCTGCAGGTGGCGCGGGAGCAGTCCCCTGGCCGTTGGTCGACATCCCTGTCGTCATCGCAATCCAGGCCAAAATGTTTCATGCGATCTCTTCGATTTATGGACAACCACTTACCTCACATCTGATGACCGAATTCGGTACCGCCATTGGAGGAAGCATGTTGGCTAGATTGGTAAGAAGCTTTATTGCAAAATTTGTGCCCGTATTCGGTAGCGTTTTTGGGGCAGCGTACAATGCCGCTACGACATATGCACTCGGCTGCTCGTTGTGCTGGTACTTTGCCCAACTGCGACGCGGTGCAACCCCTGACGCAGCCAAACTTCGGGAGTTTTATGCAAAGGAACTGGAAGAGGGTCGACGACGGTTCGCAGACTATCTAAAGCGAGGCAGAATGAAAACGTCCTGACGAATGACCTTTCTTGAGCGAGCGGCAGACAGAAAACTACTAGGCCACGCCACTGTGTGGCACGCCCAAAGCGATTAGCGATGGGCGTGGGAAGTGTGGCAAATGACTCGAACTAGCGATTCACCACGCCCTTCGTACCTCAGAGCGTGCCACCCAGTTTATAGGTACATTTCAAACTGCCCCTCGCCTTAAGCGGCAATCGTAGACTTCGCCTCCCATTCCTATCAACAATCAGTGAGCCAATCATGCTCCGGTGGAAACTTCGATTCGTTCTTGTCGCTGTCCTCACCTTAATTCCATACGTCTTCCTTATGGGGGCGGGCTGTTGGTGGCTATACGAAAAGGGATGGTTAACCTGGTTTGCTGTCGTGGCAGCATTGTTATCGCTTTTGGGATGGAACATCGACCGGCTATTCCGAATTAGGAAGCGAAAGGCCATTCGTGTCTCAATCAAATCGCTTGGTGCTGCCGGCGAGGAAGGTGCGCGAGAGGTCATTGAGGCAATTGCGCAGAAAACGGAAGGAAACCCGCCGCCCCTGGATGATATGGACGCCTGGAGACTTGTTGTCATTGAACTTTTCGACGCGGTGGCTTTGCGCTTCGGGCGAACATCCGCACAACCTGCGATGGAAATCACTGTGCCGCAAGCGATCTTGATCGCGGAACATGTGCTTCACGATTTGCGAGTGGCTGCCAAGGATCATATTCCAGGCTCTCATATTCTCACGATTCGGCAACTCAAGAACTTTACGCAGTTGTGGACCACAACCGCTTCCCTTACGGCCAGTGATAGCCCGTTGCGATTGGCTTATCGATTCCTCCGGTTTGTATCGAATCCCGTTTCGGGCGTTTTTAAGGAAGCCAACGACAATCTCCTAGGAGACTTGAGTGATACCGCATTGACCGAAGCGAAACGCTGGGCTATCGGCTACTGCATGAGGCGAGCGGGTGAGTACGCCATTCAGCTTTACAGTGGGCAACTCGCATTGCACGAGTCAGCGTTTCAAGATTTTCGATCAACCCGTTCTCAGTTGGATCTTGCGAAAGCTGACAAAACCAAGACCCAGCAAGCAGACGAGCCGTTGCGATTGATTCTGCTTGGGCAAGCGAAAGCGGGTAAGTCAAGCTTGGTGAATGCAATGTTCGGGGAAATGCGGGCAGCAACCGACTCCTTGCCATGTACCATTGGCGTTACCCCGTATGTGCTCGAGCGCGAAGGATTGCCAAAGGTTATTCTCTTCGACACGGAGGGGTTCGGAGGCAAAGAAGATAGTCGCGCCATAAAGCAACTTGAAATGGAGCTCATGAAATGCGATTTGATCCTCATGGTCTGCTCGGCCACCACCGCTGCTCGTGCTCCTGATCAGCAGTTGCTGGCCGCCCTTCGCGAACGATTTGCTGCCAATATGCTTCGATCCATCCCTCCCATCGTTGTGGCTCTATCGCACATCGACCAACTTCGCCCTTTCGCCGAATGGAAGCCTCCTTACGATTTGCGAGATGCGGACTCCATCAAGGCTCGAAACATTGCAAGCGTCGTTGCGACGCTAGAATCGGATTTGACTGTAGAGGCGGAGCGAATCGTACCAGTTTGTTTGCGCCGCGACGCCGTCCACAATGTCACCGAGTCGCTTATTCCAGTCGTTCTTGATGTTCTACCGGATGTCGAACGGACCAAGTTGCTTCGATTGCTGCGAGAGTATCACGACGGGGAGTTCTGGAGCCAATTGCGCAGCCAAGCCTACAACTCCGGACTGTTGTTAAGGAATACCGCTGCTCGAGTTGCGGTGCCCATGTTAAAAGAAGTGTTGAAACTAGTGACCAAGGACCAAAAACTTGGGGAAGAAAAGTGACACGATTATTGATGTGGTTAAGCGAGGCCCTTCGCTCAGCTACAACAACAAACGCGAGCGGCAGACAGAAGACTACCGGCCAGGCCATCGTGTGGCACTCCCAAAGCGATTAGCGATGGGCGTGGGAAGTGTGGCAAATGACACTAGCTATAGCTAGTGATTCACCACGCCCTTCGTACCTCAGAGAAGCTGTGATTTTATAGTACCAATCACGCTCCGCGTGATTTTCGCAATTCAAAAACCATTGGTTTCTGAGGCAACATCACGCGGAGCGTGATGGGTACTTTCTTCGGATTCGAAAAAATCACAGCCTCAGAGCGTGCCACCCAGTTTACAGGTAGATTTCAAACTTCCGATCGCCTACGCGTACGTCGCTAAAAAAGCGAATCCAAGCTCTTCATTCCAATCGGTTCTTTGGAAGCGAACGGTTCTCCGTATCGCACCCCGATGGCTTTCCCCCAGAAAGCGGCCTCCTCCCTAAGTCGCTCGACGAAGCTCGGCGGCTGCGTGGAACGGCCGGTTGCAAACTGGCTCTGATACGCTTCGATCGAGGCGGCTTTCGCAGGCCAGTGTTCGGTGATATCCAGGATAAATGCTGGCTGAGGAACAAGTTTGAGATGGATGCAAAAATAGTAGTAAATGCGTTCCGGATGAAAAGGCTGTCCGGCCAGATCGCTCTTCGTCAGTTTGCTCCAAAACCTCGCGGCTTCAACAAGCTCGGTGGCCGCCGTATGGTCGGGGTGCGCATCGGACCAATAGGGAGCGAAAACCCAACGAGGCCGAACCAATCGAAAAAGGCTGGCAAGGCGGTGTCGATTTTCGAGCGTGGGCTCGAGAAATCGATTCTTCATTCCCAGGTTGTACCGCCATTGGACACCGAGCGCTGTCGATGCCGCTGCGGTTTCCCTTGCCCGAATTTCCGTGCTTCCAAAGGGAGTGGGTTCTCCATTGGTTAGGTCGACGATGCCTACGCGACGTCCCTGCTGAATCAATTTGCAGATCGCGCCTCCCATACCGAGCTCTGCATCATCCGGATGGGGAGCCACCACCAAGACATCAAGCGGTTGAGAAGTGTCTGGCAAATCGAGGAAATCGTTGTCAACTTGGTTCATAGCGAACGATCGATCAAATGCTTTTGGATGTAAAAAAGAATTCCGCGTGCCACTTCGGATTTTGAACCGGAGAGTTGCCCCAAAATCGAGCCGTCTCGAAGGATAACCTCTACGGAGTTGTCCTCTGCGTTCATGGCTTCGGCGCTGTTGGAAACGATCATATCGCAACACTTGCGAGACATCTTTACGATCGCTCGAAATCGAATATCCTCCGTTTCGAGTGCAAAGCCAACAACCCATTGGCTTGTCGTTTTTGCATTTCCGAGTGTAGCAATGATGTCAGGTGTTTCGATCAAGGACAATTGAAGTCCGTCACCTGTTTTCGTCAGTTTGTGTTTTTCGATTTGCCTAGGCATGTAATCGCAAGGGGCTGCGGCACCGATCAATCCATCGGCGTGTTCGAACGCAGAGCGGGTTGCATCGAGCATTTCTTCGGTCGAAACGACATCGATGACTTTTGCGTTGGCGGGGTACGAAACGGACACCGGACCGCTGATGATGGTCACTTCATGTCCAAGTTCGAGGGTCGCTTGAGCCAGGGCGGCTCCCATTCTCCCACTGGATGCGTTGGTCAAATAGCGAACCGGGTCCAGGTATTGTCTAGTGGGTCCAGAGGTTATGACGATTCGAGCCATAAAAGCTTTCCGTGCCAACGAATTACACTAGGAATTGCTCACAGGCGGCAAGGATCGCATCGGGCTCGGACATTCGCCCAGCCCCAACGCGTCGACAAGAGAGCCAACCGGATTCGGGACCAACCATTAAAACGCCGTCGTCCTTTAACTGATCCAGGTTGCGTATCACGGCAGGCTTCTCCCACATCGGAGTGCTCATTGCGGGCGCAAAAACGACAGGACACTCCATGTTAAGGTAAAGTGTCGAAAGCAAACAATCCGCTAATCCAAGCGCACAACTAGCTATGATGTGGGCCGTTGCCGGGGCGACGAGGAACAGTTTGCAGTCGGTCGCCAACTCGATATGCGGACCGAGCCGGTACCGCGGATCAAATGCGTTGACAACAGGTGCGCGATTGCATAACGCCGAGAAAGTGGCAGCGCCAACGAATTGCTGCGCAGCATCCGAAAGGACAACGGAGACGTCAAACCCACGCTGTACCAAGCGGCTAACGAGGGCCGCTGATTTGTAAGCAGCTATGCCGCCTGTGATACCGACAACAACGCGATGGTTCATCAAACAATCACCGCAGGAAAACGTGTCCGAATGGTTTCGTGGTCAACGAAAGTTATAGATCACTTGTGTCCAAATCGAGCAAGTCACCGAGGTCCGCTGTTTCGCTGAGGACTTTGAGCTCGCCAGATGTGGTCAAGAAAATCTTGTCTTGCAAGATCTCTTGGATAACGACTTCCATCTTGTCATCGGTATTCATTTCAACCAAGGGCCTGCTCCCGCGATTGATTTGAACCAACCTTTTTTGGATCAAGGTGGATAGTTTGAAGCGACCGCCAACTTTGTTGACGATAAACTCTTCTTTCAATTCTTCGAGCATGGAATCTTTTCTCCCTGGTACTGCACAAGCAGCTTGCACAATTGCTGAACAGTTGGTTGGATCTCTTCGTTGATAACTTCGTGAGTGTAGTGATGTCGCAATGCCAGTTCTTCCGCAGCCACATCCAATCGACGTTGAATCGACTCCTGACTTTCGGTACCGCGATTTCGGAGCCTTTTTTCAAGTTCAGCCACTGAGCCCGGGTGGACAAAGATGGTGATCGCTTGCGGATAGTCTTGCAAAACTGCAAGTGCTCCTTGAACATCAATCTCTAAGAGTACCCACTTTCCCTGATCTAGGCCAGTCGAAACAGCGTTTCGGAGGGTTCCATACCAATATCCTCGGCCAAAAACCTCCTTGCATTCCAGAAACTCGCCGGAACGACGTCGGGCCTGGAATTCGTCGTCGGTCAAGAAGACATATTCCCGACCGTTCTCCTCGCCAACGCGAGGCGGTCGAGTCGTGGCTGAAATACTCAGGACCAATGGCAGCTCCGACTCTGCTAGCAACCGCTTTACGACAGTCGATTTGCCTGACCCCGAGGGCCCGGAGATGATGACGAGTTTGCCTGGATGGTTCATATTTGAAGGTCTACTCCACATTCTGGACTAGCTCACGCATTTGTTCGATGGCCGTCTTGATTGTGACCACAAGTTGGGAAACCTGCGAATCGTTGGCTTTGGAACCGATTGTGTTGGTTTCCCTAAATAATTCTTGGATGAGAAAGTCAAGGCGTCGGCCCTGGCTCTCCGTATGGAATAATGCTGCCTGAAATTGGTTCAGGTGACTAGCCAGCCTTGTAATTTCCTCTGAAATATCAAAGCGATCGGCGTAAGTTAGGATTTCGCGGAGCAAGTCTATTTCGGTGACTTCATGACCGAGGTGCGATAGCCCGTTACGAATCCGCTGATCCAATTTGGTGCGGTATTCCGCAACCACTTCCGGCGCACGCAGCTCGATTTGCCCTTTGTTGGCTGCGATTTGGGAAAGTGTTTCCGTAAATTGATTTCGCATTGCCTCTCCTTCCTTGCTGCGCATGGACTGCAGATCCCGCAATGCCGATTGCACCGTGGTCCGGACCGCTTCAATCAATTGGTCGTCATCGAGCGGGCGAGTTGATTCCAATACCCCTGGCAACAACAATAGCTGGCCAAGACCATATTCAAGCGTAATGCCAAGCCTGTCTGCAATCGATTTCGATTGGGTGAGGTAATCCTCAAGCGTCTTCTGGTTGATAGTGGATGCGTTGCTCTTGCCCGATTGACTGACCCGTATGGAAACCGAAACGCTACCCCGCTTTAGAAATTCGCGTATGATCGACTCAAGCTGCGGCTCGATCGCCGATGCAGAATCGGAAACTTTGGAAATGACTTTGAGGTAGCGGTTGTTGACCGTGCGAATCTCGACGTCAATCGCAAAGTCGCCGTGCCGCATGTGGGCTTGACCATGTCCGGTCATACTGAGTAACAACGAACGACACCCTGACGAAAAGACGGCAAAACTTGAGAAAAATGGAACCCGACGAAACTACGGTTTTGGTTCGGTTGTCGCAGGTGCAGTGGTCTCAGCAGGCTGTGACGAAGTGGATTTCGGCAGATCCGAGGGGATTTCTGTTGCAGTTGATGGCGGAAGATCGGACGGCAACGGCTTGGCAATCGGATCTGTGGGAGCGGAAGATTCCTTCAAGGCCGGCGGTAAATTCGAGGGAGGAATCAAGTCGGCCGAAGGGGTGTTATCGACCGGCGGTGCTTTGTCTGGCGTTGGAGTATCGACAGGCAAAGCGTTCAAATCCATCGCTTCATTCGATCCCTTGGAGCCCATGCTGGGGCCTAATTTACTTGGGGTCAACGAGGCAGGATCACTGGCAATATTGAGAGCGTCTGGTAGGTACCAAAAACAGGTCAAAGCGCACAAAACAATCCACAAAAGTACTGAAATGGCAGTAATTCTTGTGAAAATATCGCCCGCTTTCACGCCAAATGCGCTCGCTCCACCAGCCCCACCCAAAGCTCCTGTTAAGCCACCGCCACGCCCTCTTTGCAGCAAAATGATTAAGACGATGAAAAGCGAAATCAGAAATAAGGCTGGGCCAAAGACGTATTGGGAAAGCATCGCCAAAGGGAAAAACACGGCTAAAAATCTCCTCGCCAGCTTCGAAAAAACCAAAAAGACACCAATGCCAGTTCATGGCAAACCGGAATGTATCAAATTGCAAACCCTTTGTTGAGAGCCATTTCCGGTTTTTCCTAGCATTCTCCACTATCGACCGAATGCTGCCATTGTGTCCAGATAGGTTGTTGACATCGAAAAAGAGTTTGGTACGCTTCCAACTTACCAATTTTACGCAAAGCCCGTAACCGGTAATGTCTGCCACCGTAGGTTAACCACGGCAGTCATTGCGGCACGGAGCGCCAGAGACGTCTCTGGCAGATTAGGTCCATTTATCAGGAAGTACATCGTGGCATTGCGTGGATCCATGTTTAGTTCTCTCGGGAGGAATATTTTGATGAATAAAGTACGATTGGCATCGTTAGCTTTGGCCGCTTTCGCAGTCAGCTTCGGATCCGTTGCAATGGCAGATTGCGGCGGTCGGCAAGGCCTTTTGGCCAAGCTTCATGCAAACAAGGGTTCGGGATGCAACGGCGGCGGATTGCTCGCTAAGCTCCATGCAAAGAAGGCCAGCGATTGCTGTGCTCCAGCAGCACCAGCTTGCTGTCCAGCTCCAGCACCTCGCTGCTGTCCAGCTCCAGCACCTCGCTGCTGCCCAGCTCCAGCACCTCGCTGCTGTCCAGCTCCAGCACCTCGCTGCTGCCCAGCACCAGCACCAAGCTGCGGTTGTGCAGCTCCAGCACCGAGCTGCGGTTGTGCAGCACCAGCACCGAGCTGCGGTTGTGCAGCTCCAGCTCCATCATGCGGTTGTGCAACTCCTGCACCAGCTCCATCATGCGGTTGCGGCGTTGCCATGTCAGCACCGATGGGATCCTACGTTACCGAAGGTTCCTACATTTCCTCACCAGCCGTATCCTCCGGATGCAGCTCATGCGGAACAACTATGGATGCTGGCACAATCAGCACTTCGACTATCGTTCCACCAGCTCCAGCAGCCCCAGTTGCTCCAGCATCGGTTAGCGACAAAGCTCCAGCAGCGTAAGTTGTCGGATCCAAGTGCCAACCAGCGATCTTTACGCGGGTTTGCATCAAAACCTCAATAACCGAGTTGCGATTTCGATTGAAATTCAGCTCGGTTTTTTCGTTTTCATGCGCGAGTTGCAATTACACTGTTGCGAATAAACTAACCCGACTTCCTATTTCCTCGTGAGCAAACCGATTCGCCCCCAACAAATTGCGATTCCGACCCAAATAGGTATTAGGTCGCGATGGATTGTTAGTTGTCTCGTGCTCATCCACTTTGGAGCGATAGGGCTTTCCTATGCGACCAATTGGCGCCGATCGGCAATTCAGGACAGGGTCCTGGTTTGGTTACAACCGTACCTGATAAGTGCCAATTGGTACCAAGAAATGCTGCCCATCGAGTGGATCTCGGACGTGAATGCCCCTAGGGGCCTGCAAGTTTCGATTCAAACCAACGATGCGAATGGCGAATGGTCGTCTGTACTAGACACATCGCAAAACACGTTCCTGCGAGAACGAACTGAGAGGCTGCTTTATCCTTTAGTCGATTTCGCAGCGAGCGAAGATACACAAGGATTGACCAACATTCTTAAGTCCTTTGTGTTGCATTTAGAAAGCAAAAGTACTAGCAGTGCTACGAAAATAACGCGAATTCGACTTGAAAGAAACGCAAAACCGAATGAGGAAAAAGGAGCGGAGTCCGTTTTGTACGAGGCCTCCTTGGCCCGGTTTCCAAATGGAGAATTTGGTTTCGTTCCGAAAATCGAAAGCCATCGCTCGGTTCACGCCTTAGACGCTGCTAGGCGGGCTCCTTGATGGCTGATTGGAAGGAAAATACAAACTGGTGGAACGCCATTTGGTTTACACCCAAGCCGCCCGAATCCTTAGGGAAAGTGCGTATTGCGTGCGGGCTGATCGCAACTGCTCATTTCCTCGCTTGGCTGGTCTTCGGTTCGGAATGGCTTGGACCGAGTGGATGGCTCAACGTGGAAGCTGGGCGTTTCTTGATAGGGGAAGGAGTTGACGGCACTGGCAGCATTTATCGCTGGTCCATTCTTTATTGGTTCCCACAAGCACTATCGATGGTGGTCGGCGTTGGACTGGTTGCGAGTATCGCAACCGCGGCTGGCCTTGGCGCTCGCGGTTCGCCGTTATTGGCTTGGTTTTGCATGAGCACTGTGCATCATAGAGCGCCGCTTCTGACGACGATTCACGAACCGATATTGGTTGCCATGTTGGCTTATTTGACCATCGATCCAGGACGGCTTACGTGGACAATTCGTCCCGGCCTGGCAAGTGGGCAATCTCGAATCAGCGTCAACATCGTGCTGCAACTCATTCGGTGCCATTTATGGATTTGGATTGCTTTTAGCCTTTCCAGCATGTTAGCTATCCCAATTTGGTGGAACGGTGAAGCCGGATGGCTGTTGATTCAGGAAAAGCGAGGATGGCTCCATTTGACCGAGGGTTGGCAATGGTTCGCTCAGTTGCTGACTCACGGGGTGATCGCGATGCAGGCAGCCTTGCTATTTTGCATGATTCAGCCGTCGTGCAACTGGATGGGCCGGTGGATACTGTACCTTTTCCTATTCAGCGTGCTTTTGTTGCTTGGCGACTGGATGTATGCTTCAGTGTTATTCGCCGCAAGTTTGGCGGTGTGGCCCGTCCATTTGTCCCACCGAAATTCCCTATCGAAATCACAAAATGCTTCCAACTAATGACGCGGTTTCTCGGCGACAATTCCATCGAGCTGCAATGGCTGCCGCATCAGCCTCCGTCCTTGGAATCGCCTCTTCTCAGGGTGATTTGTTTGCAAACGAAATTCCTGCCACAACTCCAATTAGGACTAACAAAGTGAAGTACTGCCTAAATACCAGCACCATTCATGGTGAAGTTGTGCCTATTGTCGAACAGGTCGCGATCGCTCAAAAGGCTGGCTACGACGCCATTGAATTCTGGTTGCGAGATATCGAAAAGTACACTTCGGGAGGGGGAACGCTGCCGGACATGAAGAAGCGAATCGTCGATGCTGGCTTAACAGTGGAAAGCTCGATCGCCTTTGCGAACTGGATCGTCGATGACGAAGAAACGCGAAAGAAAGGACTCGAGCAAGCCCGCAAAGACATGGACACCGTCACAGCCATTGGTGGTATCCGAATCGCGGCCCCACCCGCGGGCGCCACGAACGGCGGACCCTTGAACCTGGATCAAGCGGGTGAACGGTATCGGGCTTTGTTGGAGGTAGGCAAGGCCGCAGGCTGTATCGCACAACTAGAAGTCTGGGGGTTCTCGAAAAACCTCTCGAAGTTATCGGAAGTGCTTTACGTGGCTGCCGCAGCCCAACATCCAGATGCCTGCGTACTGCCCGACATCTATCACCTGTACAAAGGCGGGTCTTCCTTCAACGACTTGAATCTGCTGTCTGGCAAAAAAATCCATGTGTTTCACATGAACGACTATCCTGAGATCCCGAAAGAAAAGATCAATGACGCGGATCGCGTCTACCCAGGCGATGGGATCGCGCCCGTTAGCAAGATTCTCTCGACCGTCTTTGCAAGCGGATTCGATGGCGTACTGTCCATCGAGTTGTTCAATCGAACCTACTGGCAACAGGACCCCAACCTGGTGGCAGCCAAGGGACTCGAAAGCATGAAACTGGCTGTCTCGCAAGCCAAGTGATCGAAACGCCGGAGTGTTTTGTCGTCGCTGCCGACTGGTTGATCCCAATTGAGTCAGAACCTGTTCCCAATGGCTTCCTTGCCATTGCGAATGGCATCATCGAGTTTGTTGGAAGCGAACTCCCGGCTAAGTATCGCTCTGCAATACGGTTCAACCTGGACGGCTTCGCGATTTTGCCAGGGCTGATCAACTCACATTGCCACCTTGAGTTTAGTGATCTAGACGAGCCCATTCCGCCCGGTGATTCGTTTCCGGATTGGATTCGTCGACTGCTGGCATACCGCAAATCGCAATCCGACCAATCCGACCAAATTGCGCTTGCGAGGCACGCGGCGATCACGCGCGGTGTACGAGAGTCGTACGAGACGGGCGTCCGGTGGATTGTCGACATGACAACGCAGCCCTGGGAAGCGGCTTGGATCAATGACGCGGTGAGCGAAGTAGTGGCTGGCATTCCGCCAGGCTTGGCACCCAAAGGTCCTATCGCCGTTCAGCCATGTGTAGAGCTGTTGGACATCTCCCAGCGTAGCCTTGAGGAGACGCTTGCACTTGCATTAGGACAAGTAGGTGAACCGGAGTCTGAATCGCTGGGCCGAATGGGTTACGCGCCTCACGCTCCGTATACCGCTTCACGCAAATTGACTCAGCTGGCTGTAGCACGATCGCGTTTGGAGCAACGATTGGTCACGATGCATTTGGCGGAATCCGCGGATGAATTGGAATGGCTTGAGAACCGAAAGGGGAGTTTTTTCGAGTTGCTTGACCCTTTCGCTTCGGACACGTATTTTGAGGATCTAGGCCAGATCTCGGAGCATATTCAATTGCTGACAAGCGCGTGGCGAGCCACGATTGCCCATGGAAACTACCTTTCACAAAGCGACCTGTGCGACTTAGCGACTTATTCGAAGAGCATGGCGATCGTTCATTGCCCGAGAACGCACGGTCATTTCGGCCATCGCCATGGAACCAGTCAGGTTTATCCCCTGGTGGACCGAATGGCGTCGGGGATTCAGCACTTTTTGGGCACCGATTCTCGTGCGTCCAATCCCGATTTGAACTTATGGAGCGAAGCACAACGCGTGCGGGCACAACACCCAACGTTAGCTTGTGTCGAGATACTCAAGATGATTACGACCGACGCAGCGGAATTTCTAGGTATCGTGAACCAATACGGCGCGATCCGCGTGAATCAGCCATCGACGCTGACGGCCATCCAATTGCCAGCTGAAGTCCAACGCCCAAGTCCATCCGCAAAAACGCATCGGATCTATGATTTCGTGCTGTCGTCCGAGACGGTATCTGCTCCCTTGGAGAAAGTCTTAAGGCGAGCGGCAAAATAAAAACTACCTGCACATTGGGTGGCACGCTCTGAGGCTGTGATTTTTTGGAATCTGAAGAAAGTACTCATCACGCTCCGCGTGATGTTGCCTCAGAAACCGAAGGTTTTTGAACTGCGAAAATCACGCGGAGCGTGATTGGTACTATAAAATCACAGCCTCTCTGAGGTGCGAAGGGCGTGTTGAATCGCTAGCTAGAGACGTTTGCCACAGTTTCCACGCCCATCGCTACCGTTACCGCTCTCGCGTTAACCATAATATTGGGGCCGGTAACGAGCCGCATCGATGGTCGCCCAAATATGCATGACCCAGCCCAACAGGACAAACCAGAGCAACGTGGCGGTAAAAAAGAATACGGCTGCAGCGAAAATGCGACCTTGGCACAATTGCCCCAAGCCAGGGTAAATAAAGCTTGCAATAGCGGAAATGACATTTCCAGCGGAGCCTTGGCCGTTCATTTGGGGTTTTCCTCGATTCAGTTTGAAAACATAGGATGGGTTGCGTCACGTGGAATTCGCCTACGGGGACCGGATCTTGGAAATTTCTCACTTGGTTGCTGATCCGCACAAGGCTACTACGCCAAGATGAGTACAATACGCAACTCCGCTAACCCTTTCCAGTGAACTAGCCCGCCTCCAATCCAAGTTCGGTTTCATGAATCAGCCTGTTTCGCCACCTTTGCAAGACGAGTTACAGCAAGCCAAAAAGCTTCAGGAAACCTTTCAAAACATTCGTTATCAGATCGGCCAAGTGATCGTTGGCCAAGACAAGACCATCGAGCAATTGCTCATCGCCATCCTGGCGGGCGGCCATTGCTTGCTCGAAGGAGTGCCCGGACTTGCCAAGACACTCATGGTCCGTTCACTGGCACAAGCCATGGACTTGAAATTCCATCGCATTCAGTTTACGCCAGACCTGATGCCAGCCGACATCACCGGTACCGACATTATCCAACAATCGGAAACGGGCAGTCGGCAGTTGTCGTTCGCCAAAGGACCGGTTTTCACGCAAATACTTCTTGCCGACGAGATCAATCGCACCCCCCCGAAAACACAAGCCGCACTTCTCGAAGCAATGCAGGAGCATTCGGTGACAGTCGGGGGCAAAACGTACAAGCTGTCCGAGCCCTTTTTTGTTCTTGCAACCCAAAACCCCATCGAACAAGAAGGAACGTATGCACTCCCCGAAGCACAACGCGATCGGTTCTTGTTCCAGACCATCGTCGATTACCCTACGCGTGAGCAAGAAGGAGAGATCATCGAACGTACGACTGGGTCCGGTGTTGGCCAAATCATCCCGGTGGTTACGGGTCCAGAGATTATTCGATTCCAGCATGTTGTTCGGTTGGTGCCGCTTCCAGAGCATGTAAAACAATTCGTGCTCGATGTCGTTCGAGCTTTAAGACCCAAAGAGTCCGATGCCTTGAAGTGGGTACCTCAGCAAGTGCAGTGGGGTCCTGGCCCCAGAGCATGCCAGCAGATTGTCATGGCCAGCAAGGCTCGAGCACTTCTATATGGCCGATTGCATGTCACGACCGAGGATGTCGAAGCGTTGGCCGCACCTGTTCTGCGTCATCGCATCGTACCTACCTTCAGCGCCCAAGCGGAAGGCATCGACGCCGATACCATCATCACACGTTTATTAAAAGAGCTTCCGAGACGGAAAGCCAATTCTCCTAAAACCGCCTCCGCATAGATCGTGTCAACGTGAAAGCACCTTTGTTGCGTTGGTTGTCCGCACCGGATCTCTCTCGAGTTTCTCAGTTGCAATTATTGGCAAAGGGGGTTGTCGAAGGGGTAAGCGGTGGATTGCATCGATCGCACCAC
>JAYTVM010000404.1:0-1297 GCA_043743995.1 Pirellula sp. | reverse complement strand
GTGCAAGCCAGAATATTGTTGCTACAAGATTTGACAGGAAATGGGATTGATCTCGCGTTGGGCGGAATGCCATATGAACAAAGACTCATGGATAGATCTAGCCCCTAGCCCCTAGCCACTAGCAACTAGCAACTAGCAACTAGCAACTAGCAACTAGCAACTAGCCCCACTAAAAAAATGATCTTCAAAGACAGATCACTAACATTTCGCGAGTTTGCGATGAAAGAAGCAGTTCCACTTTCGGAGATACAGCAATTTGTACTTGAGATTCTCTGTGACCGAGAAGATGCTGCCGTGTTTGGTGCGCAGGCCGTCAATGCATATGTTGACGAACCTCGAATGAGTCAGGATGTCGACATATTAACACACAATGCCGAGAGTTTAGCAGAAGAGATTCGTGCAGGGCTCAACGTGAAGTTCAACATAGCCGTGAGGGTTCGCTCCGTGCCCAGCGGACAGGGCTATCGGATATATCAACTACAAAAACCGAATAATCGTCATTTGGTCGATATAAGATCCGTAGCGAAATTGCCGCCGTGCCAGCGAGTCGAACGGATTTTGGTACCCATGCCAGCGGAGTTAATTTCGCAAAAAGTCATGAGCATGACCAATCGCTCCAAGACAGCCAAAGGAATGACAGATGTCGCCGATTTGAGGCGTTTACTGTTGGCCTTTCCCGAACTTAAAACCAAAGAGGGATTGGTCCTTGAATCCTTGAAAACTGCGTCCGCACTTCCCGTAGCCATCGCCGCCTGGTCCGAACTCGTAGAACAAGAAATAGAACTCGAATCCGACGAGTACTAGCCCCTAGCAACTAGCCCCTAGCCCCTAGCCCCTAGCCCCTAGCCACTAGCCACTAGCCACTAGCCACTAGCCACTCCCCGTTAACCGACCATGCTTTCCGCTGAAACCCTCGAATCCTATCGACGCATGACACCCTCGGATCGGCTTCAACTTACGCTCGAATTGAGTCGTTCGGCCTGGAAGGCTTTGAGTGAGGGAAGAGACGCGATTGTGGCTCGGCGGTTTTTAAGATTGGAACAAGAAAACGACTATCGCAATCGCCAGATTAGTGAGGGCTTGCGAAGGTCGGAGCGAAGCCTTGAGTTGGATACAGAGAAGTGAGTAAGACGGTCGAAGATGTGTTGTTGGAGACGGTTGGAATCGGGTGCAACCGGACCAGCTTGTGAGACAGTCGGTTTTGCTATCGCAAAGGGTTGTAGCAGCATTTCACTGAAACACAAAACTTAGTGGGTCTCGATTTTGCGATTTGGAAAATGTCATAATTGGTGATGTG
>JAYTVM010000403.1:0-4131 GCA_043743995.1 Pirellula sp. | reverse complement strand
TCTTGCTTTAAGTCGACTCTTGTCATCAAGCTTATTGAGCGTGAGGACGACTTCTTTTCCGTCGGCCTTGCGAAGTGTCAAACTGACACCTTCTAATTTTACGAACTCAGCTGACAACGTCTTTTCGCCTGTACTGTCAGTCCAACCTTCAAGTGCCTGCGGCCGATCTTGTGCTGGGGCCGTCGAAGCAGTCAACTCAAGCGAAACAAATGAGGCTATAAGTACAAGCGAAGCGGAGAGAAACCACGAACGTGAGAGCGGCTTCAAATTACAAAGATTGGGGACAAACATAAAAAGGGTCTCGGACTGTAGGAACACTTCTGGATACGACAAATCAAAATAGTCGATTCGGGGTCAAAAGTCATGCCCCGGCCAAGAAATGTGCTATTTTCAAGTAATTCGTCGATCGCGGGAAACCTAGCGATCAGCGTGGCGAATATTGACAAATAACGGGCGATCTGAGAAAATCAGAGTCAGTCAACTTTCAATGGAGAATTACTTATGTCATCTTCCCTTAACTTGTCGCTGACCGATGAACTTCGCGAATTCGTCAACCAACATTCTGGGGACGGCACGCTTTATGCAACGCCAAGTGAGTTCGTTCGAGATATCCTTCGCCAGCGAAAACTTCAACTTGAAGCTCAGAAATTGCGAGAAGGAATTCTCGAAGGATTTCAAGATGTCATCGATGGACGCTTACAGGAATTCAAAGGAAGTCTTGAAGATCTCATGAAAAGGTCGAGCTCGTGAGCAAGAAAGCGTTGCCTAGATCCGGCAAAGTCTTTCTTACAGAACGAACCGTTTCCGATCTGTTAGAAATTGAATCATACTCAATCGAGACCTGGGGAAAGGCCGTTGCGAAAAGCTATCTATTGAAGTTCGAGAAAGCATTTAAGCTGATTGAAACGAATCCAGATTTGTTGCGCCCGGAGCCTTTACTACACGAATCCCTGCTGTTTTATCGCGTCGAGAGGCACTTAATTGTTGGTGTGAAAATCGAGCCTGGAATTGTTGTTTTAACGATCGCTCACGCCAACCGGGATCTTCTTTCATTACTTCATGAGCTAAACCCAACGCTGAAACAGGAAACGACTTTTCTACTGCGAAGGATTGTTGGAAGGCTGAACGAGCGATAAGTGCAGATCAATTCGCTCTCTGAATCGAATAGTCGCCAATATTGAGTTGCAAACCGTTACGTTATGCTTCATACTTTATGACTATGAACTACGACCAACTCACTGTAAAAAAAAGGGCATTGGACGGCTTTCGGCCACTTTCGCCAGCCCTTGCTCGCAACCTGAACGAGTGGTTCAAGGTCGAGTTAACCTTCACGAGCAACGCGATCGAAGGAAACACCCTCACCCGGCGCGAAACGGCAGTCGTGATCGAAAAGGGGCTGACCGTTGGAGGCAAAAGCTTGAAGGAACATCTAGAGGCAACCAACCACGCCAAGGGCCTGGATCTGGTGGCGTCACTCGTCTCAAAGAAACCTTCTCAGTTGACAGCCAAAGATTTACTGTCAATCCACGAGGTGATCCTTCAGGGGATCGACGACGAGCATGCTGGCAATTATCGCAATGTGCCCGTACGGATTGCTGGTTCAACGGTCGTACTTCCCAATCCACAAAAAGTTCCGGACCTCATGGACGATTTTCATTCGTGGATTACTGGCAAGCACCGTTTACATCCCGTGCAATTTGCTGGCGAAGCACATTATCGGCTCGTGACAATTCATCCATTTGTAGACGGCAACGGGCGGACGGCGAGACTTCTGATGAATTTGTTGCTGATGATGTATGGCTATCCGCCAGCAATTATCCGCAAGCGCGACCGGTTGGCTTACCTTGGCGCTCTAGAGGAATCGCACAGCGGCACCAGAGCGAAGTTCGACAAGTTGATCGCGGCTGCTGCGAACCGATCGCTGGATATCTATCTGAAAGCTGTGCATGGCAAGTCCGCAATCGGTGACTTGGACACGGATCGAATACTCAAGATTGGAGAACTTGCGAAAGCTGCGAATGTGAGTGTAGCTACCATTCGCTACTGGACCAAAGAAGGATTGTTGGAGGTCGCCGAAAAAACAGAATTTGGCTATCAGCTTTATGACGCAGACATGGTAGAGCGTTGCAATCGCATCCGGCAGTTGAAACAACAGCGTCTGACTTTGTCGGAGATCAAGCAACAATTCCCTTAGAAATTGACCACCGCGTTTTCATAGCATTGTTCCAAGCGCGTCTACCAATTCTTCGTCACGTATATTCCTCCACGTCATAGTCTGACAGGTACGTCATTTGCCAGTTGTAAACCCGGAGTGCTTCGACCGTTTGCGATATATTGCTCTAACAGCCTAGATAATCGCGAAACGACTTCTGGGTTTTCCGCATGCACGTTTTTCGATTCGGCGAAGTCGATGCTGAGATCATAGAGCTGAACGACTGGCAAGCCCAATTGAGATGCTTCCGGATCCTTCGGCTTACCCCAACCTCCGGAACCTGAACAAAACTCCAGCTTCCATTTACCTTGCCTGATCGCAAACTTTCCGTCGATTGAATGATGAACGACTGCTTCGCGGTGCGGAGCATTGTCTGAATCTAACAGGATTGGAAGAATACTGATACTGTCTTCTGCAGCGGTTTCTGGAAGCTTAAATCCAAGAATTTCAGCGCAGGTCGCCATGAAATCTACGTGACAGATGATTTGATCGCTTTGCGAGCCAGCTTTGATTTTATCCGGCCAACGTACAAGAAACGGAACACGGTGGCCACCTTCCCAAATATCTGCCTTGTAACCGCGAAACTGGGCACTCGCAAAGTGCCCCCTTTGTTCAAGCTCTTCTGTCCTAGCAGCGGGCGAGCAACCATTATCCGCCGTAAAGATGACAAGAGTATTGTTTGCGATACCCGCTTCATCGATTGCTGTGAGCACATCGCCCACGACCGCGTCCGTTTGCATTACAAAATCGCCGTAATCACCGAGTCCGCTTTTGCCTTTCCACTCGGGAGTTGGCAAGATCGGTGTATGCGGAGAGGTCAGCGGCAGATACAGAAAGAATGGCTTGCCAGCTTTGGCGTCGGAAGTCTTTTCCTCGATGTACGCAACAGCTCGCTGACCAAGTCGCGGTAGCATATTAATCGGTTCCATCCGTTCAGTGACTCGGTCGTTCTCGATAAGCCCCGACATTGTTCGAGCGTTGGAGCAACCCCAAAACATATCGAACCCGCGAGCTATTGGCCCTTCGATGATTTTCGAACCGACTGGCAATCCTGCTTCGCCGGTCCTTCCTGGATTTGCTTTTTTGTCTACCGACTTGGCGGTCTCTGGAGCAACAGGCGGTCGTTCCGAATCGAAGCCTAAATGCCATTTTCCAATCGCTGCGGTTGCATACCCCTGCTGTTTGAGAAAGGACGCTACCGTCAGGCGTCCCGAAGCGATCAAGGGCGGATCATCCGTTCCATCCAGTACGCCGCGTTGCAAATGAGTTCGCCAAGCATAACGTCCAGTCAATAGTCCATATCGAGTGGGCGTGCAGACAGCCGATCCGCTGTGTGCATCCGTGAATCGCATCCCTTGGTTCGCGAGTTTATCCAAGTGCGTAGTTGGGATCTTGCCGCGCAACGGATTCATCGCATGCATGTCGCCATAACCAAAATCGTCAGCCAGTACATACACGATGTTGGGTGCAGGATTTATGCGGCTTTGCGAGCTGGATTCAGCTGACGAGTTAGTGGCTGCTGAAAAATAAACGATCGATGCTACAACATAGACAACCGTCGATCTCATGGGTAGATCTCTTTATTGACTCGTTCGGGGAATGACCTCCGAGTTCTGCTCGGAGGATCATTACCATCATACTAGAAAAGAAGGTCATAACCCCGGCGTGAAGCCTAATGGCACTCACTTTGAAGTTTCTGAGCCTCAATGCGCTTGCATGAGGGCCGGATTCGCAAGCGATTCCTAGTGCGGATTATTCATAGCTAGTCACGGAATTTGGTCTTTTCGGAATTGTGGTGGAATTTTGAGCGAAGCAGCGATTATTCGCTCGTTGAGTCCAGAACTCCCCCTTCCCCCAGAACTGGAATTCAGTCATGGAACGCGTTGATGAACTTGTGAGTGGCGACTTAACCAGTCCGC
>JAYTVM010000402.1:0-4133 GCA_043743995.1 Pirellula sp. | reverse complement strand
GTTGCGACGATTTTTCGATGGTTGGGAAGTCCTTTGGAACCGTATTATCCGAGACCGTGCCTGTGGCTGCCCAGTCTGTGCCGCGCAACAAGACGGTAATGAAGCCAACACATTCCATCGAGTAGTCCGCGTGTCCCATAGGGGTGTGGAAAACGCGCCCCTTACCATAATCGATGGTCATGATCATGGGTTCATGTCGATCCGTTCCGCCTTGTGCTTTGGAAGAAAATGAGGTGGCGAGGATCTTCATGTTTTGTGCTGGGCCGCGAAGGCGATCGTATAGTTCATCCATTGTATGTAGCCAAGTTTTTGGAAGCCCCTTCGTGATCGGATGCTCGGTATCTCGCACAACGAGCGAAAACTCGTGCTGGGAACCGTGACTTCCGCTTTTGCCCGGCGAAGGGTCCACCACCATTTTTTCCTCGCCATTCAAATAGACATAGGGTCCACTTTTTTCGGTGCGGTCTCCCCAGCCGCCCAATCCGATCATCTTGTTGTATTGATCCCAGTCGCCAAAACTGTTGTCCGCAGCGTGCAGAATAACCAGTCCACCACCGTTCGCAACGAACTTTTCAAAGGCGACTTTTGTTTCCTCGGGCCACGGAGCGGCACCGTGACCAAAGTTGTTGATGACAACGTTGTATTTGGAAAAGTCTGGTTTGTAGTCGGGGTCCGCAACTCCGTTCTTCTTGGATTCGCGAATCACGCCGTCATTGAGCGGGTACTTGCTCAATAGATCGTCCCCCTGCCAAGTGAATTTGGTTCGGGCAATATCAACCGAGTATCGTTTCGTCTCCTCGAGATACTTTTTGATCATCATGGTCGTCTTAGGCCATGCTCCGTGATTGTTTTGACCATCGATGATCAATGCTCGAATAGGGGCCGGCGATTGAGCGTTGATCGTGCCGGAAAAAAGAAGAAGCAAACAAAAGGTAGAACAGAGCGTTCGAAGCATTTTCGATGGGTCCAGGGTGGGGGAGGAACGGCCAGGGTGGAAGAGGAACGGATAGTGGACGAATGTGCGAGATTAGCAGACTCGTTCACGCACGCCTAATTGTCGTTCCCAACCTTAAGGTTGTCCATCGGGGAGAGCGGTTTATGAACTTGTACCGCGAGAAAGGGTTCGTTTTCGCTCTTCCGTAAAATTCCACCACGGTTTGGCGGGGCCGCCGTTGGCAAAACGGACCAAAGATAGAAAAACATCGATCACGCAGGGATCGTGCCTCGTTTTTGTGATCGAACAAAGCCGATCGTACATTTCGTAAGCATCCTGTCCAGACAATTCTGCTGGTTTTCGGATGCCAAGCAGGTGAAGATCGGCTTGAGTAGCCGGGCCAACATTGGGTAAATCCAAAAGCGACTTAATCGATTCTCGTTTGACCTTGGCTGGATTCACTAGCGGCGTTCACCTTTGATACTGGTCGCCAGATATCGCGTCGATTCTTCTTCTAGAAGATCGGTATCGCTTCCCTTGCTTTTTACCTCAACGCGGAAGCGATGGACGCCGGGCTTGGACGCCTCAGCATAAATTCGCAATACGAGTTTGTCGCTGGGACCAATACTAGAGATCGAATTGAATATAGCTTGACCTGGAACGATGCGACCTGCGTGCCCCTCAACTCTCACAGGCTCGATACCTTCGGAGAATTGTGCGATGACTTCCACGTCAGAGGCCATTTTTCTACCGCGATTCGCAATGACAATCTCGTAGAACACAGGTTGCCCTACGGGTGCAGGGGCGGCCGGATCAACTACCGTCAAATGCAAGTCAGCGATCGCATCGATATTGGTTTTGAAGTCCGCTTTGACTTCGGCAGACGAGCTGCACTCACCGGTGAAGACAAGCTGGTTGTCACCGATCTTGGACAAGGTCAATCGAAGAGGGATGGTTTGCTTTTCCTGTGGATCGAGCTTTTTGATATCCAGTTGGATACGATCGCCACTGCGGGTAGAACCGGGTGGCGAAGTCACAACCTCTGCGCCCGTCGGAAGCGTTATTGTGCAATGCGTTCCCAATGCAGCGATCGCCCCGACGTTGGACAGTTCCAATTCATAATCTACGATGCTTCCCTGGTAGAATTCAGCTGGGCCGAACCAAGTTGCTGCCAGTTCCGAATGTCGAACTTGAACATCGATTGCGCATTTCGCTTGCACTTTCGAAAGTGCGCTGGTGGCAGTCGCAACGATTGGCAGCGAACCCGATTGTTGGAAAGTCAATTCCACTTCGACAATTCTTTCGCTACCCGCTGCGACGTCGCCAATATCAGACTGGTTGCTCCCGTATGGTTCGGCGGTCATCGCGACCGAGACTGCCTTGACGTCTGCGTTGCCGGAGTTGCGCACTCGAATACGATACATCTGCGGCTTGCCAAAGATAACTTCGGAAGGCCCCTCCAATGCAATGGCCAACTGCGGCTGCTGAACCTCGATTTTCAGTTCCGCATTTTGAGGGAGAGTCGTCCACTCGACGCCCAACGCAAAATGCTCCGCCTTGGGGGTTTTTAGCATGATCATGGCGGTCTTGGAACTTCCTGGAGGGATTTCACCCAGCTCCCAGATGACTGTGTTTCCGTTTTCGTCGCTGTCCGGATGAGCGGCCCCATCCGTGACTGAGACATTGCCAACCGCAACTTGTTTCGGCACCGCAATACTCACGATCAAACCGCTCAGTGGCTCCGTTCCTTCGTTCTTTGCAATGACTTCGTAGCCGTTCTCTTCGTCTACCAAGATCGAACTTGGGCCATTGACGGTGACCTTGACACCTGGAACGGTCATTTCACGATGAATCGATGGCGTTAGGATCGAGGTTGCGGCTTTGGAGCCGGCGTTTGCTTGAACTGTTTTGTCCTTCGATTCTTGCTTTGCAACGTTGCCGCTACTCGATCGTGCAGTACGGGGGATGTCATCGGCCAGCGTTGTACTTTCACTTGCGATCGCCCGTGTTTGTAACGCTGGCGCGGCGGCTTTTTCTCGCGTGCTGGATTTCAGGAGACTTACCGCAGCCTTTTCCGAGGGTTGCCCAAGGTCCACGAGGTTCTTTGCGTCAGGCCGACTCTTGCTCTGGGAAACGTCAAAAAAGGAGTTTGACAGGACGGATGAGGCAGGTGTCTGATTATCTCGGGTTGAATCGGCGGGCCATGGTGGAATCAAAGAGTCCGCAGGGTCGAACTCCATCGCGGTTCGCCGGGAGGTGGAATTGGACTCGATCACTATCTCGGATGCGGTATTTCTTGAAGAGCCTGCCGTCACCGATCTTGCATTAGACGACTTGGAATTGGATTGCAGCGGAACAGGGGACGTGTAGACCGACTTGTCAGCACTGAAAACGGATTTGTCAGCTTTGATAATGGGGGCGGGGGTTCTCGCGGAGGTTTCCTTTCGTCCAGAGTTTGGCATTAGTTCCGATGCGATTCGCTCCACGCGCAGATCGACCGTGTCTCTTTCGCGTCGTTCTTGCGCTCGAGGTAGGCTCTTGAACGGTTCTCGTTGGACACGGGGCTGGGATAGCCGCTGGGAGTTTGACTCCTCGCGACTCTCCGAGTCGTCCGTTTCATTGGACCCACGAAAGGCTCTGGTAATTGACTTTAGCGGAACGAGAAAACCGGATCGGGTCGGCTTTCCGTTTGGAGTTGCGGCAGTCGTAGCGGGAACTTTGGGCTTCGGTTTCTGCGACGGGCTGGGCTGACTAGACGAATTTCCGAAAAGTCGTTCGAAAACGCCAGTCTGAGGCTTAGCTGTCGATTCTTCGATCGAATCCTCCTGTCCGAAGCAAGGAAGTGGCATAAGAAGAGTTGCCATCAACACCCATGCCCAAGCCACTTCATTTTTGATAATGGTTGTTCGAAGCATACGGAAAACCCCAGCAAATATCGAAGCTCGACTAAAATCTCTTTCCAGGTCATCGGGTGTTCGATTGGGCAGGATTGAGCAGATTGGGGGATTTTGAGGGATTTTCTGTTTTTGCCGGTCAATATTGGCCCTAACTGAGGGCCAGTTTGAAATCTACCTATAGTTTGAAATCTACCGATAGACTGTGTGGCACGCTCTGAGGCTGTGATTTTTTCGAATCTGAATAAAGTACCCATCACGCTCCGCGTGATGTTGCCTCAGAAACCAAAGGTTTTTGAACTGCG
>JAYTVM010000401.1:0-4134 GCA_043743995.1 Pirellula sp. | reverse complement strand
GACTTAGGGCAGATTGTAGGTCGCGTGGAAAACCTAATTACAGGCCAGAAAAAAGGATTCGCATTAGATACATTTGGTTTCTCCAGTCCAGCCGCCTGTACTAGGCATCTACAGGCGAGCCGATAATACGGATGATTGCTTTTTGTGCAATCCTTGGACAGGCGCTTCGGCGATGCCGTTTGGAATCAGTCTTTTCCAAGGTAACGTCGCCATAAATAATTTTGGGCAGGTCGCCGGAGTGTTGAGCAATAATACCGCATTTTTCGACGGTAGTCCAAGCCCAGGACTACCGACGTTTCATACGTATTCTACCCTGTCGGGTTGTTTGGCTCTTGGCGGAGTCAACGACTCTGGTGTCTTCAGTGTAAACGGTCGTGAGAAGACGAGCACCAAACCAAATAGTACCTGGGGTTCGCTTGGCACGTTCCGTGTTTCCAGTCAGCAGGAGCGAATCCTCGAAGGTGGCTACCCAGTAGGAATTAACTTTTCCAGTGACGTGGCGATCAACGCCAGCGGCCCAAATTACATTGCTTACAATGGTTCTTCGAGCGTAACAAAGCAAGTATTGAAAGTTACAGACCTTATTGCAGACAGCGATCCACTCAAGGCGATGCTCGTGAACAATACACTCACTATTCAAGCCCTCAACGATCGTGATTCCACTACTGGTTTCGGCCAGTTATCGGGGCGACTTTTTATTGCAAATGGTATGTTAGCTGTAGTGCTGACGCCCTATATACCGTAGGCGAAGGTGAGCGGCAGACTGAATCTATCCGCCCACGTTACCAATGGGGATGGCGAGTTTAAACACGATACGAGAGATCGTTCTCCCCCTCGTCCGGATTCGGGGAGTGGGGGTCGGGGGTGAGGGGAGAAACGTTTCGAATACCCAAGATATAGTTGCGTTCCCAACACTCTCGGCCCCTCAACCCCAGCCCTTCTCCCCGGACGACCGGGGAGAAAGGGGGCAAGAATCCATTCGTATTTGTGAATTGACATCGCCAACGTCCTAAACGAAAGCTTTTCCATCATCCCAGCCTAGCCCTCCCGGTACAAAAACATTGTCTCTCGCATCAAAGTTCTCTTATGGACGTTAACAACATGAATCCTGCCAACGAAAGAGAACTTTTCTTAGCTGCTGTTCGGCTTTCAAATGCCACCGAACGTAATCGCTATCTGGATGAAGTATGTGGCAGCAATGCGACGTTGAGGCAGCGACTCGGTCTAATGCTGGTCGCGGAAGATAGTGCTAAGACCAATCCGCTGGATCGGGCTGGTCAGATGATAGATCTCGCAGACGTGACGATCGACGCGGATGTTTTTCAGGGACCAATGGTCGACATCGAAAACCACCCGAAGATCGGAGCCTACAAACTGCTTGAGCAGATAGGCGAGGGTGGTATGGGAGTCGTTTATGCGGCGCTCCAGGAGCAGCCCATACGCCGCACCGTAGCCCTAAAGATCATCAAGCCCGGTATGGACAGCCGACAGGTAATAGCCAGATTCGAGGCGGAGCGACAAGCCGTGGCGCTCATGAATCATCCGAACATTGCCAAGATACTTGATGCTGGAACTACGGAAGCGGGTACCCCCTATTTTGTCATGGAACTCGTCAAGGGTATTCCGATCACTGACTACTGTGACAAACACAAACTAACGTTGCGCAGTCGTCTCGAATTGTTTGTTAAGGTCTGTGAATCAGTACAACATGCCCATCAAAAAGGGGTTATTCACCGCGACCTTAAGCCTTCAAATATCTTGGTGGAACTCGACGATGTTCGGGCCGTCCCAAAGGTGATTGACTTTGGCGTTGCCAAGGCGATGCACCAGCAACTGACCCAACATACGTTGCACACGGCAATTGGCGTTCCAGCATGATCCGCGATTCGGTCTTGATCGGGTGACAACACTTTGGCTTTGACTAGCTCAGCGCGTCGCATCAATTCATCAAGCACCGATTGAGCAAACAGTTTAGATTCGCCCTTCACCGTCCGCGTGACAATCTTCGTATCGGCGGGTAATGGTTTGGTGAATTGCTTCTTGAAAAGTGTAGCCATAGTGATCCATCCTTCACGTTCATCATAGGAATTGAAAGTGCGATGGCGGGCTGACAGAGAAGTAGCAACGGTGTGAATGTTCGCACGAAACTGCGACGAAACGCTGATCGCTGATAATGTTTTGCGCACTCGATTTTAAGGGCGAGTTGTGATAGCATTTGGCTTAGCGGCAAGATTCCACGCATTGCTCCAATGTGGGGAGAGGCTCCTGCCGAGTGTTGGTTCTGCAGAAGCCTCTCCCTCCCGGCTTCAGTTACAATTGCTGTAAAATTAGAGCTTGCAATCATTCGTTCCACATTAATTGAACCAATCAATGCCCTCTCCTATCTCGCTCGGTCTCGACTTCGGCACGGAATCCGTGCGTGCGATCCTAGTCGATACAACTGGTAAACAACGCGGCCTTGCAGCCAGTGACTATGCCCACGGGCAAATCACCGAACGGCTTCCTGGTACAACGCAATCACTACCATCGCGATACGCTTTGCAATCGCCAGGTGACTGGCTAGACTCAGCTGCTGAAGCAACTCGCGCCTCAATCGAAACAGCGGGAATCTCGCATGACGACATTGTCGGCATCGGCGTCGATTTCACGAGCTGCACGATGCTACCAACGACCCGCGATGGCACGCCGCTTTGCGAGCTAGAATTGTTTAAAAATATTCCGCTCGCTTGGCCAAAACTTTGGAAGCATCACGGAGCGATTGAACAAACCGAACGGCTTAATAGAGTCGCCAAACAGCGCAACGAGTCTTTTCTCAGACGTTACGGCGGTACGATTGGCTTAGAATGGTTTTTTCCGAAAATGCTGGAGACGATTGAGTGCGCTACACAAGTCGCCGCGGCGGCCGAAGTTTGGTTGGAAGCTGGCGACTGGTTTGTGTGGCAACTCGTCGGCGGTTCCGCTGAAACTCTCACTCGATCAACGTGCCAAGCCGGTTACAAAGCGATGTGGTCCGCCAACGACGGCTATCCATCCAGCGACTATTTAAACGCTGTCCATCCTGAACTTGCCCGTGCCGCCGCCGAATGCTTGCCAGGCGTGATGCGTTCGCCAGGTGAGCAAGCCGGTGTATTAACTGCTTCGATGGCTGATCGACTTGGACTTCGTGTCGGAACACCGGTCTCGACCGCGATCATCGACGCTCATTCCGCAGTCCCCGGCGTCGGTGCAGCCAAGCCGGGTACGTTGGTTATGGTGCTTGGAACCAGCAGTTGCCACATGCTCAACTCCACCGTATTTTCCGAAGTCCCCGGAGTTGCGGGCATCGTAGATGGCGGTATCCTGCCAGGCATGTTCGGCTACGAAACCGGTCAAGCCGCAGTTGGTGATGCGTTCGCATGGCTACGTCGATTGCTTAACCTCGATTCGTTTGAGTCAATCGCCAACGCTGCGAAAAGCTTGCCGCCGGGAGCGAACGGGGTGCAATGTTTGGACTGGATGAACGGTTGTCGCACGCCGTTAATGGATGGTGCTCTTCGTGGTGCATTCACTGGTCTTGGCCTCGAACATGGTCCACAGCATCTGTATTTGGCCTTGATGGAAGCGTCTGCCTTCGGGCTCCGCTGGATCGTCGAACTGCTTCGCGATGGCGGAGTCGCCATCGATCGTTTGGTAGCCACAGGAGGCCTTCCGCATCACAACCGAGCAATTGTCGAAGTGTATGCCGACGTTCTCGGACTTGACATTGAAATCCATCCCTCGACCCAAGGTCCGGCCATCGGTGCTGCGGTTTTGGGTATGATAGCTGCCGGATCGAAAGCCAGCGGCTTTCAATCTGTGATCGACGCAGCTACCGCGATGGCAAGCGTAAGTACCGGCAAGCAGGACATGGTACGTCCACGTCCCGATCGCACTCAGATTTACAATTCCCTTTACCAAAACTACCGCCGCCTAGCCCAAATGATTCAAAGGGAAATCAATCATTAGCCGCAACGCGCTAGCGTGCGGGCAGGAACTTTGTGAATCACCTTCGAATCCGGCCCTCATGCTAGCGCGGATTATTCATAGCTAGTCACGGAATTTGGTCTTTTCGGAATTGTGGTGGAATTTTGAGCGAAGCAGCGATTATTCGCTCGT
>JAYTVM010000400.1:0-4152 GCA_043743995.1 Pirellula sp. | reverse complement strand
CACCAGCCCGAGCGAAAGCACGTCCAGAACGACGATCACCAAGATGAACGCGATAGCAGCCTTTTTCTTGTCCATTGTGCTTAGGCTCTCCCGCGGACTGGGAAGAAGCATGCAGTTTCGGAACGGTTCAAGGGTAGGTTCTCGGCGGAACCTGGGTGTCGTCCTGACGACAGTCCAAAGACTCTAAGTGAGGACATGTGTCTCTTTTTTCATACAAGGAAATGAGGTGTTGGAGAAGGAAAACTAAGGAGATTCGTGGAGCGGTGGGTACTATCCAATGCGAAGGTGCACTATACTGGTGATTCCTTCCCGGCACACCTGTTCCAGGCTCGCCGACAGAAACTTTCCCGCCTATTAACAAAGTTTTCTCGATACGGAGACTTTGTCGTTTGAAGCCAATCGGCTGATTGATCTGACTCAAAAAAATTTCCTCGTTCGGAGTTCAACATGAGATGTCTTGGCAATCCACTTGGTCGTCGTGGTTTTATGACCGTAGGAGCACTTGGCGGTCTGGGTCTTTCGATGGGAGATTTGTTCCGATCGCGGCAGGCGATGGCAGATCAAAAGAAATACGATTTCATGGAGGCCAAAGCCGAAAGTGTAATCCACATCTTTTTGCCCGGTGGCATGGCCCACCAGGAGTCATTCGATCCGAAACCCTACAGTCCGTTGGAGTATCGAGGCGAACTCAATCCGATCAAGACCAAGACGGGAGACATTTTTTCGGAGACCATTCCTAAGTTAGCGGGCGTTTCCGATAAATTGACCATTCTTCGGGCGATGACGCATGGTGAAGCGGCTCACGAACGGGGCACGCACAATATGTTCACTGGCTACAAGCCGTCGCCTGCACTGGTATTTCCAAGCTTCGGTTCGGTGGTTAGCCATGAGTATGGTCCTCGCAATAATCTGCCGCCGTACGTAGCGGTACCAAATTCACCGAACGAGTTTGCAGGGACAGGCTATTTGAGTTCTTCGTTTGGTCCGTTCAGCCTTGGGGCCGATCCGGCAAACAAGGGTTTTAAAGTTCAGGACCTCAATTTAGGAGGTGGCGTGGATACAGCTCGTTTTGAACGACGTCGGTCCGCGTTGGACGCTGTCAATGCGTATTTTGCAGACAAGCAGAAGTCGGACAATATTGCTGCGATGGACACGTTTTATCAAAGGGCTTATTCGCTAATCAGCAGCGACAAAGCCCGCGAGGCGTTCAATATCGATGCCGAGGACAACGGCCTTCGCGACAAATACGGTCGGAACACAGCTGGCCAGCGCCTACTCATGGCACGTCGACTGGTCGAGTCCGGCGTTCGATTCGTGACCGTGACCTACGGCGGTTGGGATATGCACGCAGGCATTGCTGGCGCGATGAGACGCGACATGCCGCCTCTAGACCAAGCGTTGGCTGCTTTGATCGAGGATCTGGATTCGCGCGGATTGCTCGCCAAGACACTGGTCATGGTCAGCAGCGAATTCGGACGGACCCCGAAGATCAACAATGACGCTGGGCGGGATCACTGGCCTAAGGTTTTTTCCGTGATGCTGGCGGGTGGTGGAGTCAAAGGTGGCTTGGTCTACGGAGCCTCCGACGCAACAGCAACCGAACCTGAATTCGATGCTGTTTCGCCAGAGGACTTGGCTACTACGATGTACCATCTTCTCGGAATCGTGGCAGACAAAGAATTGATGTCCCCCGGTGATCGTCCAATCGAAATATGCGACGGTGGCAAAGTGATCAAAGATATTTTGGTCTAACACTGCCTCTGCAAACCGTAGGACAGGCTGCTAGCCTGTCGCGCACAGCAAAACAGGCGATAGCCTGTTCTGCGCGTCGGTTATTTGAATCCAATTAGCACAGAAACTCCCAGCAATGTTTGCAAATAGTACTCTTCGGCGCAACACTTGGTTCGCTTCTCTCCTGGCTTTGCTTTCAGCAGCATCCGTACAGGGGTCGGCGCCCGAAGCCAATTCGTTGTCCGTGGTTGGACTACAGCGGGGAACCTCCGTTGAAATAACGATTTCTGGCCTGAGACTTGGAGATGCCCATGCATTGCTCTTCTATACGCCTGGCCTTTCCGCAACCAACGTGACCAAAGTCGATGACAATAACATCAAGGCGACGATCACCGCGACGCCCGAGGCCGCGTGTGATCTTCATCCATTTCGGGTCGTGACCAACACCGGACTGAGCAATATGCGATTGCTCAACGTCTCTGCTCTTCCGTCCTTGGCGGAGGTGGAGCCCAACAGTGAGTTCCCGAAAGCCCAGGTGATCGCGTTTAATTCGACCGTCGACGGAGTGGTGCTCAACGAAGACGTTGACTACTACGCAGTCGATCTAAAGCAAGGGCAACAAATGAATGTCGAACTCGAAGGGCTCCGGCATTCCTACTTGAACGACTTCTTTGATCCGTACGTCGCCATCTATGATTCGAAACGCTTCGAGATCACAGCCAGCGACGACTCGGTGATTCTGCAGCAGGATTGCCTTTGTTCTATGATAGCTCCAGCCGATGGACGCTACATCATCGAAGTTCGAGAAAGCAGCTTTGGCGGCAACGAACGAGCACGCTATCGATTGCACGTCGGTAGTTTTCCTCGTCCCGTTGCCATTATTTCAAGCGGAGGACCTCCGGGGCAACCGCTTGTTGCGACTTGCATTGATCTATTGGGCAATCAATGGCAAGAAACGTTTGACATGCCTGCTCAGCCTTCCGACTCGTTTCGAATTTGGTCAAAAAAGGATGGGCAAGTGTCGCCGTCGCCCAATTATTTGTGCGTCAGTGCCATAGCGAATGTCATGGAAACCGAGCCAAACGAGGATCACAACACCATCGTCAGTTCGAGTCCTGTGCCGGTCGCTTTCAACGGGATACTTGAAAAGGAAAAGGATCGTGACTGCTGGGTTTTTGAAGCGAAAAAAGACCAGCAACTCGAAATCCGTGTCCACGCTCGAAAGCCATTGCGGTCCAATGTCGATCCCGTCTTGCAGATCCTCAAAATGGGTGCCGGAGCGCTTGCAGGAAACGACGATAGCAATGGGCCTGATAGTTATCTCCAATTCAAAGTTCCAGAGGATGGCAAGTACGGTCTTTGTGTCTCCGATCATCTAGGACGATTTGGTAAGCACTTCGTCTATCGAGCAGAGATACTGCTCCAAACGCCCGAGGTTGGGACGACCATCAACGAACAAACCAGATATGTATCACAAGTAGTCAGCGTCCCTCGCGGGGCTCGCATGGCGATCGAAACCAACGTCGTGCGGAAATTCCTGGGTGGCGAAGCGAAAATTGTCGCACCTGAGCTTCCTGTTGGCATGACTCATTCCGACGCGGTTTGTGCGGCGGATTTAGGAGTCATACCCATGATTTTCCGGGCCGATGCCAATGCTGCCAACGCAGGAAAACTGGTCGATTTGTTTGCGACGATTGCCACCACGCCACAAACCAACGTTGCCGGCCATTTGAGTCAGCGCACCCAACTGGTGCGTGGCCAAAACAATGTCGATGTTTGGGGCCGACTCGAGGACAAACTGGCCGTAGCAGTCGTTGAACCTGCTCCATTTGACATCGAGGTTGTGCAACCACAAGTCCCATTGGTTCGCAATGGTTCCATGACTTTAATCGTAAACGCCAAACGCATTGCAGGCTTCGACAAGCCCATCAACCTGCGGTTGCTCAGCGCTCCTCCGGGCATCGGATTCTCTGCAGTTACGATTCCCGGCGACCAATCGACGATCGGCTTGCCCCTGACTGCCAACAATGGGGCGGCGATCCGCAATTGGCCACTCGTCGTGATGGCTACCACCGATGTCGGGGCTGGTCCGATCAACCTGTCATCGGAGTTTGTCAACGTGGATGTCACCGACTCTCTCTTTGATTTCAAGTTCCAGAAGACGATGGCAGAGCAAGGCAAATCGGCCAATGTCATTGTGAACGCCAAGCAAAAACGTCCAGTCGAAGGAGTCGTAGAAATTGAGGTTCTAGGCATTCCGCCTGGTACACAAGTTGCTACACCGAAAGTTCCTTTCGGCGTCGACGGAACACAAGTTTCGTATGCGTTACAGGTTCCGCCGGAAACTCGAGCTGGCAATTACAAAACGATTATTTGCCGAGCCACGGTCACCAGCGACAAGGGTGTTATCACACAAACGAA
>JAYTVM010000399.1:0-55679 GCA_043743995.1 Pirellula sp. | reverse complement strand
TTCGCGAGTCGGTCTAGGCATCGGCAAGTCGCTGACTTGCTAGCAAGAGGCTGACGCCGAAATCGAAAAAAGCACCCCCCAGGTCGTGTACGCTTACTGTGAGCGTCCAAACCTGTCTTGGGTCTGCCTGTTTGACGAAGGCGAACTCTTCGCCGTAGGTCTCAAAGAGGCACCCGTTCGAATCCCCATATGCCCAACCAGCGGAAGGGTCGATATGGTTCGTCACTAGCTCGAACCGTTTTTCGAATTCATCTTCTGTCATCTCAATAAATGTCTCGGTCATGATTGGCCTCCTTACCGGCGCTGTTTGTTTTTGGTGGAATCGCCAAACAGGGTTTGGGCGGCCATATCCAGCGTGTCCCAACTAACGCCGAAGTTTGCGTCGTGGCACCGTTCGACCAGTTGAAGCACCTCCCACGCTTGGGCGTTGGTCAGGTCTGGGCGAACTTCCTGGACATCTTCGATGCTCCACACGATGCCGATCTGCTGGCTTTGGGCGAGATATTTATGAACGTCATTCATGGTCTGATTCCTTTCAGGTAATGGACGGGCGTTGCGGCCCGCCCTGTGTGATTAGTCTTTCTTCTCGCTTGCAATGCGGATGGTGATGCGTCCATCGACCGGCAGGCATTCAAGCTGGAGTTGGAATCCCTTGCCGTCCTGATGGGGCCATACGCTGCCGATGCGGGTCCAGATTCCTTTCTTCCCTTCGCGGTCGCGTACTTGGTAGGCGATGTGGCTCGGGCCTTTGGATTCGGTTTCGTTCTTGCTGTCAGACATGTTTGGTCTCCTTTGCTTTGTGCTTCAGCCACGACCATCGCGGCCTCATGGGAAGTCGACCAAAGCCGCATCAGTCCGGTGCGAAGCGAGCGCAGCGACCGGGCAAGCTGAAAATCGGGGGAGACCTTTAGGGGGAACCGGTTTTCTGCTTGAGCGGACCGGCGGCGGCTTTAGACATGCCCATACCCAAGGCCGTGTTCGTGATGGACACACAGAAGAGAGCTTTGCACTGACAACAGCGAAAACGATTGCTTCGGGTCTGGGTTAACGCGATAGGAAGCGCGGCGTGTTGAGTGAGAGGAGGGTTCGGCGAAGCGTTACCCAAAGGCTGCGGTTCACTAGAACACAGTGCCGTAATGCCTGAAGTTCGAAATGATCAGGAAACGCGTGAGCGGGGCGAGATGCTTATCGCATGGTCGAGGGCGTCGATGATTTGTTCGGCGGTGCCGATGAGATGACCGCTATCTTTCGGCAAGCCCAGGTCTTTAAGCATTTTGTCGAATCGTTCTACGCGAAGTGCATTTCCACTGGCAGGGACTTCAAATGCAAGTTTATAGGAGTCAGAAGTCTCAGGGGCGTTTTTATCGTGATTGAATGTTGCCACAAAGTCATACGCCTTTAGTCCGCGACGTTCGGCAAGTTCATTCACTTTGGTGAAAACGGCAAAGTCTTGATTGTCCATAGTGGTGATGATCCATCGTTGATTGCTTCTTGAAGAATAAGGCAATTGATTTAACAAACCGTAAACAGCAATCTGCAAATGGTTAATGTCCGACATTGCTATTGGGGTTAGTAACTCGATTCAAAGACCACGCTGAAGCAAACCAAGTGTCCGGCTATGTTCGCCCTGAGATCGGGCCATTTTCTTGGAAATAAAAGTACCCGATGCTCACGTTGAGGTGACATTATGCTCGCGCTCGGGTGACATTGATGAAGGGTGGAAATCGCCTAAACATAGAGCCAGTGCGGTGGAGCAGAGAAGCATTAACGAAGAGTTAACGAAATCGTGTTAGTCTAAAATGAGGCATGATTCGCATCTCGCAACAAGATTCTGCTAAGTCAGCAAAGTCGTATTACACGACGGCGGACTATTACACCGAAGGCCAGGAACTCATTGGTTCATGGGGCGGCAAAGGAGCTGCCCGTCTCGGCTTGTCGGGGCCGGTAGATAGGCATTCATTCGAGCGGCTATGCGATAACCTCGATCCGCAAACTGGCGAACAGCTTACCGTTCGTACCCGGTCGGAACGAACGGTAGGTTATGACTTCACCTTCTCCGTGCCCAAGTCGGTATCGTTGCTCTATGCCATGAGCGGCGATCAAGACGTTTTGGGCGCGTTTCGAAGCGCGGTTGATGAAACCATGCAAGATATGGAAGCCGAGATGAAGACCCGCGTGCGTGTGGGCCGTCAGGACCATAACCGCACGACGGGCAACATGGCCTGGGCGGAGTTTATCCATACTACGTCGCGGCCTGTGGATGGTATCCCCGATCCGCAGCTTCATGCCCATGTCTTCGTGTTCAACACGACATTCGACAATGACGAAAACCGTTGGAAAGCGGGGCAGTTCCGCGAACTGAAACGCGATGCTCCCTATTTTCAAGCCGCATTCCGGGTTCGGCTTGCGGGCAAACTTCAGGAACTGGGGTTTGGTGTTGAACGCAAAAAAGATGACTTCGAGATAGCCGGTATTCAGGCGGATGTGCTGGGGCGGTACTCACGGCGCACGGCATTAATTGAACAAAAAGCAGCCGAGCTTGGCATTACCGATCCCGACCGCAAAGGCGAGTTGGGAGCGGAAACCCGCGAGAAGAAAGCCAAGACGATGGGCTGGGAAGCCCTTCGCAAGGAGTGGAATGGCCGTCTATCCCAAGAAGAACGCGACGCCCTGGCGTCGGTGCATCGCCGCGAAGTGGCGGCACCGAAGCCGGAACAATCCGAAGGACGGGCTGTCGATCATGCCATTGAACATAGCTTTGTGCGCGAAGCGGTGATTCCAGAAAGAAAGCTACTCACGGAAGCCCTGAAGCGTGGCATTGGCGAAGTCACGGTGGAGCGGACTGCACACGAAGTGCAGGCACGTTCCCTGATCCGCCGCGAAGTGGCGGGGCGTTCGATGGTTACCACCAAAGACATGCTGGCGCAGGAAGCCAAGGTCATCGACTTCGCTCGCCACGGGCGAGGGCGATGCCGTCCGCTGGGTGATCCGAATCGGCCTTTCAATCGGGAATGGTTCAACGAAGGCCAGAAAGCCGCCGTGCGGCATGTGCTCGGCTCGCGTGATCGCGTGATGATTATTCGTGGTGCGGCGGGCACCGGTAAAACCACATTGGAGCAGGAAATCGGCGAGGCCTTGGCCGAAGCCGGTAAGCCGGTTGTGGCGATTGCCCAATCGGTGAAGGCAAGCCGTGAGGTGTTACGTGATGAAGCCGGATTCCGCGAAGCGGATACGGTTGCACGATTCCTTAAAGATCAAGACATGCAGCAATCGGCCCGCGACGGCGTCATCCTTATGGATGAAGCCAGTCAATTGGGCACCAAAGACATGCTCAGAGTGTTTGAAGTCGCGGACAAGGTGAATGCCCGTGTGATCCTCGTGGGTGATCGCAAGCAGCATCGCAGCGTCACCGCAGGTGAACCGCTGAAGCTGCTTGAGCACTCGGCGGGATTGCATGTCGCGGAAGTGACAGAAATCCTGCGTCAAGGCGGCGACTATAAGAAAGCCGCCAAAGCTATGAGCGAAGGCGAAATGGCCAAGGCGTTCCATGAACTAGATCGGCTGGGCTGGGTCAAGGAAGTGGACGATGAACACCGCAACGCGCAGCTTGCCGGTGCGTATCTCGCCGCGTCAGCGGAGAGGAAGCCAGACGGCAAGCTGAAAACGGCACTGGTGGTTTCTCCAACCCACGCCGAAGCCGCCCGTATCACGGATGCAATCCGTGCAGGGCTGAAAGCAAAAGGCACTATTCGCGATGAGCATGTCATCGACGCTTGGGTTCCGGCGCATTTGACGGAGGCCCAGAAAACCGACGCGACGCAGTATGCGGAAGGCGAACTGATTCAGTTTCAACAAAATGCACCCGGCTTCACGAAGGGGAGCCGGATGCGGGTAGGCGAGGGGGCAAAGCTCCCCACCGACAAAGCTGACCGATTTGAAGTCTACCGGCCAAAGCCATTGGCGTTGGCAACGGGAGACCGCATCCGCATCACGGCGGGCGGTAAAACTAAAGACGGCAAGCACCGGTTGAACAACGGTGCGTTGTTGAACGTGCAGGGATTTACCAAGCACGGTGATATTGTCGTCGATCATGGCTGGGTAATTGCCCGAGACTTCGGGCATTTGACGCATGGCTATGTGGTGACCAGCCACATCAGCCAAGGCGTCACCGTGGATAAGGTCTTCGTGGGCATCTCCAGCCAGTCGTTGCCCGCAACGGATGAGCGGACCGCTTACGTTGCGGTCACACGAGGCCGCGAGAAAGTCGAGATATTCACCGATGACAAGGAAGAATTACTGAGTGCGATGACACGTCAGGACGATCCGATGTCAGCGACGGAGCTGACAAAGAATCACCGCTCGAAGAAGCGGGGCCTCGGTCGAGGCCAGAACACAAGAGCCGACACGCAAACAGTGGCCAAAGAAATGAGTGATAAGAGGGAGAGAGACAATGAACGATGATCGAACAACCCATGAAGAGCGGTTGCAACGCAACCAGCATCTTGCAGGGAGAATGAGCCAAACGTCTAAAAAAGATGGTGACGCCGACGGCACGGAAGGCGCATGTCAGGCGTTTGGCTTTCTACGCGGTATCCGCGACCGTGCCGATGCGATTGAGTTTCGCTTGGTGGATGGAAACAGCGTTTGGTTTCCCTACGGATGGCTCGGCGTTTGGAAGTTCAATCCCTCCGAAGGTTTGCTACTGAAGTTCTCAGGTGACTTGGTGTACATGGTGCTCATCAAGGGAAGCAATCTCGATATGCCCCTTGGCGATACCGGCATAAACTTGATGCGAAGCGGTCTGCAACGGCATCGCATCATTTGGGTTCGTGAGATGACCAAAGAGGAAATTAGGGAACTGGGTGATTCAGGGCCGACGGTGGACAGCATCGAGATCGGTGAATGTGAGTCGAATGACGAAGTGCGAGTCTGGGTCAGTGAACACGCCCCGGCTCTGCTGCATTAGTAATGGGAGTTTGTGTATGTCGATACCTCCAACCGTACCGTTTCAAGCCCTGGGCAATCATGCTCAGTTCATGTCGCGGCAATGCGGCAATGACCGGCTTGCCATGATTTTGCAATATGTGGCACTGGGTTCATTCATTGCCATGACGGGTTTTACGGCAAGTAAAATCCTGCGTGATGTTTTTGATGACCCAAAGAAACCGAAAGACCGTGGCCATCATTGAGAAATGAACGCCGCGAAAGTTGTGCCCTGAATTTTGCGATTAAGGAAATCCTTGCCCGCCAGGACGGCGGGCAAAACACCGGCATGGATGCCACACACCGGCGCGATAGCGCCGAAAATTTCGACGTGCGAAATCGACTGCCTGCGAATGGCAGGCAGTCTGTGCAAAGTGGAACGAATCACTTGATTGATTAGTCGTGATCGTCGTCTTCGATCTTGCGGCACTCAGGGCAAAGCCCAATATGCGTGATGTTGGATAAGTCTGTTTCGGGGTCGATTTTGATCCATCCGGAATCAATGGCTTGCTGAAGGCAATCGATGTCTTTTCCTGCATCGCAGTGAATACAGACAATGTTTACAAAAGGGAAGCGAAGCGCGGCGGGCCTGCATGCTGGCCCTAGGATTCGCCCCAGAGTGTCAAAGATTTCATTGACGTTGAAACCCTTCGGATAGAATCCGCCCGATTCGAGCCAGCATTTTAAGATAAGGGCGTATTCTCTTGCTCGTGCGTAGTCGTGTTGATGAATTGCTTCAATGATCGTGATATAGCAGGTGGTGGGGTGTGGTGGGGTCCATTGTGGTTGCCTTGTGCGTTTTAGATAGAGAATCGAAAGAAGCCCGACGGCGAACCGCCGGGCGTTAAGAATCTGAAGCCAGTTGCTTGAACTGGCTCGGGGGCGATTGATCAGACGTGCTTTAGGTCTTGGGGAATCGATTCCGCAAAACTGTAATGCTCTCCGTCCGCTCCGATAATGAGATGGTCATAGATGGGAATTCCAAGCAGATTTCCGGCTTGGGCAAGTCGTTTCGTTACGGCTCGGTCTTCATTGCTTGGGGTAACATCGCCTGATGGGTGATTGTGTCCAATGATTAGCGATGCAACGCCATTCATAATGGCATAGCGGAACACTTCGCGAGGATGTACCAGGCTTGCATCAAGCGTGCCCATGGTTACCACCTCGATATATTTGACTTTCATCTTGGTATCCAAGCCGATCGCCCAAAAATGCTCTTTGTCTTGATCGACAATGCTTTGAGCGGCGAGCCATGTTCGCAGTGCTTCGGCAACTTTTACGTTGCTGTCAAGTTTTCCGGTGATTTTGGTTTTAACCAGCATGGTTACACCGATTCCCTTTCTGCGGTCGATGCCTCGGAAGTGGTTTCGTCTTTGGGTTGCAAGCCGTGCATAAATTCAACGGCCTTCGATGCGTAGGAAGCGGCGGTAAAGATGGCTCGTTTGTCGTTCTTCAAAACATGTAGCCACGTTGCGAGATACTCCGCGTGGTCTGCTCGAAGCTCGGGCGTGATGTTCAAATCTGCACAGAGGAAAGCGGAACCAAGTTCGGCTACAAGTTCCTCCATGGCGTAGCCTTCATCGCCAAAGCGTTTGCGGCCTAGATCCCGATCAAGCCTCTTTGGGTGGCGGGTCCAGTGGCAAAGCTCATGGGCCATGGTCGCGGCGTGGGTTTCCCCGTCGCGAAACGTTTCCAAAAAAGGCATGCGGATATAATCATGCGTGATGGTGTAGTAGGCCTTATCGCCTCCTTCGCGAATATCGGCGTTAAGGTTGTTGAAAAATTGGTCGGCTTGTTCAACCCGTTCGATGGTCGAATTTGGCGGCTCCTTGGTGGCGTAGTATTTTTCGGGCAAGCCGTCGCATTGCTCGGCATTGAACACCGTGTATTGCTTCAGGAATGGAATTTCTCGCTCAACGGCGTCGCCTTTGTCGTCGGCCTCCGATTTCTTGAAGGTCGAAGCGTACACAACGGTTGAACCGTGTTCGCCTTTCTTCACGAATCCGCCTAGCTCCTTCGTTTGGTTGAAAGTGAGCCATAACGGGCAGCAATACCCCTTATCCTCTGCCTCGGCCCAAAGCATCAAGATATTAATGCCTAAATAGGGCAAGCCATTGAAGCGAAGCGGCCTAGTAATGCGTCCGGCGGCATGCTCGGCGTTCCAAGGCTTCATCCAAGGCCTAACGCCTTGTTCAAGCTGTTCGATGATGCGGTTAGTGACTCGCTCGTAAACATCGATTCGAGCGGGTTTGGTAGGTTCCGTGCTAGATGTTTCGGAAGTGGTAACGGTTGACGACATGGTAAATCTCTCCCCAGTGAATGAAATGAACGTGGTTTTCGTTGCTACTTGCTGAGAAGCAGCCCCGCTGTTTTTCGAACAGCCGGGGGGCGAATGCCAAAGGCCTAGGGGGAAGGGCAGTCAAGGCCGAGTGAATGGGGAGGGGACCCGTCTGCACAAGCGAAGGTACGAAGCGCGGAAGATGGGGAGGCAGCCGCATTTGCTCGCGTGGCTCCGAGCCTTGACGGCCCTGGGGTCTCCCCTGTTTTGAAGAAATCAAATATTGCTGTGCCCAACGAGGCGCTCAATCGGGACTGCCTGAACGGCGAACGTAAGGTGTGAACGCGTACTCGCGGTTCAGTCCTTACGTTTCCGCCGAAAAAGGGAGCAGGCGGTTTCAGCGGAAAGGTGCAACCCGCGTAGCGAGTGTTGCTGCTGCCCGCTCCGCATCCTTTGTAGGCCGATGATGGATCGGAAGGCCGTTGCACAAGAGGGCGAGAGGGAGCCTTAGCTGTCCGTTAGGACCGTAGCGCAGCGAAGCCCGGAAGCACTCGGTCACCTGGATGGTGAGGTGCCAAAATGGTCAGGGAAGGGATGCTTTAGAAGCGAATCAATTCGAATTGATATTTTGTTCAAGATCGCGAAGTGTATTGATGATCTCGTCGAAGCTAGCCGGTTCCGCAAGATACATGTCACGCATATTCTGATAATCACGCCTCAGGTCTGGAATACGCGATTCAGGCGGAACAAGTTTGAAAGTGTTTGGCTTTGCGGTGTCATAAGATGCCCATCCACTTCCAAAGAAGAGGCTCTTCCAAGACACGACACGGGCACGCAAGTCATCACGGCGGATGGCTAGTGAGGCTATTGGATGCTTGGCAAGCGCCGCTGTGTCTGCGTAATGCCGCGAAAAACGGTCCGGCGTTGGCTTGTCAGATGGGCGGTAATATTCGGTGTGTAGAATCGTTGCTTTTTCCCAAAAACTACGTTCGATTTCTAGGGTTGTTACTTCGCAATTCCAGTCCTTGAATGCTTGAGGCAATATTTCCGCGATCCAGGGTTGCACGGTATGCCTACCCGTAGGTTGCTGATCCGTGAGTGAACCAAACTCCAACTTCACCGAACGTTTCAAATAAGCAAACCCCTCAGGCTGGCTTGACGGGTAGTGGAATAGCAAGACGGGCGAATGCGTAGTGGCGTCGGTTAAGTATTCGAACCAGTCGGAATCCCTTTTCCCCAACACAGCTTGAACGCTTTGTTCTAGCGAGGGTTTAATTTGCTCTGATACAGCAAAGCCACAGGCTTTTTCCGCCTTTGCCATCCATTTGTTCGCTTGATTTCGGCTTGCACCTACATTCGACAGCTTGAGGAATAGTGGAGACAATGAGAGGTCTATATCTTCGGAGAATCTCTCAATCGCTCGAAAGACCTTGGATAGTGATGTACCGCCCTTAAACACGAGATGGTCTGCGTATTCGGATCGAAAAAGAACTGCGAGTAGCCAACAAACCCAGAAGTCTTTCTCAAAGACGATGGGCGACACGTTTCTCTGGATCGCTGCTTGGTTGATATAAAGCGTTCGTTCGTCTTCGGAGAGCGTCAGGAATTCAAGATTCATGACTTTTCCTCCGCCAATACGAGGAAAATGGGACGCATCCATTCCGGTGCAAACTTCAGGTCCTTGGTGATCTGCTTTCGTTTGTCGAGTGGAAGCGTCTTCGTTAAATGGGCAATCCGCTCAGGCGTAATATGATCTTGTCCAAGTTCCCGGAATGCTTGGATCAACATTCCACTTAGGCTACCAGCGGTTGCCATGTTTCGTGCGGTCGTTTGCCTTAGCTGGATAGTCATCGAGCCAATCTTGACGGTGCGGCTGGGGCCATCGGTCAGGAAAACTGCTTTTGCGGGCACTTGTTCGGACAGCCCTAGAGCATTGGCGGCATAAGCGCCCGCAGGCTGAATCTTCACTTGATCGCGTCCAGCTAGAGCCTTGGCGATGGTGTCTGCTGTTGGCATCAGCTTGCCGAGAACTGGGTGTTCGGCGGGGTAGTCGTATACGCCGCGTGCCAGCCGCCGGATCGAACCCTCATGGGTGAGGTTATGGAGGGCCACGTCGATAGATTCGCGGCTTCCCAGGTCGAATAAATCGGCGGGGACAAAAACGCAACCACGTCCACGCTTGCGAATGAACGAAAGGATGGACTTTTCAACGGTTTGCGGCTCTTTTTTCTGGATATTCATTTAAGAAAAACTACCCTATTTTTCTTAATGCGTCAAGCCGATTGTGCCGCTCGACCGCACGAAGTCGCAAGATAGCGACTTCCCCTGGACAAGGGGGAAGTGTCGATGATGCGATCAGCCGTTCGTGGCGACCGGAAAAAGCTGCGAGTGGCTCCCACAGCCACTTTCCGGAGGACAGCCGCTTAATTCTGTGATACCATCGGTCATGTTGGAGTTTGAAAATGCACGATATTCCTGAGACCGGTTTCTTACGGTTGCCCCAAGTTCTGAGCGTGATACCACTTGGCAAGACATGCTGGTGGGAGGGCGTAAAAACGGGACGTTTTCCAAAGCCCGTTAAACTATCGCAGAGATGTACAGCATGGCGGGCTGAGGACATTCGGGCCTTAATTGCGACCCTCTCCGAGAACGCACAGGACCACTAACGGAATTGTTGTAAAGTGAACAGCCCGATGGTATTCACCTTACCGTCTGATTAAATCGTTTGCGTTAGGGGTACAAAATCGGGGTATAACGCATTCGCCCATCATTTTATCTTATTGTCATTCAACCGGTTAATGGGCGTTCGTGTTTACCGCCCGGATCACCAATTACTTAGCCGCTAACGGCCGCTAACGTCCACACGACAGAGGCTCACCGCCACTCCGAAGAACTTAGTAGTCCGGTGGCGTCCGCTTGGAATTGTTGACATTCGCTTCTAAATAGGGATACATTATTTAAGATATACCCCAGTAAGCGTCATTTTGTACCCCATGCCAGTTTCACTTTCGGATGCAAAGGCTCGGAATTCAAAGCCAAAAGAGAAGCCGTACAAACTCGCGGACGGGGAAGGATTGTTCCTTCTGGTCATGCCGTCCGGGAGCAAATACTGGCGGCTAAAATACTTCTTCGGTGGCAAGGAAAAAGTCTTGGCATTGGGCGTTTATCCAGAAACCAGCGTAACCGATGCACGCGAGCGGAGAGCACAGGCAAAGAAAACTCTTGCCTCTGGAAAAGACCCCGGTGAGGCAAAGAAAGAGGCCAAGCGGCAATCATCCATAAGTAGCGGTAACACGTTCGAAATCGTAGCACGCGAGTGGTTCGAGAATCGTAAGCACGAATGGGCACCAGGCTCCATAAGGACCAAGCGTATCCATCTCGACAATCATCTTCTGCCGAAGCTTGGTGACAGACCAATTTCCGAAATTACCGCACCTGTACTTCTTGAAATGGCTCGGGTTATTGAGGGGAGGGGCACTTTGGATACCGCTCGACGTGTAATGCAGATGTGCGGCCAAGTTTTCTTATACGCAATCGCAACGGGCAGAGTTGATCGCAATCCAGTACCGGACTTGCGAGGTGCGTTGAAAACCCCAATTGTCAAACACCACTCTTTCTTGCAAGCATCTGAACTTCCAGAGTTCCTCAGGAAGTTGGATGATTACGATGGCATCGCACTAACGAAGCTTGCCCTTCGCCTGCTTCTGCTTACGTTCGTTCGGACGAATGAACTGCGTGGCGCGTTGTGGTCAGAGGTCGATTGGGAGAAGTCCGAATGGAGAATTCCTGCCGAGAGAATGAAGATGAAAGAGCTTCATATTGTTCCGCTTTCGCGACAGGCTCTCGTTGTACTTCGTGAACTGAAAGAGTTCGCCGGACGATCAGAGTTTGTATTTCCAAACCAGCACAATACAACATCGTTTATGAGCGAGAATACGATGCTTTATGCGTTGTACCGCATGGGCTATCATTCGCGGGCAACAGGTCATGGCTTCCGCAGCACTGCAAGTACGATCTTGAACGAGCACGAATTTCGCCCTGATGTAATTGAACGCCAGCTTGCGCACAGTGAACGCAATCGCGTCCGGGCGGCCTACAACCATGCCCAATACCTGCCGGAACGCCGGAAGATGATGCAATGGTGGGCCGATTACCTCGATGAAGTCGCGAGAAACAAGTAGACGTTATGCCCTACCGTTGTGCACAACCGCGTGACGCTTGCGAGGCTCGGTTGAAGCGGCTATCGTCAACTCACCATATGTGCAGCAGACCCTTTTAAACTAGACTGATTTCAATACTGGCAGGAACCTGTAACTCGAATAATGGCTGTCGTGCGGGCTTAATGGCAATAAGGGTAGCGGACATTTCAACCACCATGTTGCGAGCACGCTCTAGCTCTTGCATAAGCTGTTCATGAGGGACATCCTGATACTTGCTGTTTAGCATCTGCAAATGAATTTTCATCGGTTGCCAATCACCGCGATACCCGTTACCGCCACGCCAATAGGTCGGCTGGCAGAAATACGCAAATGAGCCGGTGAAGTACGGACGCACATGACTTGGGTCTTCCCACGCATCGTCGCTGGAGCCAAAAGGGACTAGTATCGTGCACAGGGCCTCAGGTTTGGCTATTCGGTATAGTTCCTGCATTAGAGGCATCGCACCATTAATGTGCTCGATGACATGACTGAGCAAAAACTCATCAACACTATCGTCCGGAAGAGGAATAGGCGTGTGTTTGCATTGCTCAAGATCAAACTTAATGTCGATTCCCGGAAGATCGGAGTTGTCGAGATTTATCCATCCTTCGAGGATATTTCGTCCACAACCGACGTTAAGACGTTTGACCCCAGCTTGATGGGGTGTCGCATTCTCATGCTGCATGAATCGTCGACCCAAATGTTACTCAATAGTGGCGTTGTTGCGAAACAACAATTGTTCTTGCTATCCCAGAACTGGTGACCTGTAGTAGCATTTCGAGATCGACTTTGCACTTGCTTTCTGATTAGCAAAGGATGGCCATAAGACGGCGTTCATTTGATGGAAATGGAATTGAATCTCGACATAACAAAGACTTTGTTGGCGAGCTTATTAATTGCCTTTGCGGGCAGTAAAACTAAATTTTTTCCTGATTTTCAGGATAGGTTTTTCGATACAGTGCCAGGAAAACAAAGCTACCGTCGAAGCGCAAATCAGCGACAGCGCAAAATGTACCGCAATGGAAAGGCCTGGCAAAAGTAAGATAAGTACCTGTTGTAGGGGATAGCCATATAAGTAAACGCCATATGAATAATCGCCGCGCGAATAAAATGGAATCTTTGGAATGGGGAGCACACCTACATACACTGTCACATAGGCTATTGGGAGCATCAAGATTAACTTGGTGAAGTCGCCAATGGGCCACAGCCCGAAAAAGATAATAAGGGTAGCGGATAGCCCCGCCAGTATTTTAGAACAAGGCACATGCTCACGGATGACGTAAAGCAAAGCGCCGCCGAGGAAATAGAAATACAAGTAATTGCCCCGCTCAGAAACAAAGTTGTTTGCATAATTATGGAGCGGGGTCGGAGTGGCAAGCGGGTTTGCATGAACGCTAAACCAGTATCCGAGTGCATAAGACGCCGCTATGAATGCCCCGCTGGTGATGATGATCTTGAGTTTGTAATTTACCGCATTTAAGAGGATGAGGCAGGACATAAGGGCATAGCAGCCAATCTCAAAAGGGACTGTCCAAAGAGAGCCGTTTACCTGGCCAGGGAATGGATTGCTTTCAAAAACACCCGGCAATTCATAATGGATAAAGCCGATAACATTTAGAAAGTAATGCAAAAACTTTTTGTCTTGGAAATATTCATGCAGCGGCATGGTCGTGAATATTACGCCTATCAGCAGCGATGAAACGAATATATCCACTGCAAGCGCGGGGACAATACGGATGCTGCGATTGATAAGGAAGTCTTTAAGCTTTAGGCGTTGTGCGGAACCCGTAATCAAAAAGCCGGATAAGGCGAAGAACATGGGTAAAATAGCGTTGAATACACACCAAAGATTATTCCTTGCAAGTCGGTCATAGCTACCATCTACTATAAGAAAAGAATGGTTTAACAGTACCATTACCGCTAACGCAATGCGGAGGAAATCGAAGCCTTGCCCGATGCCCTTATTTGCGGCTAATTTCTCACCAAGCGTAGTCACCAGAATAAATGTGGATCGGCATTGATCTCAGCAATTAATTCGTCCTTCTGATCCGCGCTCAGACTCTTCATTATTAAGTAATACCATATATTCAGTACGGATATGAAAAATATCAATAAAACCAAAACAATGCATGATAAATCCCACACCATAAGCACCTAAAACCGTATTCGTTAATTTGATTGTCTATATATTGCAACTCAAAATAAGAGTCAAGAAGACAACTGTGTTATGGGGGATACCAGGGGCATTTACACTGATCCAAATCGATGGAACGACGCTTCGAAATTCAGGTACTGAGACAGCACGCTTAATAAACATGTATTTAAGCTACATGGCACAATTCTGAAACGCCTGCGTGTTGTGCTAAAAACTGTGCTAAAAAGCACACATTCACGAACACAATTGGATTGTTCGGCCATTAGTTTCCTAACTCATTGATATTCAATGATCGCTAGAGTGCATACTGAGCATCAACTGGAGACGCCATGAGCGTCGGAAACGATGAACGTTCCCAATTTGATGACACGGGGACCAGGCGAGGCAAGTTTCCGACCGCCTGCCCCCGAGAGTGCTCACTAATGCTTGCTTCCGAGTGTTTTCTGGGCTGAAATGCCCATTAGGTAACGCAAGCTTGAAGCTTCTTCGTGGAACGTCTGCGTTAGGCAACGTGATGGAATATACTGGCCATTCCGTCGGGTTCGACGAGTGGCGATGGTTCACTTTGAAGCGTGGAAGGGTAAGGGGGGAAATGATCGATCTAATTCAAGTTGCAACGTCGGAGCTTTCTCGACTTTTGGCGAAAAAGCTTCCCGAGCAGTCTGCCGACTGGTGGCAGAAGCTTGTCTTTGATCGACTAAGCTTCCAGCAGCAGAGAACTGCCAGGGAACGTGGTTTCAGTTCATTGGAGCAGTTAGATTTTGCTGCACTTTTGCGAATACTGGACCAAAATTGGTACGAATTGAGCGAGTCGATGCGACTGCCCCGCGAAGCTCGTTCGTGGGTCAAGGAACTTCAAACGGTCCGCAATAAGTGGGCACATATCTCAACGGTAGCAGTGCCGCCAAGTGAAATTTATCGGGATGCCGACACCTTGGGCCGCCTGCTGGAAACCATAGGTGCGACGGAAATCTCACTGCGTGCCATCGAATCGGCAAAAGAGGCCGCGTTGGCAGCGATGGGAAAGAGCAATATTCCCATTGCCCTGCCCACCAGCGAAGTCTCACATCACGCCCCGATACGATCCATCGATTCTGGAAACGCGGCAGTCGCCATCTCGACGGCCCCCGTCCCCTTGTTCAAGGTTGGGGAGCTGGTGGCACTTCGTTCAAGCCCGAATGTGCTGTTGCCCATCATGGAAGTGATGCCAGGTGGGGCTGAGTCCAGGTATCGCGTCTTCCAGAACAACACAAAGACGACTTATTACGAGAGCCAGCTCCAGGCTTCTGCGTTGGATACAGACGAACGAAAAGCAATCTCGGCCAATGAGCTTTACGCACACCTAACCGGCTTGATGATTCTGTCGTCCTCGACCGCAAATCTGTTTTCAATGCGAACAGGTCGAGTGAAATTCGTGCCATACCAATATCGGCCCGTTCTAAGGCTGATTAGGTCTGATCGCCCACGGCTGTTGATTGCAGATGAGGTTGGGGTGGGCAAAACGATTGAGGCCGGACTCATCATCAAGGAACTACGGGCGAGGATGGACTTTTCTTCCGTGCTCGTAATCTGCCCCAAAGCGTTGGTAGCGGAGCGTAAATGGTTTAATGAAATGAAGCGGTTTGATGAGCACTTCACCGCATTGGATGGCAATCTCCTTCGCCATTGTTTGCAGGAGACACATCTGGAAGGTGAATGGCCGGAGCAATACGGCAAAGCCATCGTGCCGTTCTCCCTCTTCGATTCGGATTTGGTTTTTGGCCGTAGTGGGCGTGCGGGCAAGAAGGACCAAGGCCTTTTAACACTAGACCCGCCTCCAAAGTTTGATCTTGTCATCGTCGATGAAGCGCACCACATCCGAAATTCAGAGACGTTTCTGCACCAAGGTGTTCGCTATTTTTGCGACAATGCCCAAGCCGTCGTCCTGCTCACTGCCACGCCGGTACAACTCGGAAGCGAAGATCTTTTCACGCTGCTCAATGTCCTACGACCGGATTTGGTCATTGATCGTGCAAGCTTCGCCCAAATGGCGGAGCCGAATGCTCATATCAACGAGGCCATTCATCACTGCCGAGCAGCCAAACCTGGCTGGCAAATGGAGGCCCGCAAGAGCCTCACAGAGGTAGCGGCAACGGAATGGGGACGTTTATTTTTGCGTGAGTCACCAAGCTTCCAAAACGTCTATGACCAGCTTCAAGAGGACGTAATCAGTGATTCTGACCGCATCGGGCTAACCCGCTCCATCGAAGAGCTGTACACCTTCAGCCCGCTCATCAATCGCACCCGCCGCCGGGACATCGGCGAATTCACGACACGCAAGCCGGAAACACTGACGGTTGAATTCACGCAAGATCAACGGGCTTTACATGACGCCTTGCTGGGTGTCATATCGAAGATTTTGGAGCGCTGCCACGGTCAGCAAAACGTAAAATTCATGATGACGACTATCCGCAGGCAAGCGGCGAGCTGCCTTTACGGCTTAGCCCCATTCCTTGCGGATATACTGGCCGGAAAACTCGACCGGCTGGAATTGCTAGAGGCAAGCGATAGTGAAGACGATGCAGATTTGAGCTTCCTTGATGAAGTAAGAGCCGACATCAAACAAATCATCAACCAAGCTGAAAACCTCAACCCGAACGATCCCAAAGTATCCGCTTTCGTCAAAGTGCTGACCGACAAAAGCAAGTTGGTAAACAACAAGGTGCTTGTCTTCAGCACATTCCGCCACACGTTGGCATATTTGACGACTCATGCCAACGTAACCGGTTTGCGTGTCGGCGTCATTCATGGTGACGTACCTGATGAAGAGCGAGCTGATTTAAGGCGAAGATTCGCTTTGGCGAAGGATGACAAAGACGCGGTTGACGTGCTGCTGTCATCCGAAGTCGGCTGCGAGGGTCTGGACTTTCAGTTCTGCGACTTGCTGGTCAACTATGACCTTCCTTGGAATCCTATGCGAGTTGAGCAGCGAATTGGCCGTATCGACCGCTATGGACAGCAAAGTGAGACCGTTGCAATTGTGAACTTCGTAACGCCGGGGACGGTGGATGCCGACATTTACGAACGCTGCCTATGGAGAATCGGTGTGTTTCATCATGCGGTGGGCGGAAGCGAGGAAATCCTTGGCAGAATCACCCAAGAAATTCATGATATTGCCGAAAGTTACCAATTGAATGATGAGGAGCGTACCCAGCGGCTTCAGCAGCTTTCGGACAATAGCATCCGGCAGGTTCGCGAAGAAGAGGAGCTTGAATCCAAACAGTCAGAGCTTTTTGGCCTAAACGTACCTAACAGGTCGTGGCGTGAGGAGATTCAGGACGCTGAGAGTTTTTGGTTATCGCCCAACTCTATTCAGAATGCAGTCACGACCTATCTATGCAGCCGCTTAGGACAAGAGGTTGAGCATTTGCTCGGCGACAAGCCGCTGAAGACGCTGCGGCTCAGTCATGAAGCGAGGACGGCGTTGCTTGATGATTACAAGCAACTGCCTCGATCCGTTGAACCAATCCCACGCGAATGGGAAAAGTGGCTCAAAGGAAATCAACCAACGATTTCCGTCACCTTCGATCAAGAAACGGCCATTGAGAACCCCAAGGCCATTCATTTGTCAGCAGTGCATCCGCTTGTTCGCCAAGCTGCTCGCCATCTAGACATCACCGAACCCAAGTATTTCAGCATGGAAATTCACGATCCAGAATTGCCCACCGGAACGCATCATTTCGCGCTTTACCGCTGGGTGAAGCATGGCGTAAAGACGGACGAATCCCTCATGGCTTTCGCCAATGACCCAAAGGTCGAAGTGAAACTATTTGAGCTGCTACAGACCGCAAAGGTAAGGGACTTGCTTGAATTGCCCGGTGCGGATGAATGCGAAGCCCTTGACGCTCGCCAGCATCAGCGATGGAGTGAGGCGCAAGCGAACCACATCGCCACGAACCGAGAGCTGGTTGAGCACCGCATCCAAAGCTTGACCGCCAGTCAGCGAGCACGCTGCAAAGCAATCGAGGATCAGATCGCCAGAGCCAACAACGACAAGATTCGCTTGATGAAAGAAAGTGAACTGGCTCGGGCGAACGCAGATTTCAGCCGCAGACTCGCGGAGCTTCAGGAATCTGCGAATAGCGGGGATATCCGAGTGACGCCGGTAGTCTTTGGTAGCCTTTCTGTGACGGGGGCAAAATGACGATGAGCGTTATCCAAGAGGTACACGCGGAGCGTGAAGAGCTGGCTCGCGTGCTAAAAAAACACAGCGGAATCCGACGCATTGTCGAGGATTTATATCCCGACAGTGCCCACTTCATTTACGAGCTGCTCCAGAACGCGGAAGATACGGGGGCGACCGAAGCACGTTTCGTACTTTCGCCAGCAAGCCTCGTATTTGAGCATAATGGGCGACCGTTCGATGAGCGGGACATTTATGCCATCACGGATATTGGCGAAGGCACGAAGTCAGAGGATGACGATAAGATCGGTCGCTTTGGCGTTGGCTTCAAAGCAGTATTTGCCTATTCGGAAACGCCCCACATCTGGTCGCCCACCTTTGCGTTCAAAATTACGGAGCTTGTGTTACCAATTGAGATTCCGCGAAAAAGTGATTTGGGAAACCGAACCCGATTCGAGTTCCCTTTTAACAATCCGAAGAAGACCGGCGAAGAGGCATACAAAGAAGTAGAGAATGGCCTATCCGAACTTGCGGAAACGACGCTACTTTTTCTGTCGCAACTTGAATCAATTCGCTGGACCGTGGGGGATAGCGAACATGGTGAGGTGTTGCGTCATCGCCATTCAGAGAATCACGTCGAGGTTCTTAAGCAAATTGGAGGTAAGACGACGACTTCGCAGCACTTCCTCAAGTTCCAACAGCAGGTCGAGGGTTTGGAGAAACAACAGATTTCTGTGGCATTTGAATTGGATTTGCTCCCGAACTTCCAGCAATTCGATCCGACGAAGCCATTAGCCAAACAAGTGAAGATCGTACCAGCAACCCCGGGAAGGGTTGCTGTATTTTTTCCAGCGGAAAAAGAAACGTCGGGTCTGCGTTTTCATCTTCATGCGCCCTTTGTGCCTGAGTTGAGCAGGGCAAGTATCAAGGAAACACCTGCGAACCATCCTCTGTTTGAGCAGCTAGCCAGCTTAACGACGACGTCGCTGCATACCATTCGTGATCTCAAGCTGCTGACGGGCGACTTCCTCGCGGTACTTCCCAATCCCCAGGATGCGATACCGACGCGCTATTCGCGTATTCGAGATGCGATAATCGACGAGATGAATGAGCAGCAACTAACACCAACGTATTCCAAGAAGCATGCACCCGCGAAGTATTTGCTTCAGGCCAAAGCATCACTGAAAGACTTATTATCTGCGGAGGATGTTGAGTATCTCGTTCATTATGAGGAAGAGCCGCCGCAATGGGCAATTGCGGCAACACAGAAAAACGGCAATACGGACCGCTTTCTGGCTGGACTTGATATGACGGAATGGGATATCGACGATTTTGTAGAACTGCTCACTCAAAAAACCGCCGAAGGCACACGATGGGATGCCAGTTCGCGTATGTTAATGACTGGACCAGACGACGCGTTCATGGAATGGCTTGCTGGAAAGCCAGTCGAATGGGTTCAGCGCATGTATGCGTTGTTATTCTCCGAACTTAGCTCCGGCATAGGCTTCAGCCGATTCTCGAAGTCGCGCATCGCACGCCAGAGTGATGGTAGCTTTGACTTGGGTAGCCGTTGCTTCTTTCCCGGAGACCCGACGGCCAACGACGATGCATTGGCCAGGGTCGATGGAGACGTACTAACGTCCGGCAGAAACAAAGGGTTTCAAAGCAATGCAAGAAACTTTCTCGAATCGATAGGCGTTCGTGAAGTCGGTGAAGCTGAACAAGTTGAAGTGATTTTAAAAAAGCGATATACGCGAGAAGCGACGCTTCCTAGTGAAAAGACCTATCGAAAAGACTTTAAGCGATTTGTCACGCTCGTGGAAAGCCAGCCTCAAAAGGCTGAGATGTTTAAAACGTACTATGTATTTGAGAACGGTGATCAGCAATGGACGACACCATCAGGGGTATACATTGATGAACCCTACCTTGAAACAGGACTCAAAGCATACTTCGATGCATTGGGTGACGAGGCGGAACGCTCATGTCTTGCAAAAGGCTACGAAGACTTGGGGATTCCACTAGCAAGGGTTGCGAAGTTTGCCCAAGCTGTTGGGGTACAAGCACGTCTTGAGATTATATGTGTATCTTGCTACGCGAATCCCGAATGGTCTGCGCTTTCTAACGTTGGCGGCGAACGCGTACGTTCGCCAATTAATAGGGATTACAGCATCCCGAATATTGAGGAACTACTGACGTCCCCAACAATGCAGTTATCGCGTTTGCTATGGCATACGCTGGTGCATTTGAATCCTAAATATTTGAGGGCGACGTACCAAAGGAGTGAGAGAGGAGGATCGAGGTCCGTAAACTCCCAAATCGTTCATCAGTTGCGGAAAGCGGCTTGGGTTCCGCAAGGCGACGACTTCGTTTTTCCTGAAGAAGCGTCGCGAGACTTGTTACCGGCTGGATTTACATTCGATCCAGGATGGCCTTGGTTAGAGGCCATCCATTTCGGTCATCGTGCCGCAAAAAGGATTGAGGAGAATCGCGTAAAACAGAACGCAGCAAAGGAACTTGGGTTTTCAGATACCCAGTCATTAGAACGAGCAAGACGCTTTGCGGCGATGAGACCTGACGATCAGGAAAGAATATTATTGGAAATGGAACGAAGGTCCATTTCTGAACTTCCCGACCACGAATCTGGAAACCCAACAAGACGCGCTGCCATTATAAGTGCTGAAGCTGCGGAAGCTCCCGGACGCATCACTGAGGAGAAAACCCGATCTGTATCAGTTGGGCGTGAAGATGTAAAAACCAACGCAGCCCATTATCTTCGACAACAGTATTCGGACAACGACGGAAATTTGATCTGTCAGATATGCAAAGCTCGCATGCCGTTCAAGTTGGATGACGGAAGTGACTACTTTGAAAAAGTAGAGTTTCTTCCAGAGTTGAAGAGACGCCATTACCAAAACTATCTGGCTCTTTGCCCAAACCACGCTGCCATGTATCAGCATGTCAATGGATCGATAAACGAGATGGAAGGTTTGTTCAGTCGGCTCTCAAGTAATGAAAATGAAATGGAAATCGTACTCGCTCAACAGAATCACAAACTCTATTTCACAAAAATACATATTGCAGACGTGCGCTCAATCATTGAATCTGAAGTCGAGTCAGCCAACGAATGCGAGGAAGTGTAAGGCAGTTATGATCATGGCCATCATCTCTGGTCGCGAAGCAGCGTATATTTGTACGAAACGTCCAAGTATTTAAGGTGCCTGATGAAAGAAACGAGCAACCGATAGCGGTTTGTGTAATCGGCTACTGATGAGTCTGGGTAGTCGATATCCAATCGATTGTGAAGATAATGATCGCACCACAAATGCAGACTATCGAAATTGTTGGGGTGCAGGACGATTTTTATTTCGTCCAGCAAGGCTTGGAAGTCGTCCTTGAACGCACTCCATTCTTTGCCCGCTATAAGGTTTAGATACTTGCAATAGAACGCATATTCTTCAGCCGTACGTAGCTCGGTCTGAGGTCGTTCGTTTTCATTGGCATCGTGTGTACTACGTGCATAGCTCAGATAGTTCACAGCGTCCACTGAATCGAGAAATCCAAACATTGCCGGTTCGCGATTGCGGCTTCGTGACCAGCTTTCGATGCCGAGTGTGTTCATCGCTTCTTGAAATTCAAGTCCAGCGATCACAGTTTCGTTCGCTTGCGAGTGCGTCACGCCGATCAACACGCTTCCACTCGTGACAGCGATCATGCAGAGGCTATGGTAGTCGGGTAGGAGCCTTCTTAGAAACTCGATGATGTCATTGATCTTCCGTGCGTCTGCCACGCCTATCTCGATTCGGATGTCCAGGGTAAGAACTTCGGGAGCGTCCGCGCCAAGCAGTAGCGACTCGTACGGGGCATTGAGCGTGTCGGCGATGATCTGCAACGTCTCAATGCTGACGGGGTTGCCAGCGATGGCTTTCTGAACGGTACGCATCCCAAGGTCGGACGCCGCCGCCAGTCCCAAAATCGTCAATGCTTTTGTCTTACGAAGTACGTCGATATATCTGCCATTTGGCATGACGGAACGTCGTGATTGTTGGTCTGCCATTGCACCTTGTTGCCGGTAACGTGCGCGAAAGTGGCCTCTTCCTCGCGCAGACTCTGCAATACCAAGGGTCTACCATGTCCCTAGTGATTTTGGAATTGTATCGCAGATCACACAATGTCGCAACTTTCCACCAAACCACTGTCGTGGTTGTGAGTTGGCCAGAAGCAACTCCGCAAACACTTCGATGAATCAGAGCTTCGCCAACTTGGCTGTTTCTGTAACCACTTTTTCTACATGAGGAACCAATGCCTACACTAACGCAAAAGCCACTCTCGTGGTTTAAAACCAACCCACAGGTCCGAAAGACCTGCGACCAGGATGAACTCCTTCGTCTTGGGGAATCGTTGAAAGCAAAGCAGCTTCAGCCCGTACTATGCTTAGCGGATGGGACAATGATTTTTGGGCATAGGCGACTAGCATCAGCTCAGATCGTGGGTCTGGAGACCCTCGATGTCATCATCGCTGATGAAGGCATGTCCGAGCAAGACATCAAGCGATGGCAGCTCGTAGAGAACATGCAGCGAGCGGATCTCACTGGCCATGAGCAGTTCAAGGGTTGCCATGAGCTGAAAGAAATGAATTCAACATGGCAACTTAAGGATCTTGCGAAAGCTCTGAACATAGATCCTTCAACTGTTTGCAAAATTATGTCGCCATCGAAATGTACTGAACAATGGCAGGACGCTTTGCGTGATGGAAAGGTGAGCATTTCCGATTGCTATGTTGCATCGAAGCTGCCGCCTGAAAAACAATCGGGATTACTTGCACTTAAGCTGTCTGGCGTATCGCGGGACGAATTGGAAAGAGCCGAACGCGATGCCCGCAATGGAAGCAAAGATAGCGTGAAGATATCTCGCGTCCGTTGTGAGATATCGTGCGGCCAAACCGTCACGGTCAGTGGGCCATCAATGGGTTTGCATGAACTCATTGAGGCGTTGAACGAAACCATCAAGGAGGCGAGGAAGGCAAGGGAAAGCGGATTGGATGTGAAGACGTTTCAGGCAGTTCTAAGAGATAAGGCAAAGGTGGGATGATGATTAGCAAAACAACGGACTTCTTAAAGAGTATCGCCACACTCATTTCAAGCTTGGTTCAATTAGCGATTTTGGTAGTCCTGATTGGTGGAGGCTTATGGATGTACAAAACCGTGCAGTCGATAGGGGAGCAGGGGGTAACGCTACCCACAATCAAAGTCCCGGACATTGTGTTACCAAAGATGAAAATGCCCGACATTGAGCTACCAAGTGTGAAGTGGCCAGAGATTGATTTAAGACAAATGTTTGGGGAAAGCCCAGAACCAAATGATCCGTACACCTGGACATTTGAAAAGGAAAAGCAAGAGTTGTCGCCTGATTCCGTTAATGGATGGGACTTTAGCCCTTCCGCAGGAAGGAGCCGTCGATGATGAAACCCATGCTTCTATTAACCTCGCCTGTCTTGAGTGTATTCATGGCTGCGATCAAAGAAGTTGTGACGCCAATTGTCTCGTTTTCGAAGGGAACATCGTCATGACTCAGTCAGTAATCATCTTGACAGTGATCGTTTGCGCTTGGGCAATAGCACGCTTCTTTGAGAAGCGACTAGAGGCGCAGCCGTCAAAAAAAATACGTGACCTGCTGGATACGGCCTTGCTGTATTGGTCGGCTGGCAACCCATTCACCATTCGCGATCTGCTTAGTGGTGGGGTTTGCATTACGGGCCGTGCAGGATCTGGAAAAACCAGCTCAAGCGGTCGCGAAATTGCACAGTCGGTCGTTAAACATCGAAAGTCAGGTGGGCTGATACTTGCTGCAAAACCTGAGGATCTCGATATGTGGAACGATATTTTTGAGAAAGCAGGACGAAAAGAGGATCTGCTTGAATTCTCGCCTAATTCACCGCTACGGTTTAATTTCCTTGGCTATGTACTGGAGATGGGTGGGCATACGCGGGATGTTACAAGATGCATCACCACGATTGGTGAGACACTTCGGGCTTCCGATACTAGCGGCGGCGAGAGTGCTGATTTCTGGGAACGAGAACAAGAACGGATGATTTACAACGCAGTTGAAGTCATCCGATTATCAACGGGTTCGGTTTCGGCCCCAGCGATTCAGAAATTCATTAGCTCAGCACCGATGAGTATGGCTCAAATTACGATGTCCGAATGGCGTGACGGATTTTGTAATCAATGCCTCGCGAATGCGTTTGAAAAGAAGCAACCGGGGGTGGAATCACACGATTACTTACTTGCAGCGGATTATTGGCTGTCTGAGTTTCCCGCAATGGCGGAGAAAACTCGAAGCTCAATCATGACGGGCGTGATGGGTGTTCTGCACGTTTTCAACACGGGTATCATTCGGGAATTAATCAGTACGACAACGACGGTTAGCCCTGATGACATGTTGGCGGGTAAATGGATCATCGTAAATATGGCCCCGGCGGAATGGGGCGATATGGGAGCATTGATCGCAGCCGGTTGGAAATATCTTGTTCAACGGCGGGTGCTTCGTCGCAAGGCGAAGGATGATGCGCATGTTGTGGTCATCTGGGCCGATGAATATGCCCAATTTGTAAATAGCTACGATGCCCATTACCTCGCACAGTGCCGAAGTCACAAAGGCTGCATGGTTGTTCTAACGCAGTCGTTGCATAGCTACTACATGAGCATGAAGGGTGACACCGGCAGGCATCAGGCGGATGCCTTGCTCACCAACTTTGCCACGAAAATCTTTCACGCTCTTGGTGATGTCCAAACAGCGGAATGGGCTTCCGGTCTTGTTGGCAAGGGTCGTGAAGTATTCGTCGGCACGTCGCTGTCACCAGTGGAAGATTTAGATTCGGAAGTGACGGGTCGCTCGAAGGTCTCCACTAATGCAAGTGAGCACTACGAAGCGATGCTCAAGCCCAACCTGCTTATGAACGGACTGCGTACCGGCGGAAGGGCTAATAACCTGATATGCGACGCAGTCGTCATCCGTTCGGGTGAACAGTTCTGCAATGGGCAGAACTGGCTGTGGCGGGAGTTTTCTCAGGAGGGATAACAACACGAAAGGATCATGTAATGTCGAATGTACAAAACCAACAAAACGGACAATCGAGGGATGTGGATGGTATCGGCCTCATCCACCTCGCGGCCAATGTGCTGGCAACGTCAGTCGCTGTATTCATCCGGCGCGGCTTCGGCAAAGAGGCCCTCGCATTGAATTCAATACTCGCCTTTGTGCTACTCATCGTGCTTTCAGCATCAGAAGAGCAGGGCTTCCTGCTCTTCGCTGTCGCGTTTCTGTTCGCCCAAATCTGGCGGCGAATCGAAACCTTCAGGCTGATTCGTCGCGGGGTGATCTTGCACACGCGGTATGCCGGTTATCCGTACTGGGCCATGAAAGTGCCATTCGTGAAAACCGAGCATCGAGCGAAGGAATTGATCGAACCGCTTTTTTGCATCGTCACCGGACTATTGCTCTGTCAGGTAATGGTAAGCATCGGCGGCTATGTGGTGCTGTGCGGATTCGGGTTCATGGTTCGCAACGTTATTGAGGACTTAGTCGCACGGAAACGCATCGAGCGGATGCAGGACGCACGGATTGAGCATGAATGGTATTCAGAACAACTAAGGAGATAGTCATGTCAGAAGAACAGCAAAGCAGCCCTGGACTCATTCAACGGATGATCGACCAACGCAATGAATGGGCGGAGCAGCAGCCGTCGATGGCGGCGGAACTAAAAGCGATAGCGCGTGAGGCTGTCAAAGACATCCGAAGCACCGTGAACGAAACATTCCTAGGCAGTCCTGAGTTTGGCGGTGAGCCAGGGACGCCCTTGAATCCAACGCCACAAATGGTCACCCAAGACATGGGGAACGTGTATGGCAACTACAACCAGATGCTGGACTCCTATGCGGCGCGTGCGCCGGAGCAAGGGCAGGAGCAACAAACTGAACGATAAAAGCTGGCTGGTTGTCAACGTGGCAACTGGAGACTGAGAGCTTTCCCTGTGTGTTAATCACACGTTTGCAGCAAAGTGAAGAAGGAACATCCCATGACCCTTGAGGACAGGTTGGAGCGAATCGAAACGATGTTGCTCGCGCTGGTCAAGCGCGAGCCGTCGCAAGATTGGTATTCAATCGAGCAATTCTCTCGGATTGTGGGGCGTTCAAAATTTACCTGCCGCGAATGGTGTCGGCTTGGCCGCATCCATTCACGCAAAAAAGAAAGTGGCAGGGGTGCTCATGCAGCCTGGGTCATCTCGCATGAAGAATTGCAGCGTTATCAACGTGATGGCCTGTTGCGGTCTTCGTAAGTCGTAACAGCCCCCAGTGCATGCAGCGTTCTCCCGCATCGGGCCATGGTGGGCCGTGTGCGCATTTCCAAACTCTTGTGCCGATGTGGTGGTGGATTCCAGTCATGTCCCGAAGCAATCCAAAGAAAGATTGCGTTACCGTGAAGGAGGCCCAACCCTGCATCCTTCCGGCTGGGACACCTATTTGGATCACGACTGAACTCGTAGAACACACCATCCGCACCTGGCAACCGTATTACGCGACCATACTCACGCCTGAAGAAGCCGTTACAATGATCCAAACGGTGGGTCGGTTGTCTCAGGCATTGTCTTCAGGGTCTTTGTAATGAAACGTTTTGTCGCACTCGCACGGGTCAGCAGCAGGGAACAGGAACGCGAAGGCTTTAGCCTCGAAATCCAGGAAGACGCACTGCGGCGGTACGCAACGCAGGTAGGTGGAGAAATCGCCAAACTGTTCCGCATTGCCGAGACGGCAAGCAAGGGCGATGAACGCAAGACATTTCGCGAGCTGGTCAATTACGCGAAGAAGAACGCTGGCGTTCTTGATGGCCTTCTCTTTTACAAAGTGGACCGTGCCGCCCGGAATCTCTTCGACTATGTCGAACTCGAACGGCTGGAGTCGGAATACGACTTGCCGTTCATCTCTGTTTCGCAGCCCACCGAAAACACGCCGGCCGGTCGCATGATGCGTAGGACGCTGGCGAATATGGCCAGCTTTTACACTGAGCAACAATCGGTGGATGTCCGCGAAGGGCTTGCCCGTCGCGTTCAAGAAGGCTGGTTCGTCTCTCGCGGTCCTTACGGCTATCGCAACATCCGCAAGGATGGTCGCGGCATGGTTGAGATCGACCCGATCCCAGCAGATAACATCAAACGCATTTTCCATCTTTTCGCGTATGAAAATCACACGCTCGATTCACTTGTGCAAAAGCTCTCCGATGAAAGCCGAGTTTTTCGAGTCTCGGCACCCAAGTTTCCTCGTAGCTCGGTCCACACTATCCTAAAAGACCGAGCGTATATCGGCGAAATCGAGTTTCGCGGGGAATGGTATCCAGGCAAGCATCAGCCCATAATCGACCGTGCGACATGGGATCGCGTGCAATCTCTACTTGGGGGACACATTTACCATTCACTTTCGATAACCTATGCGGGCGAACTGATCCAGTGCGGGCACTGTGGCCATCCTATTACCGGTGAGCGGGTAACAAAGAAAACGAAGGATGGTGAACGGTACTACACGTATTACCGCTGCACCTATTACACGAAGCCGGGGCATCCACGTATTCGTTTACCTGAACCAAAACTCGAAGCCCAAGTTATGGCCATCTTTGGCAAGATGCGAGTTCAGGATGATGCGGTTAAGGATTGGTTCCGAATGGTTCTGGCATCGCAAACCCGCGATGCTCAATCCGATGCTCGTGCCCAACGGCAAGAGCTTCAGCGACAAGAAACGCTCATCATTGCTCAACAGGATCGCTTGCTAAATCTGCGTCTGGCCGAAGACATCGACCAAGAGACGTTTGCACGCAAGCACACGGAAATGCGAGATCGGCTTGCCGCAATCAAGCTGCAACTCGACGTTCTGGACCGCTCGCACGACGAAACAGCCGATTTAGCCACGAAAGTTTTTGAACTTTCGCAAACCCTGAAGCAGCAATGGCTTACCGCTGATTACGCTGCAAAGCGTCGTTTGCTCGAAATCGTGTTTTTGAACTGCCGTCTCGACGACGTAACTCTAGTCCCCACAATGAGAAAGCCCTTCGACGCACTCGTCGAAGGGCTTATTTCTGAAAAAAGTCGGGGTGAAAGGATTCGAACCTTCGACCCTCTGGTCCCAAACCAGATGCGCTAGCCAGGCTGCGCTACACCCCGATCCGATGACTTAACCACCCTTTCGAACGGTTTTGCCCTCGCGTTGCAGAACTTTTACCCTACCAGAACATTGTTCGCTAGGCCATTTTAGACCAATTCCAATCCAAAAACGCCTAAATCCCTTGCAATTCAACTATTTGCCCACAAATCTCAATCCGTAAAGAACCACTTCCATCACCAAAATGCGACAAACCCAAGCACAAAAGGTTCACCCTCCCTCACTTCGTTGTTGAGCCTTCCATTGGCCCCGTTGGCCGCCTCCCATCGGGCGCCTCGAACTATTTGCTGAACCATTGCCGGGATTGCGCCACCACCAACTACAATATATTCCACCCAACAATCCGGCGAGCGGCGTCGCTGGACCTCCATTCCAAAATTCCCTCCGGCCGTCCCCACCTAACTCGATTTTGAGTTTCCTCGAATGATTACCAATCGTTTCGCCGTTTCGATTTGCGTCCTATCGCTCATCGTTTTCGTCGCCAACCCATCCTTCGCCCAAGAGCCGGATGTCGCTCGCTTAATTCACCCCGAAGTAGCCGAACGGTTAAGCCTCGTCGATTCCCAGCGGGCCGAAATCCAAGTGCTTCTTCAGACCCGGGCCGAGGCCTTGGCTGCCCCAGGTGACCAAGCCGCCAAAGACTTACTCAAGGCCGATTTCACCAAAAAAATCTTGGCCGTTCTCAACGACCAACAACGAGCAAAATTCAACGAAATACCAGCTACCAAAAAACTTTTGTTCCAGTTCCGCGAAATGAAATGGGACAACGTGCTCGATTGGTTCGCCGCTCAACAAGACCTAACATTGGTCATGGACCAAATCCCACCCGGGACATTCACCTACAGCGATACCCGTTCCTACTCGCCCAGCGAAGGTATCGACCTGCTGAACAGCGTCCTCATGACGCGCAACTTCACGCTCGTTCGCCGCGAAAAAATGCTCGTCGTGATGGCGCTCAGCGACTCCATACCACTGGAGCTGCTGCCGCGGGTCAAACTGGAGGAACTCGTCCAACGTGGTCGATTCGAATTGGTGAGCGTGATCTTCCCACTCGGCGGTCGCCCCATTGAAGTCGTCTTGCAAGAAGTAAAACCATTCCTAAGCAGCTACGGTCGCGCCGTCCCGTTGGCGCGTGGAACTCAAGTCCTAGTCGTGGAAACGGCGGGCAAGATGCAAACCATCAATGAGATTATTGCTACCGTACCCTTGCCAAAGGTCGAACCGAAACCGGTTGCACCTCCACCACCTCCCAAGCCCGTTTTTGAATCCTATCCACTGGGCGCTTTGGATGCCGCTCGAACCCTGGAAACCGTCCGCAAGCTCATACCAAGCGAACAGATCACCGTCGACGCGAAAACCGGAGTCCTGAGCGCGTTTCTTATTCCTGATCAACAGGCCGCCATCAAGTTGGCCATCGACCAGATGATCGCAAGTGCAATACAGCTTCCATCCTTCGAATCGGTCGCTTACCAATTGCCAGGGGCAACCGCAGACGACTTGAAAAAATTAGTCACCTTGGAGAAGCAGATCCTGAGTCTGGCACCCAACGCATCCGTATCCACTGCGAACGATCGCCTCCTCGTTATTGCACGCGCCGAGGATCAGAAGCTGATCAAAGCGAGTTTAGCTGCTTTGGAAATTCTCCCAATCGACGGTTCGAAATCGATGAAGGTTTTTGAAGTTGATCCGTTGGTTTCCACATCGGTCGAAGCGGCTTTGAAAGCTTTTCTCCCCAAAGGACAAATTGCTTCGAACACCAAGGCCGGAAACGTCATCGTTCGCGGCTCCGAAGACGATCTGCGCATGGCTACCGAAATGATCAAGATCTTCAAGCGATCCCAGTCCGCCAACCAACTCCAACTGCGAGTCTTTCCCCTGCTCCAACCAGCCGATGCGAAATGGTTGGCCACGCTTCAACGTGTCGTTCCCAGCACCAACGCTTGGTTGGGTGACGACGGTCGACAACTCATGCTGCTAGCAGGCAACAACGACATCACTATCGTCGAAAGCATGTTGCCACAGCTAATGAGTTTGTTACCTAAACCCGATCAACGCAAATTGCAGATTTACAGTCTTTCCAAAAGCCAACAGTCAAGACGCACCAGTCTTACCGATCTCCCGCCCAGCTTACTCGGTGTCAAAGTCGTCGACGGTAGCAACAAACAAGAACTCTTGGTTTGGGCCACGGCGGAACAACATGTGGAATTCGCCAAACTCTTGGAAGGCTTGGACCAACCGACTCCGGCTCCAATGCCGACCACGCCAAAAACGTATCCGATTACGGTTCAAGATAGCGCCCTGGTCGTGCAAATCTTGACCGCGGAGTTCCCCGATGCCAAGATCACGGTCGACGTCGAGGGCAATACACTTACGGTGCTTGCCGACGATCCGTCCCATGCCAAGATCGCTACACGCATCACGACATTCAACGAGCAATTGCCTAAGAAAAGTGCAATCACCTTAGAAACGTATTCCGTACGCGGCATACCTGCTGCCGCTTTGCAACTCTCGCTCGCGCCCTTGTTACTCAAGGCCAGGGTCAATGTGGATGCCGTACGAAGTAGACTGTTGGTGGCCACCGATGCCAAAACGCACCTTGAGATTTCTGCACTAGTCACGGCACTGAGCGAGAAACTGGGAGTGGAACAGCAGCAGATTGTTGTCGCTTATCCGATTGAGAATGCCTTGCCATCGCAAGTAAAAATTGTCTTCGATCAACTTGCTTTGGGATCGACCTCGATTGCGGACGACAAACTCAAGCAGCTTGTTGTCACGGGAACCATCGAGACGCAAGCCATCGCCAAGGCAACCATCACACAGATCGATCGTCCGTCATCCGCCGGAGCCCCTAAAGAGATTCGCTCGTACGATGCAAAGAAACTGCAAGCAGCCGCGCTTTTGCCAACGCTGCAAAAGCTTTGGCCAGACATGCAGTTGACGGCCGACGCAACGGCCAACCGAATCATCGCTTCTGGGAGCGTCAAAGAACTCGACCAATTGGATGCGGCCGTGGAACGTCTAATATCTGCCCCTGATGGCAAACCCCAATTCGTCAAAACGTATCCAGTTCCAGCGGGTGATATGCTCACGCTGGCAGCCATTCTCAGTCAAATTGCCCCTCAAGCCATCATCAGCAGCGATATCCTTTCCCGCACGGTCACGGTGTGGGCGGGTGAGGAACAGCAAACGCGAGTGCAGCAAGCGCTCGAACAAATCAGCAAGACCGCTCAAGCTGCCAAAGAAGCAAGCACCTACCTCGTTAAGCCAACCCAAGTCGCTGCCGTGCAAGCGTCCTTGCAAACGCTTTTCCCGACGATCGGAATTGCTTCGGTTCCGACCACCGGCCAGTTGATCGTTGTGGCTTCGTCCGAGCAACAGAAGCGGATTGCGGAAGTAATCGAGTTGATGGCCAGTGGCCCCAACGCATCGGAACGAACGGTCAAGGTTTTTCGTGTGGAACCTGAACGCGTTGAGTTAACTAGTCTATTCATCGCACTTCAGTCGACGCTTCCATCTCAAATTCGATTGGAGTCCAACCCAAGCAACAACACCATTCTTGCCATTGGTACACCAGAAGAAGTGGAGCTCGTGGCTGCCAAGGTGGATGAGTTGCAAAAACAAATGCCGGCGCCCGACGGCTTGACCTCAAAGGTATACCCACTCAAATACGCTACGACTAGCGGTGCGATCGCCATCTTGCAACCGTTGGTGCCACGGGCGACGTTTGTGCGCGACGCCTTGACGAAAACGCTTGCTGCCACCGCCAGAGCGAGTGACCATCTTAAGATCGACGAATTCTTGAGGGTTTACGACGTACCGACGGTCCCTGCCTCCTACTTGGTAAAACCAACACAAGTAGCCATTGTCCAATCATCGCTAAAAACCCTCTTTCCACTTTTGGAAATCACCTCCGATCCTACGACGGGTCAGTTGATTGTGATCGCGTCCTCCGATCAACAGAAGCGTATCGCCGAAGTGGTCGAGTTAATGGTAAGTGGTCCAAACGCTTCCGAGCGAACCATCAAGGTCTTTGCGATCGACCAAGAACGCGTTGATCAAACCAGCTTGGTTAGTGCCCTTCAGGCGACATTGCCATCGCAGATTCGTTTGGAGTCCAATGCTCGTAATGGCACTCTTATGGTCATTGGCGCTCCAGAAGAAATAACCATGGTGGCAGACAAGATCGCCAAACTGCAACAAGAGTTGCCAGCCCCAGACGCGAGTTCCTCGGCCGTTTATCCGTTGCAGTATGGCAACACGGTGAGCGCGTTGGCGATTTTGCAAACGCTGGTTCCGCGAGCTACCTTGGTACAAGACGCGGTGTCACGAACCGTTGCTGCGACCGCAAAAGCCCACGAGCACACTAAAATTCGCGAGTTCCTGCAAGCCTTCGATCAACCCAAGTCATCCAACCGTGTGACGCACGTCTATCGTTTGAAGCAAGCCAGCGCACGTGGATTATCGGTCATCTTGGTCGATCTCATGCCGGACGCGGTCATCTATGGCTCGCGAGAAGAAGGTGTTCTCATTGCGACTGCCACGCCTGAACAGCACAAGCGAATCGAGGCGATCGTCAAGGACTTCGATATCGACATCCAAAACAGCGTAACGCGAGTCTTTCCAATTGGAAAAGGGAACGCTACGTCATTGAAAGCGGCCTTGCAGGGCTTTTCATTGAAAGCGACGGCCACGGCGGATACTGCCACGAACAGCTTGATCGTGACGGCACCGTCCGCCGAAATGGAGCGAATTGAGCAAATCGTGACCGAAGTGGAGTCCGGCAATTTGAAGTCGAGACAAACACGCTTTTATACGCTTACTTCTGCCGAACCGTTACCGTTATCCAAAGCGTTGCTGGAGAGTTTTTCGAAAGCCAGCTTCTCCGCGGATTCAGCTAGCGGCGGGATTTTTGCAACCGCGACCGAAGAAGATCACGTAGAGATTGCGAAGGTGGTCGGCGAAGTCAATTCTCAGCCGAGCAAGCTTCCGTCACTCAAGGCGTTTGTTCTAAAACATGCGAAAGCAGAATCGGTTGCCGAAGCACTTCAAAACGCCTTCGGTCGACGCTCCACGGCAGGTGTGAGTTTTAGTCGCGACGCAAAAAGTGTCTTCGTCGTGGGTAGTCGTCAAGAGCTGCTGGTCGCAGAGCAAATGATCGAGCAATTCGATTCCGCCCAAGCCACGAGCGAGTCTAAGAAGCTCAAGCTTTTTTCTTTGAGCGGGGTCGATGGCAAAGCGGTGACCACTTCGATGGAAAGTCTATTTAAGGGGGATAGCAGTTTGGTGGATGTTCGCTACGACGCGTTGAATGAGCAACTTTTTGTAACCGGCACTCCATCCCAACTCCAACTGGTGGAGGATGCAATGAAACAATTTGCGCCACCGTCGCGAGAGCTTGAAATCATTCAATTGAATGCAGCCGATCCATTTTCTTTCAAATTAGCAGCCGATGCACTCTTTCAAGACGAACCCATGTCGAGTGCTCCGATGATCTCGATCGATTCCAATCAACAGCAAGTACTCGTTCGGGCGACCAAAGAGCAACTGGAAAGTATTCGAAAGCTCCTGAAGCAGATGGGTGAATCGCAACCTTCGAATGTTTCGGTTGGATCTGGGCGGTTGCGGTTCGTGCCGGTCCACCGTAATTCCAAGCAGTTGCTCGAGGACATTAGGCAGCTTTGGCCAACCATCAGGAACAATCCCATCAATGTCGTGACTCCACGGCCGATAGAGCGAGACAAACTCAATGCTGAACCTCAGGCTCCAGTGGCACCCAAAAAGTCCGATGACTTGGGGCAAACCTCAACGAGTCCATTCCAAAGGTTAGCAAGTGCCCAAGTCAAACCGGATGCGCAGCAGCCCGTTCAAAATCAATCACCACCTATTATCGTTGTGACCGGGGACGATCAATGGACGTTGGCTTCGGATGATACGGAGGCGCTTGAGCTTTTTACGCGACTTCTCGACACTTTGATAAATCCGAAGGTAACACCTTTTGCTACGGCGGGGAATTTTTCTGTTTACATCCTGCGGCATGCGGATGCAAAACATTTGCAGGAGTTGCTAACCGATCTATTCCGTACGGGAGATAGCAGTCGGCGATCCTCGATTTCGGACGCGATACAACGAGTGAAGATAGTAGCCGATTCACGCGTTAACGGATTAATCATTGGCGGCAACCGAGCCGACCGCAAAATTGTCGAGGAACTGCTGGCCGTTTTCGACTCCGAAAATCTACTCGACACGTTACAGCAGATCTCGCCGTCCATTGTTCAGCTCCAAAGCGCTAGTGCCAAACAAGTGGCAAGCATCCTCCAGGATGTCTACAAATCACAGTTGAGCACTGGAGCAGGTCGTGTGGCGATCGACATTCCGGAGGGGGTATCGACGGAAGTCGCCACTGTTTTGCAGCAAATCAACGCGCAGTCCGCAGGGCCATTGTTGACGGCCTCCGTTGACGAAACCACCAATTCCATAGTGTTACGGGGACCGCCGAGCTTGACCGCGGAAGTCCGCTCCTTCATCGAGAAGCTCGATCAACAATCCGCTACGGCATCCGCCCGCCGCGTCCAATTACTGCGATTGGAGTCCACCAATACCAAGAACCTGGAAAAGGCGCTGAATTTATTAAAGTCCAAGTAGGCATTTTTTGGCGGATGGGGCTTCCTAGGGTCCTATAGTGCGTTGAGTTAATCGCTTCTCCAGGTGTGTCACTTTAGTCTCTCTCGAGTCATCTGGTCGATGTGTTAGCGGTAAAAGCTGATTGAAAGCTACGTTCGTGAATCCATCACAATTGAAAACGCTCTCGGGCATTTGTTTCGTGCTCGCTTTTGCATCCATCATCGGTTCCATCGCTGTGTGGGCCCTGACTGGTGGTGATGCCGTAGAAACAAAGGCACACGCCGAGCGATTTGGAATCTTCATCGGTCTTTGGGCACCAACGTTTTTCGCCCTTAGCACCCGACTTGACCGACAAGCCGAGAGTGGTCGAAAGTAGCAATTATCTTGGAGCCAACATTACTAAATGCTAGTGAACTGGATCGAGTCATCCAGATGGCTTGGGAAGATCGGACTGCATTTGAAGCGATTCGATTGCAGTTTGGGCTAACTCCAGGCGACGTCATCAAGCTGATGCGGACTGAACTGAAGCCCTCGTCGTTTCGTCTATGGCGGGTTCGCACCACCGGCCGAAAAACAAAGCACTTGGCGCTCCGCAGCTTCGACGTTGGGCGTTTTCGCTGTCCTGATCAAAAAAATTCATAGCGATTGGTCGCAAATTTAAGTAGCGGTAATTTTAAGTAGCGGTAATACGATTCGGTGTTCTGCAAAGTCGCCTTCGGCTCGGGTTTAAACGCAATACCGTTCAATGAATTGTTTAGTAGTCAGCCGAAGGCGTACTCAATACCACTAACGTACGCCTGCGGCTAACGGTTAAACGAAATTTTTGCGAAACAGATAAGTAATGCATCCGACAACGATGGCCAATGCCGGAATCAGGCCAAGCAAAACTGAAATACCAAGCAGTAAGCCGCCGATGGCGTCCCAATCAAAGCGATCTCGACCTTGACTGGTTTGCCAAACGGCATATATAAGAAAAAACAGTTGGGATGCGAGGATGGCTTGGATAAGCCGAACCGGGTATGTCAATTGCAGCCAGTGCACGAACCACGCGACAATCGGTAGCAATTGAATCGCGTGCAAGGCCACTCCGTGAGGAAATTTTAGTACCCCCGCACGTCCCCACAATTCATACGACGTCCCCGAGGCGATACTCACTTCGCCGAGAACGGTGGTGAGAATTCCTAGACCACAGGACAACGAGAGCAACCCCATCCCGCTGCGAATGGCGATGACCATCGACGGCTCAATGGCCCTAAGTCGAAAGGTTCTAAAAGTCAGGTAGAAGATGCCGAGCGTGACGGCCAAGATAAGCCCTAGCATGGCCGTTTCTATGGAAGCATCGATAGCGGTCGCATGGTTGAAGTGCGATCCGACACCTCGCCAAGATTGGAGCGTGATAAGGGCAACTTCCGTGAGCAATCCAATAGCAATCGCGTTCGCAAGAGCTCGATCGTAGCGTCGCGGTCGGAGTTGAGTCATCAACCAAGCAATCGACCAAGTCGTCAATCCACCAGAAATTCCGAAGAGTGCAGGTTTGCGTAGAGAAAGTGGGCCGGCCCAATCGGCTCCGTCGAATGCAAGCTTCGCAAGATGAAATGCCCCGCTTCCAATCAAAAGGGCCGATATCCATAAAACCAGTTGAAACGCAAAAATTGACTCGTTGGAATGCGAGTTATTGTCGTCCAAGGATTTTGTCGCTTTCGACTGGGATGATGTTGGTGGTATTGTCATCATGCAGGGTTGATTGTTTTCATTTTTGACTTGTACCTTGGTGCTACGGCGAGCGGCAATCTGGAGTGTACCAACCCGGAGCACAAGTTTTGCTTGCAGTTTCTGGCTTCAATCTAACTAGCCGAAATGGGATTCGAAATTTTCCTACCAATCAATCTTCCTACCATTCATGACTGCCGTGGGTAGGAAGATTTGTTGGTAGGAAGATAGTCGCATTCAGATCCGTCACTTACGTATCGGGTTATGATGGGTATCGGGTTATGATGGGTGGTTTTCCCATCACCTCGCGGCTAAGTACTTCCGCCGTGGAGTTTTTCGAGAAACCGTTCCGCGACCGTTCGATGGTGATCGAGTTTGCTACCCATCCGCTCAAGTTGTCCGACCATGACCCGCATACGTGGATTGGAACTAAAAAACTCACGCTCACGATCGATGAACCGCCAGTACAAGGCATCCCAGATTTCGCACCAATCCCCTTTTGCGTAGTCGCTCATTTTCAGAATATAACTCGATCCGCTGATGTAGGGCTTCGTCGTCATCAAACCACCGTCGGCATGTTGGCTCATTCCATAAACGTTTGGCACCATCACCCAGTCGTACGAATCAATAAATAATTCCATGAACCATTGATATACAGCATCCGGGGCAATGTCGCAAAGCAACATGAAATTCCCAAGGACCATCAATCGTTCGATGTGATGGCAGTACGCAAACTTCAATGTGCGTTGAATGCTCTGATCAAAGGGGACAATCCCTGTCGAGCCCTTGTAGAACGACGCGGGAAGCGGTCGAGATAGATTCCAAGAGTTCGTTGTTCGTTGCCGCGATCCAGCGTGCAAGTAAACAAGCCGAATGAACTCTCGCCAGCCGATCACCTGTCGAACAAAACCTTCCAATGAGTTCAGCGAGGTTTCGTGGCTTTTGGCTAGAACCGCTTCGATAATTTGTTCGGGAGTGAGCAAGCCAATGTTGAGCATGGGGGTTAAAACACCATGAAACACAAAGGTCTCGCGCTGAGAGATGGCGTCTTCGAAATCGCCAAACGAAGCCAGTCGCTCTTCGACGAATGCGTTGAGCCACTTGGCAGCATCCACTTGCGTGACTGGATAACAAAACTCCTGTAGTTGACCGGTCGCGTTCGGAAACGCTTTGGCCACGTAACGTTTCGCTTCGACCACGCTCGGCCGCTGGCTGGGGGTGATGATTTCGGAGATAACGATGTTTTTAGGCAGCCTCTTTCGATTCTCTGTATCGAATGTCCACTTACCACCGAGAGGCTTACCTTTCTCGTCGAGCAGGAGCTGCAGTCGTTTTCGTTGCTGCATGTAGAAATCGGTAAAACGAAAATGCTCGCGTTGTCCCGCCCAGCTCTGCATCACATCGATGGGTGTCAAAAAAGAGGAATCCTCAAGCCACTCCAAATCGATTTCGGCTTTCAGGCAGCCATCGGCAACCCGCTTCTTGAGCCACTCGTCGGTCGGGTCGACGATCACGGCTTGCTGGATCTTCTTTTTTTTCAGGATCGCCCCAATTTCACTGGAATGCGAAATCGCTTTTGATTCGACGCGATGGACCTGCTTGCCCATCCGTTCGCACGCATCTGCAAACTCGGTCATCGAAGCACGATGCAGGACCAGTTTTTGAGCATGGAAGTGAAACTGGGTAAAGAAAAGTGGATCCTCGACGAGGAAGACCAACTTGGCCATGGCGACCGCCGGGTTTTTTTCCCAAAGTTGATGAGGGTATACGATCGCAGCAAGTTGGATTGTCATTCTTCGTCCATGTTTTCAAAGCAGCCCATGTTTTCAAAACAGTTCGAGTTGAATGGCTTCGGATGAATTTGCATTTGTGGTAGACGTTGTAATCGTCCGTTCGTGAAGCCAGCTCAAGACCCGTCCTGCAAGTGACATTCCACTTTTAAAGGCCCCTTCGATACGTGGGCCACCGCACCAATCTCCGCAGGCACCCAGTTGGTTGTCAGCATCCCAGAGAGAACTGTGCTTCAATGATTCCGTAGGCCTTGAGTAGAGCCAGCGGTGCGATTTTGCGAGGCAAGGATGTGGCATTGCAACTCCCGTTACCTTCTCTGCTTCTTCGCTGAGAGATTCGATCGCCTGTTCGTTGGAAAGAGCCAAATTCTCTTTCGCCCAAGCCACGGTAGAATGCAAAACATAGGTCTCGACATGCTTGGATCGAGAGGGTTTGCTGGAGTCGCGAGCGATCCAACCCAATTTTCCTTGATTGACGAAGGCCCCGTCGAAAGGAACTTGCCAGCGAAGCTCCGTGGCCAACATTACTGCCCAGCAAGGGACCATTTCGACCTTGGAGAGCTCCTCTCGCCAGGAACAATGCAAAGGCAATTGCCTTGCAACTTGAGCCGGTGGGCAGTTCCAAAGTACCACATCAAAATCACCGAGAACTCGATCCTCCTTGGACATCAATCGATAGCCATTTTTTTCTTGGACGACGCTCGTGACCTCGCTTTCCAATGCGACCGATAAGTCCTGCGACAAGTGCATTCCGAGCGATTCCATACTTGGGGTGCCGACATAGCGTTGGACCGGCGCGACATCCCTAAATTTGCCGAAATCTTCGATCGAAACGATATGGCCGTTCCACTCGGCGACGTGATTGTCCTGGCACCAAGATTCCAGATAAAGCTTGAGTGAAGGATCGCGAATCGTAAAGTACTGAGCACCATGATCGAACTGGCAAACATCCTGTACGTTTCTAGTGGAGGCTCGTCCGCCCACTCGGTGCGACTTTTCGAAACACTTCACGCCGAGACCTTGATCGGACAAGATCCTTGCGCTCATCAACCCAGCCAGTCCCGTCCCGATCATGGCAATGCGAGGAGACGGGTGGGCGATAGCCCTATCCACTTTTTTCTCATAAGCCTCCAATTTCGTTCTGTCCTGATGCACTGCAAGGGGACGAGAGCGGACACTGCCGAGGATGGGCTGTTCGGGATGGAAAGGTCGATCAAATTGCCCGAGGCACCATAAAATACCTCCGTAAGAAGCAGGGTCGCGACCATCCAACGCGTACCGATGGTTCAGGTCGATGAGCCTTTCGAGAGCTTGTTGATGACCGTTGGACCACTCTAGGATGGCTTTGCCCCAAGTCATACGGATGTTGTTGTGCAATTCCCCATGTTTGAGCAAGCTTCGCTGGGCTGCATCCCAAAGCCGATCGCCCGCCTTGGCTCGAATGAGTGTTTCCCAAGACAAACAAGTTCGAGGGTCGTTGGCATGTTGGGTTAGCGTAGCGATTGCCCATGGTGGAAGACTGGCCTCTGTTTCTAAGCTATTTCGATCTAAGTTATTTCGGAAGTAGCAAAAGGCATAAGCCAGCTCTCTCCAAATCAGCAACTCATCGAGGTACTTTTCGGCACCATCCGCCGATGCTTCTCTCGCAATACGAAACGGGGAAACCATTCCATAGTGCAGGTAGGCAGACATGCGGCTGACTCCGTCGATCTCGATTTGGTTTCGACGCTTTGCGTATCCTCGCAGTCCGTTCCTGCGAAACGCTTGCCAGCGAGCATATCCAGCCAACGAGCCTCCACGTGTATCCGAAACGGGCCCGATCGAATGGTCGATGTCACATTCGGATACAAGCGTGGCCAGGCACTGACCTGCAAGTTTCAACGACTCAAAAGGGACGGGAGCGGGCGAAACCGTGGTAATGGTGGCTGGCCACTCGCGATTCACTCGATCACGATAGAGCTTGGCCGTCGCGTCGCGAAATGCGAAAGCGCGTTCGTACGCTTTGCCCACGAGTCGCGTAGGGACGATGCATGCGGTGTCGACAAGAACTATCGAGGTCGAATTGGATTCCGCCAGTCGTTCTGTCCATTGCTTGGTTGCTTCGATTGGAAAGTCATCTGTCACGACCACCGCCGATGAATTTGCAAGTCGGGCCAGACGCGGAAATCGAGCTCCGGTGCGGTCCAAATGCAGCGCATACTGGATCCCGAGCTTGGCATAGCTCTCTTCCAAGTCTCGAGCCGCTTCCAGAATAAACGTATGGTGCCGATCCGAAGCAAATCGGTAGTGTTCGGAAAGTCCTTGATAGACAAGCAGAGGCAGTTTTAGCATGTCGGCCAAATGGATCGCTACGTCCAGAGCCGGGTTTTCATCGGATCGCAATGCGTGGTGGGTCCAATACAGGACGCGTTCGCCTCGAAGGTCCGGTTTGCCATTGGCTCTCAACCAGGTGCGTTCTGCCAAGTGCATTGGCAAAGTAGCTAAATGAGCTTGTATTTCATTGGGTTGGCTGTTCATCTCTGCCATGATACTAGACTGTCAAGTAAGGACTCTAAGACACACACCGTGGCGGACGCTGCCAGCATCCGAACCGAAGCTAGCAGCGTGGCGGATGCTGCCAGCATCCGAACCGACGCTAGCAGCGTCGGCCACGGGCAGCGTCGGCCACGGCACCTACGACCGGCCTCTCCACTTGGTGGTTAACCCCAGTTGCTTTCGGACCAGTGCGATCCACTGAAGTGCCACAAACCAAGCCACTCCCAACGGATGCAGGGCTGCACCCAAGTAGCTCTGGTGGAATCGACTGCACGCAATAAACCTCGGTACAAAGGAGATGGCGAAAGCCACCCACAGGATCGACAGTGCGATCGACGAAGCACCCCTAAAGTACTCCAAGATTAAACCAAGGCCAGGCAGGACGGAGCCGCCAATCAAGAGCACCGTAAATGGAACGATCAAGCGCACGTTCGCAATACCCTCGTTCGCATTCTTCAGCAAACCGTTGCAAACTTCCTTGGTCGACGTATACATTCGGCAACTTGCAATATCGGTTGCATCAAAGATGTCTGTTTTGTGTGCAGCCCGACGGAAAGCTCGAGGCAATTGAATACCATCGTGGCGGGAACCTCGAATCTCCGAATGGCCCCCGACTGACATGTACACTTGCTTGTTCGCCAGGAAGAGCTGTCCACAACCCGCAGCCAAACCGACCCCGAGTGAAGACCGCATTCGATCGATTGGCAGATAGCCGAGCAATACGTAGTGCATGAGTGGAATAAGAACTTTTTCAGCCACCGTTCCAGTCTCTTGCATGGGAAAGCCGCTAACAAGTGGAGCCTGCCTGCAATTCTGCTCAGCCAGGCAACGTGAGACCGCATCGGACGAAAGCCGCACGTCGGCATCCAAGAACAGAAGCCATTCGTACTGCGATTGATTTGCTAATTGCCAACATGCATGCTGTTTTCCATTCCAACCTATTGGCAATGGATTGGACTGCACAAGCCGAACGCGTTGGTCGCGAGTCGCGATTGACTGGACGATGCTAGCCGTTTCATCCTCGGAGTGATCATCGAGAACCAGTACCTCAAAATTCGGATGGCCATTGGACAAGATGGCGTCAATCGCAGGCCCTATTGAGGCGGCCTCGTTGCGTGCCGGTATGAGAATACTGACCCTTGCGGAGTTCGTTAATTGCAATTGCTCCGGCGCCGAACTTGCTCGCGAAAACACCATGCCATTTTTAACAAACATGGCAAGAGGCAACAAAGCGATCAACAAAACGACCAACGAAAAAACAATCATGGATGGCTGTATCGTTCTAAGCGATTCGAGTTCGAAGGCGAGCGGCATAGTGTAAACTACCTGTAAACTGGGTGGCACGCTCTGAGGTACGAAGGGCGTGGTGAATCGCTAGATTCCTTTGCCACACTTCCCACGCCCATCGCTAATCGCTTTGGGCGTGCCACACGGTAGCCTGGACTGGTAGTCTTCTGTCAACCGCTAGCCTAATGAGCGTACTCGCCAACGATGGATCGGTAATAAGCGATGGTCCGCTTGATTCCCTCCTCCAATCGAATTTGAGGTTCGTAGCCGAGCAGCTTTCGAGCGAGTGAAATGTCCGCAAGACTATCCCGTACGTCGCCTGTTCGAGCTGGCTGAAAATCTGGCTCAATGGACTTGCCGAGCAAGTTCCCTAAGATTTTCAACAACTGCAGCAAGGTGGTTTGTCCACCGTCGGCGACGTTTAAAGTTCTACCGCCAATATTGGGGCGTTCCGCAGCCAGCAGATTCCCGTGCACGACATTTGCAACATAAGTAAAATCGCGAGACTGCAATCCATCGCCGAAAATGAGAGGCCGTTGTCCATTGAGGATTCGACTGACGAAAAGCGGAATGACCGCCGAGTAAGGGCTATCTGGATCCTGACGTGGGCCGAACACATTGAAATAGCGAATCCCAACCGTTTCTAGGCCAAAACTGTGATAGTAGGCTTGGCAATAGTATTCACCACATAGCTTTGCGACAGCGTAAGGCGAAAGTGGCATAGGCAGATCCGACTCGCGTTTGGACGAGGTCGGTTGATCGCCGTAGGCACTGCTGCTGGCCGCGTAGACAAAACGTTTTACGCCCGCTTGAACGCTGAGGTGCAGCATATTAAGTGTACCGGTCGCGCAAGCCTGGTGCGTGTCCAGTGGACGCTCCAAAGAAAGTGGCACGGACGCCAAGGCCGCTTGATGAAAAACCCTTTCGACCCCCGAAAGCGCTTCGCGGACGGCGATTGAGTCGCAAATGTCCCCTTCGACGAAGTCGATACGATCCGAAACCTCTTCTAAGTTGGCTCGTTTGCCCGTGCAAAGATTATCGAGGACACGGACCTTGTGCCCAGCGTCTAGAAGTCCGCGAACGATATGCGAGCCGATGAACCCAGCCCCACCGGTTACCAAGCAACGGACCATAAGTCATACCCAAATTTGAGGAGGTTAAGGTGTCGGAAACCACGTCGATCAAGCAGGCAAACGTTAAGCCGCTATGTTCCGGGAATTCAATTCTACCGACCAAGCCCCGAGAATCGTCAGACGATTTTTCCGAAGTGACTTCAACGCCTGAATTGTTTCCCGCGAGTTTGATGGGTCCAGCATTTGAACTACGATTCCATCGCACAGTCTACCAATTCGCGGCATCATGGGGAGACATGTAGCCCCCAAATCGAAGACGATCAGCCCGAATTCTTGCTTCCAGCGAGGCAAATCTGCTAGCTGCGCGTGCCATGACTTGGTCCCCGCGTTGGCGTCGGCAAAGTAAGACCAACGAGCCTCGCGGAAATTCACATTCTCGACTCTTTCGTGGGAGCACAAATCGTTCGGCGGACGGACGGTGATGAGAATGGCATTGCGACGTGCCTTTTCGGAACATCGAGCGACCGTGCCCGTGATCACTGAGCGGACGAGCGTTGGATCGGCATCGCCAACTGTCCCTATCCCTAAAACGAACGATTGTGCCTTGCTAATGCGATTCAAAATTCCATCGACTGGCAAATGAAGGACCTGTGAGCTGGATGCGTTATCCATCAAGAATTTCTTAGTTTGGTGAACAGTTTTGCATAAGGATGTAGAACCGCGCGATGAGTATTGTTCATGGCCTGAGTTACGCCACCTCGAACGGACTCGAGATCGTCCTCAATGACCAGCATATCTCGATCGTCTCCCATCGCCGCTCGTTCTGGGAACCGCTCCGATTCCATCATAGTGTTATAGCTATGCATACCCGAAAACGCGATTACGTCCGAGTGGGCATGATGGGCAAGGCGACGATCCTCTTCAGGACCTTGTTCCATCGCTGAAAAAATTCCAGGAGTGCCGTAGTCAACGGAAGGATCGATCCACTCTGCGGGATCGAACGTCATCGCATTCATATTCAGTCCCGAAACGAGTTCTCGCATTTCCTCTTCGATTTGTCTCTCTAAGTTTGCGGCTTGTTCCGGCGAGATATTCGAAACGGTTTCCACATAAGAGTCCTCAAAGGCCCCATCGTGGGAAGACAGGCTAGCAGCTTGTCCTAAGTAGTCTTCTTGCAGATCCTGATTGCCCTCAAAGCGGTTCGAAAGCGCTGGGGCATGAGAAGGCGCTGAGGCCTTCGAGATCGCTGGTGCCGTAAAGAAATCATTGGCTTCGTCGAATGCCAGTGCTTCCTCGTCGGTAGCTTTCCGATTCGAAGTTCCGAAACTGGAGAGGTCGTAGTTTAGATTCCCATAGGCAGCGCCGGAGTAGGATTGGTAGCTATCCGACGACTGGACTGGGATCGAGAACTCCTCGTCAAAATCACCGGCAAAAACGTCCAGCAAGTTCTTGGCCGGAACGGGCGAGGCTTCTGGCAATCCGACTGCATCTTCCAAGTCCTTGTCAGTCTGCGATGGTGCGCTCGCGTTGGTTGTCGCAACCGTATGGAAGTCTTCGATCGGACTGGCAACCAGTTCATCGCTGAACTCATCGTCGAGCTGTCCGAATTCGATGTTGGAATGCGATGGGGCTGGCGATTTGGCAGCAACTGAACCTTTCATCATCGACTCAAAACTGGAAGCCGATAAAGAAGCTCTCGGCTCGTTCCATAGGACGGGTGTTTGGATGGCTGAGGTGGTGATCGAGGCGGCTGGCGTAGCATTAGAACTAGAGAGCGGAGCGCCCTTAACAATCGATTCGGGTTCGCTCCACGGATTAGGAAGCTGCTGGAGCATGCACCAAGCTCGGCCGACCATGGCGGCGGAAATAGGGCGTTCACGATCATTGCAGGCAAGTAATAGAGACTGATCGGCGAGTTGATCAATCAGTCGCGGAATGCCATCCGAACCGCGATAGATTGCATCGAGGGCATCGCGAGTCATCACTGTCGATCCCTCAACACCGCTCAGTTCAATTTTGTGGATGACGTACTGACCGGTTTCTTGGCTGCTTAACGGAGTCAAATAGCATCGGGCAGCAAGGCGTTGATTGAGCGAATCCATGTGCGGGTGGGAAAGGCAGTCCTCCAAACGCATCGTTCCGCAGAGCACCAAGCGGACCCGTGGAATGCCATTGCGAACCATGTTCGTGAGCAGGCGGATTTCATCGAGCAACTTCATGGAGAGCGTCTGGGCTTCGTCGATTACCAAGACCAATCCATCGGTTGGGTTTTCCGAGGAGGGTTGTAGTCGACTCATGAGCGAGAGGCGGAGTTCACCTTCGGTCATATCTCGGTAGGGCATGCGCAGCTCAAACAGAAGGTTCTGGAGCAGAGCTCGACGCGTGATGAGCTGAGAACTGGAGAGCATCACCACTTCGAAATTGCGTCGAAAGCTTTCAGCAATTCGAAGGCAGCACATGGTCTTGCCCAATCCAGTGCCACCAAAGATGGCAACAGGCCCTTCGCCGCGTTGGATTGCGCGCGACGTGATTTGAAAGGTCTGCTCAATGCACGTCGCAGGAAAGTAGCGGTCAAGCGTGGATGCTGCGAGGAATGGTCTTTTGACAAATCCAAAGAATGATTCGTACATCCGTTCGATTCCGTAGTTGAAATGGCCATGTTGAGCTTAGTCGGTAGTCCTCAAATCGGCTGCTCCATGACGGAAACATTAGACTGATCGTTACAATCGCCAAAGATTACCAAATCACTTAAGTGCCTCCAGCTTGCCACCCTTCAATCGAACCAATGCGTCGCATTGATTCGCGATGTTCTCGTCATGGGTGACCATTACGATAGTTAAACCGGTATCTCGGTTCAGGTTCCTCATCAATTGCAAAATGGACTGACCGGATTCTTGGTCGAGATTTCCGGTTGGTTCGTCCGCCAACAGCAGTTGGGGATCCGTGACCAAAGCTCGGGCAATAGCAGTTCGTTGCATTTCGCCACCTGAGAGCTCACACGGTTTGTGATGCAGCCGATGCGAAAGACCAACCATCTCAGCTAGCCCTTTTGCCCGTTGAATAATGGCAGAACGGTTACGAAAATAGGAGAAAATACTCTGCCCGATCATAGCCGGAGCAATGATATTCTCGAGCAAACTTAGTTCGGGCAGCAAATGATAGAACTGGAAAATCATTCCCAGTTGCTTGTTGCGAAACGCATCACGTTGGCGAGCCGGTAAATTGTCCGTGCGTTGACCATCGAAATGGATTTCGCCCGAGTCCGGTTTATCCAGGGTGCCCAGAAGGTGGAGCAAAGTACTTTTGCCAGAACCGCTTTGGCCGATGATGGCCGTGATCTTGCCCCGTTCCGCGCTGAAATCGACCCCTTTGAGTACGGGAACAATCGTTTTGCTCCGACGGTATGATTTCGTTACGTCACGGGCGACCACAATGGATCGGCTGCTAACGCTTTCCGATATCCCTGTGGTGGCGATCTCGCTCTCAATGGAATCCAATTCGAGTTCTGGTCGAACAACGCGGTAGGGACCGACGGCAGGTGTTGATGGCTTTGTGAGCATTTTCGCAGGTGTGTTGCTATTCATAACGCAAGGCCTCTACAGGATGCATGCGAGCCGCACGAATGGATGGCAAGACGCTTGCCATGATCGCGATCAAGACCGCGCCGATGCTGACCCAGACGATAGTAAATGGATGGATGATGGTTGGAATCGAGTCGAAATAGTAGACGGTCGGGTCAAAGACCTCGCGTCCGGTGAACCACTCCAAGATTCTGGCTATTTGATTGATCTTCCAAACGAAAAGAAGTCCACAGACAACACCGGCACCCGAACCGACGGAACCGAGCAGAACACCGTACCCCAAGAAGATCGAGGCGATCCCAGTTCCAGGTGCGCCAAGCGATTTGAGTACACCGATGTCTCGTGTCTTTTCAACAACGATCATGAAAAACGTCGCCAGGATACCAAAGCCAGCCACGGCGATAATCATGAACAAAAGAACATTTAGAATGGTGGTCTCCATTTGGACGGCTGCCAACAAAGGTCCCTGCGTGTCGCGCCAAGAGTTGACCTGAACGTAGGATTCGGTGGGTGGGAACTCGTCTCGTAAGGCATCACGGGCAGCAGAAAGATCCGAGCCTTTTTTCAATTTGATTTGAATCGAGGTGACGGCTCCAACTTTGGATAAAGGGTCGATCATACCCCGAGCTCTTTGTAGCGATTCAATAGGCACAAAGGCGAAGGTGGCGTCGTATTCGCTCATCTTGCTTTCGTAAAAATCGACGACGGTAAACATCTCATCAATGGCTCGGGGTGGAGTACCTGCGTTGGGAAATGCAACGCTGACGTCATCACCTGGTCGAATAAAGAAATAGTCTTTGACTTTACCAGCCACGTCTCGGCCTCGAACACTCCCAATTCCAATTCCAAGCACAATCCCCGTTCGCTGTTCCTTGGATGCATCAAACACTCGACCTCGTCCCTCACCTGATGGAATCGGTTGAATACTAGGGCCGGAAAGCATCGCTTCGATTGTGTTCGGTTCCGTAGCGGATTCCCGATTGGATTCCAGCGTAGGCGTGCCGACATGGCTATCTTGCAACTGATTGGAAAGTTGTTTTCGCTGTTCGACCGCAATTTTCTCTTGGAGCTCACGATACTGCTCCAATTGAGTAAGCCTCTCTTTTTTTAACTGCTCAACACGGTTTCGATATTCCCACCCAGACGGTTGCAACGCTTCGCGATCCGGTGCATAGCCCGATTGTTTCAAATTGAAATCCAACTTGGACTGGTTGTCCGGATGAATCAAGTACTTGCTAAAGTCACTCACGCTCGCGTACGTTTTTTGATCAATTCCGATCAAATTGATTTGCTGGGTATGCGCCGCACCGTTGTGATGAAATGTCATCATGGCCGGAAGCGTCACCACGGTGGTAACTCCTTCAACCGAGTTGCCAATCCGGGCTCGAATGCGTTCGATGTACCAATTCGGTTCCGAAATCCCATTGGTGCCGCGCGTTTCAACCACGAGATCGCTCAGAATGCCATGCATTCGATCCTGCATCTGCGAAGTGAAGCCATCCATAACGCTGTTGACGACGATTAATGTCGCAACGCCTAAAGTTACGGAAACGATCGATGCTAAGGCGATCCACCGGGTCTTCAAGTAGCGCCAACACAATAAAAGCTTGTACATTTCGCATTCCTTTGCTTGCACTGCTCGTCCAAACTTGGATTTCTTGCACGCAAACCTGCTGGCACGCAAAAACCCTCGCGGAATGAAAATAGCATCCTTACCGCCTGCGATGCCAGATCATTCGAAAGAACTGGCTTGAACCAAAAAACGGCTCCAAAATCCGGTGCACTTGACGATTAACAAAGACAAAAACAGGCGCCAGCATGGTATTCACCACATTTGCATGCTAAGGTGGGGTATTGCTTCTTCACGCCTTTTTCGCATTTCCGAACACAAACCCGGTCTCCCGCGTAGAATGCTCCCCTCTTTTAGTCTAGTGAAATCCCGCCAAGTAGGGGGATCCCTCCCCTCCGGAATCAACACCCCGTTGAATCGAATTGCCAAACGAGGTGCTACTTGACTTCCAAAATCCTTTTTGTCGATGACCACGAAATTGTGCGATTAGGCTTTCGGCAGATGCTTATCGGTACCGACGCGGAAATAGTGGACGAGGCATCGACCTCCCACGACGGCTATAATAAGTTTGTGGCTTCCAAATTCGATTTGGTAATCGTCGATGTTCGTCTTCCAGGGGGAGATGGATTGCAACTGCTCGGGAAAATCAAGACACATTCACCCACACAACCGGTGCTGATCTTTTCCTCGTACGACAATCCGACCTACATCGCTAGGGCGGTGGCCTTAGGCGCGAACGGTTTCCTGCTCAAAACAGATTCACAAGATAAGATCTTAGATGCTGTTCAACGCGCATCCAAAGGCGAAAGTATTTGGAGTCGTGAGGAACTGAGACGAGTTACTGGCTCGTTGGCTACGATGCGAGTCGGGAGCGAATCTGAGATTCCTCTCACCCAACGTGAAGGCGAAGTTCTTAAGCAACTAGCCAATGGACTTACCAATAAAGAAATTGCACAGTCGCTTGGCATTAGCTACGAGACCGTGAAAGAACATGTTCAACATATTCTGCGCAAGATAGGCGTGTCAGATCGAACTCAAGCAGCGGTTTGGGCAGTGCGAAAGAACTTGGTCTAGGTTAGGTAATCCTGTGACCGCCCATCCATCCAACTTAGCCAAGACCCAGCTATGCCTGAATCGGATCTTCGTCTCGCGGTTTGTATCTCGCCCCAGGGCCGCTTGTTTTTGGAAGTCAACGACGATCCATTAGTCAAGCCCATTGCTTCCTCGATGGCGCAATTGTTGATGGATGGCTTTGGAAAATCTCAGTGGTTAGGTCTTACACTTCTTGCGTCCAAGCAGTTCGATGGTTTGCTGAATCTGCCGCTTGGCTTCTGGCGCCGATTCGCAGAAAGCTATTTTCAAGCACTTTGTCGAAACGCCTCTCAAGAGGCCAAGCATTGGACCAGTCCTCGACCGCCATCGGACGAGGATCTCATCGAACGCATCGATTCGGCCCCTGCGATGCGTGGACTTGAATACCTGAACATCGAATCTCTCAAAGCGGTTTGGCATGAGCTCGACGGTTACACCAAGAATGCGATCAAGTCTGCAAAAGTGGATCTGGCTGGCTACTTGCATGAGCTCAATGCAGCTTGGAATCTCGTCGGGCGCGTTACGTTTCATTTGGCTGAAAACAAAAAGAATGAGCAATTACCATTTGCCTTCCTTGCCACGTATACCGATGGCCATTCAACGACGGGCAGCCTGCGTCATATCCCCTTGGCGGATGCTCTCAAGCGATCGATCCTGGAAAAAGATACGGAACAACTGAACGTCTTGCTGGAGCCGGTTCAGCGAGCTTCGGAAAAGTGTAAGCTGATTCAGGAGTTGCTCGAATCGCGAGCCTTGTTTTCCGCGCAAGCATGGTCGATTCAAAAAGCGTATGAGTTCCTGACGGCTGTACCCGCAATGGAGCAAGCTGGCGTCATTGTGCGCGTACCGAATTGGTGGAACGCGTCTCGTCCGCCGCGTCCAAGTATTCAAGTTCGCATTGGCCAAAAGAAAAAGCCTGGGGTGAGTTTGATTGAGGCGCTCGATTTCCAAGTGGACATTGCATTCCAAGGCGAACCTCTTAGCCAAGAGGAACTTAAGCAATTGATGTCGGCCAGAGAAGGCATGACGCTTCTTAGGGGCCAATGGGTTCAAGTCGATGACCAGCGTCTGCAACAAGCCATGGACCAATGGGCCAAACTCGAAAGCGAGCATGCGTCAGGCATCGGATTTCTAGAGGGGCTTCGATTGCTTTCCGGCACTCACATCGGCGGACTGGCGGTTGACGAAGGAGTTCGACAATGGTCGCGTGTCGAAGCGGGCGATTGGCTACATGAAATACTCGATACGCTTCGCGACCCAAGCGGGGTCGTTCAAATCGATCCGCATCGAGACTTAAATGCAACCCTGCGCAACTATCAAATAGACGGGGTACGTTGGCTCTGGTTCACGACTCAACTCGGCTTAGGAGCTTGTTTGGCGGACGACATGGGTTTGGGTAAAACGATCCAAGTGATATCCCTCCTACTGCAGACAAAATCGCAACCCGTCAGTCCCAAGCAGAAACAGGCAATTCGTTCACCTAGTTTGTTGGTTGCCCCGACATCTTTGCTCGGGAACTGGCAACGCGAAGTCGAACGATTTGCGCCCAGCTTGAAAATGTTCGTTGCGCATCGTTCGCATCATGAGGCGAGTACGCTGAAACGCGTGGCGGAAAACCCGGTGGATGCACTGGCAGAATACGACTTGGTTGCTACGACCTATGGCTTAGCGCGACGCGAAGGCTGGTTGGCCGATGTTCCTTGGCGATTTTTGGTCCTAGACGAAGCGCAAGCCATCAAGAACTCGGGATCATCGCAGGCCAAAGCCGTCAAGAAATTTCAGGCGGAGGGTCGCATCGTATTGACAGGAACACCCGTTGAGAATCACTTGGGCGATTTGTGGTCGCTATTCGATTTTTGTTCGCCGGGGTTGCTGGGCACGGCGTCTCAGTTCAAAAAATTCCTCAACCGCGACGACAATCGAGGGATCGCGTCGCTTCGCAAGTTGGTTCGGCCTTACATCTTGCGGCGACTCAAAACGGATCCGGCGATTGCGCCTGACTTGCCGGACAAGACTGAGATGCGAGTGGATTGCGGGCTGTCGGAGACGCAAACGGCCCTTTATCAAAAGATTGTCCTAGAGCTTGAGAAAATGCTCGACACGGCCACGGGCATTCAACGACGCGGCCTGGTGCTGTCGGTTTTGATGCAATTGAAGCAGCTTTGCAATCATCCAGCCCTGTATCTCAAACAAGAAAAGTTCGTTCAGCAGGATTCGGGCAAGTTTACGGAATTGCAAGCAATCTGCGAGACGATTTGCGAGAAGCAAGAAAAGGTCTTGGTCTTCACGCAATTCCAATCGATGTGCCAACCCCTATTCGATTTTCTGGCAACCCTCTTCGGCCGACCGGGTCTGATTTTGACTGGCAAAACGCCGGCCAAATCGCGCAGCAAGTTGGTGGAGGAGTTTCAGGAGGAGGCTGGACCGCCTTTCTTTGTCATCTCGGTCAAGGCGGGTGGGACCGGATTGAACTTGACACAGGCCAGCCATGTGGTTCATTTTGATCGTTGGTGGAACCCTGCGGTAGAGGATCAAGCGACCGATCGGGCTTTCCGGATCGGGCAAAAACGCAATGTCCTGGTTCATAAGTTCGTGTGCCGGGGTACATTGGAAGAGAAGATCGACCAAATGATTCGCGATAAGAAATCGATCAGTCAAGAGTTATTCAGCGAAGAAGGGGAGCTGAATTTGACAGAGATGTCCAATCAGCAGCTCATGAAATTTGTAGCCTTGGATATCAGCAAAGCTTTGACCTAATTAATTAATGCGTTTTAGCACTTTGCAAACAAAGGAATCGAACCATGGGATGGGGTAGAGGCAGAGGCGGTGGAGGCTGGGCACCTTACGTGCCTGTAGCACAACGAAGAGCGCAGGCTGCGAGAGAAATTGCCAAGCTCGACAAAAAGGCAAATGCGAAGGGGCCAGCCCGTTGCCCCGTGTGTATTGTTGGCCGAAAAATGGCGACGACATTTTGGGGGGAGGCGTGGTGCACCAATCTCGAGAGCTATAGCGACTTCTCAAATCGATTGCCGCGGGGCCGTTCTTATGCAAGGAACGGCTCGATTGTGGATTTGCAAATTGAAAAGGGGAGTATCACAGCGCTCGTTAGTGGTTCGAGTTTATACAGAATTGCAATCCAGATCAAGACTTTAGCACCCAAGCATTGGCAGTGCATTAAATTTGACTGTTCGCAGTCCATTCATTCCATGATGGATCTATTGCGAGGCAAACTCAGCAACGCAGTTCTTCAGCGACTGACCAGCCCGAAGATCGGATTGTTTCCGCAACCATCCGAGATCGATTTCAAGTGCAGTTGTCCCGACTCAGCCTACCTATGCAAACACTTAGCGGCAGTCATGTACGGGATCGGAAATCGATTGGACAATGCACCCGAGTTGCTTTTCGTGCTACGTGGCGTTGAGCAGAATGAGTTGATCAGCGAAGTGGTGTCCAATCCGGCGTTCGGTGAATCGTTTTCTAGCCAACCAAAATCGGAGAGTTCTCAAAACGGGCTTGCCGAAGCGGACTTGGGCGCGCTTTTCGGGATTGATCTCGTAACGGGTCCGTCCGCGATGATAACGAAAGCCGACAAGAACGCAGTACCGAAACCGAAGCCACTGAAACCGAAGCCACTGAAACCGGTTGCTTCCAAGCGCGAGGACGCCAAACCAGCCGTTGTTCAGGCGGCCAAGTTATCCAATGCGAAGCGAAAAAGCACTCGGCCCACAATCAAGCCAACAGAGCCGGTCCTCTCGGTCTCATTAAGAGAAGCGATGGAGAAATTGGAGAGGTCAAACGACCGCCCGGCGGTCCAATCGAAATCGGCCAAGTCGGCAAGTAGAGCGACGGCCAACGTTGCAGGGGCGGTCAACGTTGCAGGGGCGGTCGCAGTGAAATCGAAATTGCAATCGAATCGCAAAAAAGCCGAATCCACGGTCAAAGCCGAATCCACTGTCAAACCCAAAAAACCAAAATAGGCCTCCCGCATTCGAGGCCTTCGCATTCCTTCGCCGGATTGATACGCAACGCGTCACGCTTTTGGGGCAGCGACTGGCTTTGCGACGGCCCAAGAAATGCATTAGATTTAATGTACTGCTCGGTCAAGAAACCTAGCCAACGACGGATTTGATTGCGTTAGTCGACGCAATGCCGAATTTCGGTAACCAAACGCGACTGAATCAAAGCACACAACCCAATTGCCCGAGAATCAAAAATGACAAAGACAGTACACGGTGTTGTTCACGGTAAAACGATTGAGTTAGACGAAGACCTCGGAGTATCCGAAGGCCAAGAGGTCGAAGTGCAGGTAAAGCTCGTTACCAAGAACGGTACTTGGGGAGAAGGAATCCGTCGCTCGGCAGGCGGCTGGAACGATCATCCAGAGATGGGAGCAGTCATGGACAAGATTCAACAAGATCGAAAGCTAGAACGACGTTCGGATATTGAACCAGAGTGAGTTTCCTTCTCGATACGAACATTTGTTCTGCTCACCTAAACCGTCCCAGCGGATTGGCTCACCGATTCATCCAGCATGGAGGCGGGCTTTTCATTTCGACCGTAGTCTTAGGTGAACTATTTGCAGGCGCCCATCACTCGACCGCCCCGCTCCGATTGATTGCCAAGATCAACGACCTGCTATTGGATGTTGAAATCCTTGATTTCGATTCTGATTGTGCTGAGCAATTTGGGAAAATACGAGGATGTCTATTGCTGAAAGGCATTTCCGTGCCAACGGCCGACTTGATGATTGCTGCAACCGCGATCGCTGCCGAATCATCGAATCGCTCCATGAATCGTTTGCGGTTTTCAGCAGTTCGCGATTGAGAAACAAAACGTCGTGCGCCTCTAGCCCCTGTCGTTTGCCGCTTTCACCAACCCAGGGACCGTTGGAGACTTTCGAGTTCAAACGTGAAGTGAGCAGCGTTAGATTGCCTAGCGTGTGGAGCAGTGCGTCTCGCTCGCCTTCGCCGCGCGATCCATCGGGCAGCGGCCAGTGCATCGTCCACTTGCGCGCCATCACATGTTCGATTGGCGGCTTTCCTCGCACAACCCGTTCGCCACCAAGTCCTGTCTTTGTTCCAACCAAGCCGCGCAGGTGATCTTCGATCGATTCGATCACCATTCGCAATCGTCCTCGACCAAGCCGCCGATACGCAGGCAAGACTTTTAGTTCTTCGCGGACCTCGTCATCGTCAGGCCAATAGCGACTATCGCTCTTTTGATTCAGGAAGAACGACTCGATTTCGTCGCCAATAGTCGCGCGATCTTTGTCGCGAAGGAACCGAATCAACTCCGCGACGATCTGGCTGTAGCTCTTTGTCGTTGCGCGAATTAGCATCCGCCGCACCATCCAGCTTTCCAATACGGCGAGTGACTTTGCCAATTGGTCACTGGGTATTTTTGGCAGTTGTGGCTCGAGAAGCAACAGCGAGATCGGCTTGATGACTTCACTCTCCAATACGCCGGTACGATATGCGAATAGGCCGAGGCTATCGATCGGCCCCATCAACTTAGCACCGTTTTGGATGAACTCGCGATAGACATCCGCCGATGCCTTGATCTGCTTGAGCAGTTCCGGCATAGTTTCACCGACTTCATTTGCATATCGCTTGAATCGAGTAAACACTTCGCGAGCGACAACTTCGTTTCGAGCCGCATCGCTGCCGCATGTGCCTCCGCCGCAACAAGCTGCGCGTGCAACGAATCGAATAGCAGTTGCAGTGTCGTCCGTCGTTGTTGGCTATCAATGATCGTCCGCTCCTGCATCGTCCCCATTGGGTTTTGAACTTGTTGCAAAACCACAGCGCCTAGGAAATGCGGAAAGTGCTTCGCATGGGGACTGGCCAGCAACCGCTCGGACAAACGCAGCAAATCATTCCATAGTGGCTCCCACTGGTTCTCTTCGTTCCATACATACGGACGCTGGAACAATGGAACAATCAGCCGTTGCGGCTGCATAAAAACGGTCTGCGACGAACGAACTTGGGTTTCCAAAACTGAACATCCTGAAAAAAGACTTTCTGAAGTTTACGGGTTCCATTCTGGTAACTTTCACTGAAGTGGATGTTGGTTTGAAATGACGTAGGAGATTTCGCAACGGCGTCCGCAATTGCCTGTTCAAGCTCAAGCCTTTTAGGAGAGTTACTCGTCCCCAATTTCAAGTTGCGCAATAAGGCTGCGTATTTCGGATACGTGGTTCGCTTCACGTCATACGGCTCCTCGGTTAAGCACCGTTAAGCAATGACGGTCGCGATGCGTTTCATCGCTACGTACCGTGATTGTAGGCTTGCTGACCCGAGTTCTGCGAGTCCAGCAACGCAAATTACTTCGCGACAGCTTCTACAACAAGATTCCCATCTTTCCCGCTTGGTAGTCACGAATCGCTTCCTGGATTTCTTCGCGAGTGTTCATCACGAAAGGGCCTTGGCCGACGACGGG
>JAYTVM010000398.1:0-4172 GCA_043743995.1 Pirellula sp. | reverse complement strand
AACTTAGAATCGTTGCACGCTGGATTGGCGAAACTCGACGCGGACATTGTCAAAATTGCCGTTCAGGCCAATGCGTTCAGCGATACGATTCGCATGCTGCAATTGATGGAATCGGCAGCGGTGCCGACCATTGGCATCAGCATGGGTGACTACGGAACCCCGAGCCGCATATTGGCAACACGATACGGAGCACCGTTCACTTTTTGTGTATTCAATACGGAACGAAAAGTTGCTCCTGGCCAACTTAGTTTCGACCAAATGAAGCATATCTACCGAGCAGACACGATCGATTCAGAAACGAAGCTTTACGGTGTGGTGGCCGATCCTGTGGCCCATTCCTACAGTCCGCTGATCCATAATGCTTCTTTTTTTGCTAATAATTTGAACTTCCGGTACATGCCATTTCGTGTCGCTCCAGAAGAATTGGAATTGTTTTTGGCTTGGTGCAAAGAAGAGGGCATTGGCGGTTTGAGTGTGACGATTCCGCACAAGCAAACCATTTTGCCCTTACTAGACCAAGCCGAATCGGCCGCGCAGGGGATCGGCGCTTGCAATACCGTCGTTTTTGCAAATAGCGAGGACAAGGAGCTGATTGGATACAACACCGACTACCGCGCAGCCATGGATTGTTTGACCGAAGCCATGGCCAAATGGACTGGGAATCAGGAACCATTTGAAAAAGAATCGGTTTTGATTTTGGGTGCGGGTGGCGTGTCGCGAGCCATAGGCTATGGGCTTGCCCAGCGTCGAGCTTCCATCACCGTGACTAGTCGCAACCGAGTTGCTTCCGAGTCGTTGGCAAAACACTTGAATTGTCGATGGATTGATTGGGAGGATAGGCACACGATCGAGCCAAAGATCTTAATCAATGGAACACCGGTTGGAATGTTTCCAGATATGGATGAGACTCCATTCCAGACGAATAAGCTCAAGGGGGGGACTTTGGTATTTGACACCGTCTATAATCCAGAGCAGACGTTGTTCCTCAAGGGGGCTAGGGCGACTGGCTGTCCGGTGATTTCTGGCTTGCAGATGTTCGTTCGACAAGCGGCCTATCAGTACCGTTTGTTCACTGGTTTGGAGCCACCGGTGGATGTCATGGTCAAGACGCTTAAGAAGGCGATTTCTCCGGTGAATTACAAGGATTTGGAAGAAGATGGCGATCAAGATTCGAAGGCGGATTTCTGACGCATTTGCACTTTTGAAATCAAAACAGAGTTGGCCGAAAGTTAGGATTTCGTACCGAGAGACCACACGTGCAGTCTTGGCTAGTTGGACTCGATGGCGATTGTCGCTTTCGTATCCACTCAGAAATCCGACGGAGTCGGTCGGAGCGTACGGAGAGCGAATTGCGGCCATTTTCCTCGAGCGACAAGGTTTTATCGTTCTCGAAAAATCGTATCGTTTGAAGTCTGGCGAAATCGATGTCATCGCGGTTTGGCAACGCCGGATCGTTGTATTTGTAGAGGTAAAGACTTGGGCGGAGTGTCGCGACAACATCGGTGGTCCGAGCGATGCGGTGGACGCTGCCAAGCAAGAAAAGATTTCCAAAACGGCCATGACTTATATGAAACGGCATCGATTGCTTGAGTCAGCCGGACGCGCCGATGTGATCGAAGTCGTTCTCGGCAAAAAACCAGGTCGGCCCACCATCCGGCATTTTGAGAACGCCTTTGAAGCGGTCGGGAAATTTCAAATGTTCTCGTAGGTCTGCAAGGAAGGGGCAGTTTGAAATCTACCTGTAAATTGGGTGGCACGCCCTGAGGTACGAAGGGCGTGGGAATCGCTAGAAACGATTCTGCAGTCCATCATGCGCATCCCTCTCGTTTCATGTGAGTTTCCAGGGGCGTTGCCCATGGCTACGCTGAGTATGGCCTTCGGCCAACAGAACTGAGGATGGCCTCTGGCCAACAGAAAGATTGCGAAAAGCGTAACTTCAAAACTAACTTATCGGGCCTATTTCGTAGGATACCATTTGACGGTAGTCCCGTTATCCAGAAGTCGCAGAATCATTTCCCACTCGCCGAGATTGGCTTCGCCAAGGTTTTTCCTAATTTCGAGGACACCTAGCGGCCCTAAAACAGTGTTACTTCCTGACGTAATCACGGCGGTTAGCAGTCTTAATGTCAAAAACTCTGGTGTTTTCTCTAGCCAATGCATGTGACCCTGAAGGACACGCCTTACACTCCCTCGGTTGCGGGAAATCGGCCCTTCGTAGTCTAGGTAGAGGGACCGGTGGTCTGGCAATTTTAGTACCACGGTGGGCGGTCCCCATACGGCTGGTGGATTGGGAACTTCAAAAGTCAATAACATACCACCCCATTCTGGGGGCTGTTCGAGCATCAGGTCCCAATGAGAGGGGCGTCCCGATTCCGGGGGAAGTTCGTGTTCAAGGACGACAAAACGGAAACAACCTAAATTTTTCCCGAATTCTTCAAGAGTTGAATTTCCTTCCATTGGCTTCGGAACCTTTCGGGGGTTTTTGTATCCAAATGGACGTCAAAGGCCGCAAAACCGTCCTGTTCTGAGGTTGATGACCATAGTAGGCGAGTGGTTTTAGTAAAATAAGATGCTTTTTCAGTCGCGAAGGACGCGGTTCGACCCATTCTTTAGGGTGGTTCCGACCCGTTTTGGTTGTGCCGATTCGCGAAGGGGGGCTACACAAGTTTGCATCCATATCCTACCCAATTATACTCGAAAACGAGTGTTCTTTTGAACTCACCGCCGCTAAGGTCGCTTTGTCTTCCGTTAACGAATTAGCGAATGTGGGTTCGAGACACAAATTTTCACGTCCTTGCGGAATTATTCGTCGCAAGGGGTTCCTGGCTACTTTTGCACTGAGGGTTGGTGATGACCATCCGCCGGCTTCGCAACACGAGTTCTGCTATCAATACCAATACACCTAAAAATGCCAAGGCATCCAGCGGGAAAAAACGCAGGACGCTTCGTCGTTATTTGCTCGAGTCCTTGGAACCCCGTCAGTTGCTAGCGGCCGGTCCGCAGTTGATTGGTGTTCAGCCTAACAATAGCGATTTGATCGAGAACGGGGTGATTCGCAATATCGCGCCGCGCGAGTTGACATTTCGCTTTGACGATTCGCAAGTGATCGACGCGGCGACTGTCGGCGGCATTCGTGTGACGCGAGCGGGGCTTGATGGTTCGTTCACGCTGCCGAGTGTTACCTCTGATTTCGGATCGAACGGTCGGGTCGATATCCTGCTCTCCAGTCGCAATGCAGCCGACCAGTTGACGATCAATGTCTTGCGAAGTGACCTGGGGCCAACGGGCGACCCGACGTTTGGGATCAGCGGCGTCAACGTCACCATCACGTTGAATTCGAATCCAAGCGCGGTACCTACCGTAGCCATTCCTGACCTAGGAACGGCTCAGCGACTTGTCAATTTGATCAATGCTTCGGCAGTGGTTTCGCCTCGCCTTTCAGCCAAAATCAATGGTGGATTGGCGACGGCACGATTGGGTAACGTTGATCCCGCCAGTTACAGCCCAATTCGAATGAAGTCGAACAATGATGTGATTATTCAGCCAGGCGCGGTCGTGATTGGTGATCGCCCTAACGAAAATGAAGTCACTTTGCGATTTGCGGAGAATTTGCCCGACGATGTGTATCGTTTGGAAGTTTTCGGCTTCGATGATGCTGGCAGAGGTATTCGGGGACTTCGCAATACGAACGGCGATTTGTTTGTTCCGTCAAATGCAAACACACGTCAAGACACCATCGACTTTCGATTGGACTTGGGATCGAAGGTGACGGCAGTTGTTCCGCAACCTGTAGTACGGCTCGCGGACGGTTCTATCGAACAGCAGCGCAATACAATCGTCGTTTATTTTGATAACGACAAGCTTCTCGTTGAAAACGACGCAGTGACTGGTAAGCCCACGGCTCGCAGTGTGGAAAATCCTTCTTTCTACCAACTGATTTACACGGCCGATACGGTCCGCAATACGGATGATTTGCCGGCGTTCTTTCCAGCCACGGTTTCCTACAACGCTTCTGCGAATACCGCAACCTTGCGCTTTGATACCGACATCGATTCGCTGCCCGGTCCATTCTTGCCATCCAGTACTTTCCGATTGCGAATCGGCACGCGAGAGACAGCCCCGATGTCGCCGGTTCGAACGGACGCATCGGCCACAGCCATTTCGGATTTGAA
>JAYTVM010000397.1:0-4180 GCA_043743995.1 Pirellula sp. | reverse complement strand
GGGAACCTACTAACTGGATAGCCGTATGCGGGAAAACCGCCCGTACGGTTTGGAGGGAGGGGAGCCGGTCTACCCGGCTTCCCTACCCCTATCATTCTTAACGCGATTCTAGCCAAAGTAAGTGAGCATCAGAAGTAGGTGGCATTTCCGAAAAATCAGCGCCTTTGACAACTCGCACTTCGCGAACCGTTGCACCGCTAATTGGATCGATCCACTGGCCGGAAAACTCTTTGTGAAAGGATGCCAGAAGCAACGTCCAGCGATCGTTGCCGGGCCCCCAAATCATGTACTTTTCACCCGCTTTGGCCAATCCAAATTTATTCCCTTCCATCGACTCCATCGGAACCAAATGTGGGATCGTGGCAAGGATACGTTCTGAAATGGCAGGCTTGTGAGTTGGTATCGAGCCGCCAGCTGCGATCGTTGCCCAACTGCTCTTGGTAGGAGTCGGACACAAAATGGCTTTGTCGGGGAATCGCAGTCTCATCTCGTGGATTTGTCTGGCCGTTTGCATATCGGAACGGCTCTTGTCTCCTTTCCATTCTCGGAGTTGCTGCCGAGGGGCAAGGTTGGCCGCACCCAACGGCGCGTAGAGCGAGCCGTCGGCAGCGTACCACCAGTACTTGAGATCGATGATCTGAACTAGTGCGTTGAGACGAACGTCTTCCAAGATCTCATCTTGAACATCTTTGGTGCATGCAAGGCAAATCAATGGCGAAGCATCTGGATGATCTTTTTTCCATTCCGCGATGGTTTCAAGCCAAAAGCGAACAAAGGCGGCTGGCCCTGTAAACTCTTCGCCAATTGAGAAAACGACATTGGTGTGCTCAAGCATGTTGGACAGGCAGTGGCGAATGTAGGCAACATGCAGCCCACGTCGAACAGGATGCCCCACGTCGTAAAACTCTTCGGCTTGAAAGATCCGCTTTTTGTTGGCGTACGGTGGCGGTTCGAGGAAGCCAACGGACTGAATGCAGTTGGCGCTGCGCCATGGGAAATCGGCCCAATGGGCACCCGCCTCTAGGATGTTGTGTTGGAAGTACATCTGTTGCAGCAAGATGCGATTCTTGGAATCGCAATGCGATGCAAACTCGCGCAGCCGAGAAAAATACCATGGATTGAAGGTCTCCAGGTCATATTTGCTCAATCCATCCCAAGCCAATCCCTGACCGCTCCGAGCCCAAGGCTGTTCGTAAAATGGAGCCCAGACTTCGCCGTCCATTCGCCGAATCATTTCATGGTCGTCGCGGCGCCGATCGTACCAAAGCCCCCAGTGATGTTCAAGAATCGATTGATTATTCTCAACCATCGAATCGGTGAGTTCGTTGAGATCGTCGGTAAAGCCCTTGCCGAACCGACCTGGAGCAAATCGCGTCACTCCAACTCCAAATTCGGAGGTTCGTGAAGGCAGCATCGACCCACGCCACCACATCGTGCCGGATCGATTGCCGGAAACAAGTTGATCTCCAATGCAAAGCCACCCGTTTCGAATCGAGAGCGGTTGCGACTTGGTGTATTGCTTCGGCAATCCCGTAGCCGTCATCGCAAATTTGGTTCTGTGTTGGTCTTCGACCGAAACCAAGTTGAATTCTGGCGAAACAGGTTTTGCACTAAGTATGGCCTGGCTGAGCGATGGCTCCATCCGCTCGGCATGTTGGGCACGATACAAACTATCTGGCTTTACGAATTCATTCATCGACTTCCAATGCCCATCCCCGTTGAAACCAGCCCAGCATCCTATCGCCCAATTTTGGTGGCCAGGAGGATTGCGGCAAGTAATGATCGGAGCTGTGCATTGCCAAAGAAGGGAGTTGGCAGTCGTCCAACCGATTCCTTGGCCATCGATTTCCCTGTTGGAAAGAGACAATCCTCCGCCATCGATGGTGGTGTTGTCGTAAAGCACACCCGTTGCCCAACTTTCAATGGGTCCGCTGAAACTTTGAGCATTGGTGGCGTGACAGTCTACAAATGCGTTCGGGCCGGCCGCGACGTACCCCACAGCAAAGTCGTGGCGACCCGAATCGGACTCGCACGATTGAAACAACGTCTTCTGACCACAAGTGTAAAACGTTCGACGCCGACCTGCCGCATGTTCCGAGATAGGTGCGGTCGAAGTGCATCGTATTACGCTGACACGCTTGGCCGTTTCCAAGACAGAAACGGACGATCCTGCGAATCCACTGGTCGAGATATCCCGAACCCAAATGTCGCATGCTTTCTCGATACCGATCGCATCCCAGGCGTGATCTTCGTCTTTGGGGCTTTGGGAATTCGAATCCGAAACCATCCGCAATGACTCGACTCCGATTCTGTCGATACGCTCTGGCCACGCGATGCTGCGTACGGTTCCGGTGGTCAGCTTGGCGTCGATCGAGCATGTCAGAGGAGCATCGAGAGAGATCGTCTGGCCCTCTGTTTTTTGTATGGTTCGTTCCCATTGCACATTCAACGAACGCGGTTTCCAGTCGAGCCAGGAGCCTTTGTCATCGGTTGGAAAGCGATTCATACCGATCGATGCAATCCATGCGAGGCTGCTTGTATGCGTGATCACAACTTCGGAACCAACCTCCCACGTGGCAGATTCGTTCACCCTGATTTGAGTTGCTCCTGCGGGGACGTAGCTGTCTGAAATCGAGACCTCCCTCCCAAGTAAAGGTGAACCAGATCCATGGATGCGTATAACGGTTCTTCGATCGCAACCCTTCGCGCGAATCGTCGTTCCTTTGTACGAACCTCGCAAGACCACTCCGGAACGCCGGATGTTCAGCTGCCCATGGACGTTAAATGTTCCAGGGCCAAGTAAGACCGCGCCTCGACATCCTTCTGCATTGAGTGGCAAATCGGAAACGTAATCGATGGCTTTTTGGATGACAGCCGTCGCATCTATCTCGATGGCTTCGACCAAGATCTTGACTTGGACTTCGGGAATGGGTGCGTTTCCCGAGTGGAAACCGCAGTGGGAGTAGTCTGGAACCCGATTGCCAAGAGAATCCGGGGTGTAGACAAGTTGGCCATTGCTAGATGGATATAGAAATCGTTGCGAGCGATCCTGTCCTTGTACAGCCGATGGTTGAGATGCAATTAGACTCAGGAAAATCGCACCCAAGACGAATTCGGTCGGCATCCGCTGAATCATCACTTTCCTACGCCTTGTTCAACGAGTTGCGATTTGCCGACTGTACCGCCATGGTTAGGAACGAGAAGTCGCTAAGCAGAGGATTGATATTCTAGTGAGATCTCAGTATGATTAAAGCCATGAAGTGCCGAATTAGCGGCTTTTTCCACGTGAATTTGAGATACTCTAAATGCAATGGAGTGAAGCCATTAATAACAATGTAGTTCGGACTCACGAAAAGCGAGAAGGTGCTCCGGAAAAACGGACCCACAACAGATCGTTGCTGAAAGAACGCGCGTTCGATGTGATTAAACAGAAAATCATGGACGAGGAGTTCCCACCCGGTTCGTTTCTGGCGGAACGAAAATTGGCTCTGATGCTTGGAATGAGCAAAACCCCCATAAAATCAGCCTTAGAGCGACTCGAGGTGGAAGGATTTGTGACGATCTCTCCCCAGCAATGCATTTTGGTTCGCGAGCTTCCCATCGATGAAATTGCAGATCAATATGAAATCCGAACTGCCTTGGAGACACATGTTGTTCGCGGCTTAGCCAAGCGTATTACCGAAACGCAAGTATCCTTCCTTCAAGACAACTTGGCTCTGCAACGCGAGACGGCGGACACGGCGGACGTTGTTGACTGGGTCGAGCGCGATGCGGCGTTTCATTTGGTGTTGGCAGAGCAGTATGGCAATAAAGCCATTTATCGCACGATGCTCGACTTAAAGAACCGAATGCATCGCGTCATTGCCCGCGTCTTTCGCCTTCAGCCATTGAGATCCAAGGAAAGTCTTGATGAACATCAAGCGATCGTCAGTGCCATCATCTCTGGCAAGGCAGAGGAGGCTGCGTCGTTAATCACAATTCATCTTCAACGCGGACGTGACTTGGTGCTTGCGCCACGAAAATAGTTCAGTAGCGTTGTGTTACCCGCCAATCACGCCGATAGCGCAAGCTTGGGAGCCATCGGACGACCAACTCATTCCATTCTTCTTCTAACGCTGCGAGAGGAACGGGTAGGAAAATGGGGGTAGGAAAATACGAGTCTGAAATTTTCCCACCTCCA